>JACMKT010000160.1 GCA_014380005.1 Rhodospirillales bacterium
AGCTACACCCGATCCCATCCCGAACTCGGCCGTGAAAGCCCCCAGCGCCAATGGTACTGTGTCTTAAGGCACGGGAGAGTAGGTCGCTGCCAGGTCTTCAAAGGAAACGAAAATAGGTTAAACCTAGACACGAATATCAAACCAAACGGCGCCGCAGAAATGTGGCGCCGTTTTGCGTTATCTGGGTTAGGTGTTATGGTTCGGCTTTCGTAAACAGCTTGCGGAACAGTTCCTCCGCCTGCCGCTGGCCTTTTTCGGTGAACTCCACCGATTTTGTCTTGCCCGCCGGGTTGGAGATCATGCCCTTCTGATGCAGGCGCTCCATGGCTTCCCAGTCGAAGCCCTTCCAAGCCCGGTCACCGTCATGCCGTCCCAGAAGCAACAATGCCAGCACCGCGTCATCAATGCGATCGGTGTCCATTGCCATGGTCCCTCTCTGCAATCTGAGTTTGAGCTTAGGAAAGGCCATTGGGGCGATGCCCGCAACGGGTTTTCGCTCAGGCCCGGATCGGCGCTTCGCTTGTCCGGGGTGACGCCATGCGGGGAACCGATCCCAATGGCATTCTCTGTTATGGAACCCGCCTCCAAGCTTGATTCTTGCGTTTGCCGCCATCCTGCGGCATGGTCCGCCCCCTTATGCAAAAGGACCCTCATGGGCATGGACGAGCAGGCCGTACGGCATGTTACCAGCATCACCGAGGACGCAGCACCCTTTCAGTTGCGCGCTGCCTCACTGACGCTGCTTACCTTGAAGCTGGTCAATCCGGCTGATCCCGAATTCTTCCCCCGCCTGCGCACCATGCTGTCCTTGGCGCCGGGCTTTTACCGCAACGCGCCCATCGTGCTTGATCTGTCGGCCACCGGGGCCAAGCCGCCGGGGGATTTGGGCGTGTTTTGCGCTCAGCTCAAGGAATTGGGCATCAACCCGGTCGGCATCCAGCGCGCCAATGCGGCATGGGAACGGGCTGCCGCCGCCATCGGCCTGCCGCCTTTTCCATCGGGCCGGGCCGCTGACGCAAGCGCCGCTCAGCCCGCCGCTAAGGAACCGGCCAAGGCCGCCGGCGGCACCCGCATCATTGCCGAGCCGGTGCGCTCGGGCCGTCAGGTCTATGCCCATAAGGGCGATCTCATCGTGCTGGGGCCGGTCAGCCACGGCGCTGAATTGCTGGCCGACGGCCATATCCATGTTTATGGCCCACTGCGGGGCCGCGCCCTGGCCGGCATGAGCGGTGACAAATCCGCCCGCATTTTCTGTCGTGCCTTCGAGGCCGAATTGGTCTCCATCGCCGGTCTCTACATGGTCAGCGAACAATTGGACTCCACGCTGTTCGGCAAGCCGGCCCAAATCCGGCTCGACGGCGACGCCCTGGTTCAAGCGGCGCTGTAATTATTGATCCAAATAGGGGAAAGCCTTTGGCAAAAGTCATTGTTGTCACGTCGGGCAAGGGCGGTGTGGGTAAGACCACCACCTCGGCGGCGCTGTCCGCCGGCCTGGCCATGCGCGGGTTCAAGACCGCCGTCATCGACTTCGATGTGGGTCTGCGCAATTTGGACCTGATCATGGGTTGCGAGCGCCGGGTGGTGTACGACTTCATCAACGTCATCAATGGCGATGCCAAGTTGTCCCAGGCGCTGATCAAGGATAAGCGCCTGGACAAGCTGTTCGTGCTGCCCACCTCGCAGACCCGCGACAAGGACGCGCTGACTCAAGAGGGCGTGGAAAAGGTGATCGACGAGCTTAAGGCCGATTTCGATTACATCATCTGCGACAGCCCCGCCGGCATCGAGCGCGGTGCCTTCCTGGCCATGTATTTCGCCGACGAAGCCATCGTGGTGTCCAACCCCGAAGTGTCGTCCGTGCGCGACGCCGACCGCATGATCGGCCTGCTGACCAGCAAGTCGCGCCGGGCCGAGCGCGGCGAGCCGGTGACTCAAAGCCTGCTGCTGACCCGTTACGACGGCGAGCGGGTGGAGAAGGGCGAGATGCTGACCGTGGAAGACGTCCAAGACATCCTGGCGGTGCCGCTGCTGGGCATCATCCCGGAATGCCCGTCGGTGCTGCAGGCCTCCAATGTGGGTTCGCCGGTGATCTTCGACGAAAAGTCCGCCGCCGGCCGCGCCTATGCGGAAGCGGTCAGCCGCCTGCTGGGCGAGGACATTGCCGTGACCGTGCCGCGCGCCACCAAGCGCGGCCTGCTGGACCGCCTGCTGCGGAGGAGTGCATGAGCATCCTCGGCTTTTTCGGGCGCCAGCCCAAGAAATCGGCCCATGCCGCCCGCGAGCGCCTGCAGATCCTGCTGGCCCATGAACGGGCCGGTTTGGATGGCGTCGATTTTCTACCCCAGCTTCAGCGCGAGATCATCGAGGTGATCCGCAAATACGTCTCCGTGGATGAGGATCGGGTGATGGTCAAGCTGGACCGTGACCAGCATTTCTCGGTCCTGGAGGTCAACATCGAACTGCCATCCCCGCCAACAGCACGCCGAGGTTGAGCGCATGTGCGCATAGGGTGGATTCTGTAGGCAAGGGAGGGTATCTTGCCTCGTAGGGGGGCAATCAAGGTGGCACGCGCATGATGCACGGCATCGGGGTATACCGGCATGTGGCGTTGCTGTGGGTGTTCATCCTCAGCTTCGACGCTTATGTCTTGTTCGATTTGTGGACCTCGCGGGCCCAGACCGAGCAGCAGGCGCTGCAATTGGCGATCTCTTATGTCCGGCTGGCGGAAGAACAGGCCTCTGCCTCGTTCGACCGCACCAGCATACTGCTGGGCCAGGCCGTCATCCTGCTGCGGCCGGAGGAGCTGCGCCATCCCGAATCCCTGACGGCGGAGCGGCGCCGAATCATTGAAGCGGGACTGGCAAGTCTGCAGGCGGACGGGCGCGGCATCGTCTCCGTGGCCATGACCGACGCCACCGGTCTGGTGTTCGCCAATTCCGTGGGCGCGCCGCCCGGCAACAGCTTGGCCGACCGGGAATATTTCCAGACCCTGCGGCGGCAGAATTCGGCGGCGCCAGTGATCTCGCGGGCCGTCAAGGGACGGGTGTCCAACAAATGGGGCATCCAGGTGGCGCGCTCTCTGCGCGGCCCCAAGGGTGAATTCGCCGGCATGGTCGTGGCCAATATGGGCCTGAGCGAATATTTCCTGCCCTTCTACCAATCCTTGCTGCTGGCCCCCGGTTCGGTCATTTCCCTGCGCGATATGGACCATCGGCTGGTGGTACGCTATCCCAATGTGGAACAGGCCATGGACCGTGCGCTTCCCGCGGAGCCGGTGGACATCGCCTTCTTCGCCGGCCAAGCAGAGGGCACCTACCGGCGGGTCTCGCCGGTGGACGGGGTGGAACGGTCCATCGCCTTCCTCAAGCTGCCCCATTATCCGCTTTACGCCGTGGTCGGGCTTGCCGACCGTGACACCTTTGCTAACTGGCAAATGGGCCTGAACCGGGCCGTGCTGTTTGTGGTGCTGATCACCGTGGGCGGCGGCTTGGCCAGCGCGGTGCTGCGGCGCAAGCAATTGCTGGAGCGGGAAGTGCTGGTCAATGGCGACAAGCTGGCTTTGGCGCTCAAGGCCGCCCATGCCGGCACGTGGTATTGGGACCCGCCATCCAACCGGCTGGAATGGTCGCCGGAATTGGTCGAGCTGTACCGCGCCGCGCGCCCGGTCAGCACCTTGAACGACTGGCTTGCCTGCCTGCACCCCGACGACCGCGATCGGGCGCACGATGTCCTTGGTCAAACCGTTGCGCGGGGCGATACGGCGTATCGCTCGGAATACCGCGTGCCGGGCGGCGATGCCGCAGGCAGGGACCGCTGGCTGGCCAGTATCGGCTCCATCTCCTACGACCGCGATGGCCGGCCCGTCCGCGCGGTCGGCGTCACCATCGACATCACCGCCGCCAAGCGCGCCGAAGCCATGTTGCAGGTGGCGCGCGACGAAGCGCTGGAAGCCAAGACCGAGGCCGAACGGGCGTCCCTGTCGCGCTCTAAATTTCTGGCCGCCGCCAGCCATGATTTGCGCCAGCCGGTGCAATCCCTGCTGTTGCTGATCGAAGTGCTGAAGCTGCGTCTGTCCGGCACGCCCATGCAGCAGGTCACCGGGTTGATGGAGACCGCCCTGGACGGCCTGCGTCTGTTGCTGGACAGCCTGCTGGATATCTCCAAGCTGGATGGCGGGTTCATCGCCCCGGCTTTGGCCGAAGTGGAACTGGGCCCCCTGCTGGACCGTCTGGCCGAGGAATACCGGGTCCGTGCCGCCCAACGGGGGCTGGAATTGCGGGTGGTTCCCACCTCGCTACGGCTGATGAGCGACGCCACCTTGCTGGAACGGGTGCTGCGTAATCTGCTGGAAAACGCCCTGCGCTATACCCCCAGCGGCAAGATCCTGCTGGGCTGCCGCCGTGGTGCCGCCATCGTTCGGGTCGAGGTGCTGGACACCGGCATCGGCATCGCCCCCGAACATCATGAGGCGGTGTTCGAGGAATTCCATCAGGTCGGCAACACCGCCCGCGACCGCAGCCAAGGCTTGGGCCTGGGCCTTGCCATCGTGCGCCGGCTGGCTGGCCTGCTGGGCGGCACCATCCATGTACATTCCGCGCTGAACAAGGGCGCGCGCTTTATCTTTGCAGTACCAAAGTCATAAGCGGCGCATGACGCCGGGGAACGGCTATGGCATGCTTCCTCTGATACGTCAGGGGGCGGGATAGAACGATGGCGCGGGAACCCGAACTGGTTACGCTTTACCGCAACTCGGCGGAAGCGGGCGATGCCGCGGCTCAGTTCAATCTGGGCGAAATCTACCGCTTGGGCTCGCGGGTGCCGCGCGACCTGAAGGAAGCGGTGAAGTGGCTTAACCGGGCCGCCGCCCAAGGCCATTCCCAGGCCGCCCGCTCGCTGGAGCAATTGGCCGCCCAAGGGGTGGACGTCACCCCGGCGCCGGGCGATCCCGCGCCCAAACCCCGCGCTCAAAGCCTGGACGAATTGCTCGACAGCCTCAAGCCGGCCGAGGGCACCGAAGGCGATGGCGGGGTGGACGAACCGTTGCGCGCCCTGGAGCCCGATCCCGACCCCTTGTACGAGGATGAGGCGGTCGAGGATGTGGACGCGCTGAAAGCCGCCGCCGGGACGGGCGATGCCGGTGCTCAGGTGGCGTTGGGCAATGCCTATCGCCTGGGCAAGGGCGTGGCCGAGGATCATGGCGAGGCGGTCAAATGGTACACGCTGGCGGCCAAGGCCGGCGATGCGCGCGGCCAGTACTCGCTGGCGGTGATGTACGATCTGGGGCTGGGCCTGCGCCAAAGCAATGCCGAGGCCATGCGCTGGTATCTGGCCGCCGCCCAAGCGGGCGATGCGGGCGCCCAATTCAATCTGGGCAACATGATCCGGCTGGGACGCGGTTGCGCCGCCGATCCGTCCGTGGCTGCGCAATGGTTCAAGAAGGCTGCCGCCGGGGGGGATGCCAGCGCGCTGTTCGCCCTGGGCACCCTGTATGAAAGCGGCATCGGCTTGGCTCAGGACGAGGCCATGGCGGTGGACCTCTATCGCCAAGCCGCCGATAAGGGCGAGGCCAGCGCCCAGTTCAACCTTGCCAACATGCTGCGCCAGGGCCGTGGGGCCGAGGCCGATATGGCTGAATCCGCCAATTACTGCCAGCGCGCAGCCGAACAGGGCTTGGCCCAGGCTCAGTTCAATTTCGGGCTGATGCTGTCCGCCGGTTTGGGCGTGGCCAAGGATTCCATCGCCGCCGCCCATTGGTTCCGCCAAGCCGCCGCCGCCGGTGAACCGCGCGCCCAATACCACCTTGCCATGCTGCATGAGCGGGGCGACGGCGTGCGCAAGGATGCCAAGGCGGCGACGGAATGGCTGCGCAAGGCGGCTGCCGCCGGTGATCCCCAGGCGCAATACGATTTGGGGCTGATGCGGCTGACCGGCGATGGCGCGCCCCGCGACGAAGCCGAAGCGGTGCGCCTGTTCCGCGCCGCCGCCGAGGCCGGCCATGCCTTGGCCCGCTACAATCTGGGTGTGCTGTACGCCACCGGCCAGGGCATTGCCAAGGATGAGGTCGAGGCTCATCTGTGGCTGGAACTGGCGGCCAATTCGGGTGAGACGGCGGTGGCCGAGCCGGCGCGTAAAGGTGCCGCCCAATTGGCCGCCCGTATCGGACCCGAAGGGCTGGCGGACTCGGCCACGCGGCTGAGCCAGCGCAAGCCGGGGGTGCAGGCATGAGCGGCCCACCCAATGTTTCGTTCGAAATCCAGGTGCTGACCGACAAGCATTGGGTGGTGGCGGAATTTGCCTCGGACGAGGCCAAGGCCAAGGCCTTTGCCGACAACCTTTTGCAGAAGGGCAATCACTCGGCGGTGCGCGTGGTGCGCGACCGCCGTGGCGCCGACGGTCTGCACAAGGAAACCGTCATCCAGGAAAAGACGGCAGCGCCGCGCTCTTCCGGGCCGGATGTCTCGCTGTCGCCGGTGTCGGATGCCCCGGTCTGCCGTGAGCTGGCTGATTTCTATGCTCTGGACGCGCGCCTGACCATGGGCCGTCTGCTGCGTAAATACATGGACGACATGGTGGTCAGTCCCACCGAATTGCTGCACAGCGCGTCGGAACTGAAGCGTTTCGGCGACAAGGGCACGCTGCTGTTTTCGTCCATCGACCGCATCGCCACCTTGCAAGCCGCCGCCACCGGAGAAGATGCCAAGGCACGGCGCGATTTCCTCAACAAGGCGTGGGAAGACGGGCTGGCCCGGGCGCGCAAATTCCTGGCGAAAAAGCCGGTCACGCCCAAGACCTTCGCCGATGTGCTGAAGGGCGTCGCCCTGGGCGGCGACGATCATCCCTATCTGTGCCTGTCCTACATGTCCCTGCGCCTGCTGGAAACCCGGTCGTGGCTGGGCAAGCTGGACGTGCTCATGGGCTGGGCGGCGGAAGAATCTGCGGCGCCGGTGGTGGCGTTGATGGACGGCATCGTCGCCGATATCCTGAATTCGGCTCAGCTGATCCAGGATCTGCTGGGCTTCCAGGCCAATCTGGGTGCGGCCTTGACCGCCCTGGCCGATCTGGCCGAGGGCAAGGCCCAGGCGGCGAAATTCGCCCCCGAGACCTTCACCGCCCTGAACCAGATGTTCGCCTTGGGCAAGTTGCCTCAGGCGCGCCAAGTGCTGCTGGGCCGGGTCACCCGCGAATTGGGCGGCCAGAACCCGCTGTCGCGCAACGAGCCCAAGCAGGAATTCGAAGTCTTCCACAAGGTCATGCACCGCATGGTCAGCCATCACGGCGTGCTGGGCGGCGCGGCCTCGGCGGAAGGGCTGGTGCACCGGGTGTCGCGCATCCACGCCCATCTGGGTTCCGTGGGCGCCGGCCAAGCGTTGGAATTGGCGCTGTCGGCCCTGTCGGACAATGTGCTGCGGGTGCAGTTCCTGCTGGCCTTGACCGAGGGGGCGGGCCTTCAGGGGTTAGGGCGGTCGCTGATCGACACGTTGGCGGGCCGGGTGCGGGGCGCCAAGACCATCGACGACTGGGTTCCGCTGCGCATGCCGCCGCCCGAACGCATGGCGGCGCTGGCTTCGGCCAACCGCTCGCTGCTGGCGGCGCCGGCCCTGGACGACGATTTGCGAAAAGAATTAGGGGCGGCGGTGGACGACGCTTTGGCCGCTTATTTGGTGGATGAAGGGGTTATCGAGAAGATCGACAAGCCCGACGATCCCCTGGCAATGCGGGCAATCCGGCTGATCAAATTCTGCGGCTCGGGTGTGCTGATCGAGGGTAAGTCCTTGAATCTGGCTAGAGCCCGCGTCATCGACCATCTGCGCCAGCCCCAGTTCGAAGAGAAATTTCTCGCCAGCGTGCCCGAGCCGGGTAAGGCGGAAAAACATCTGCGGGAATTCCACCGGCTGCTGGTCGAAACCGGATTTCGCTGAGACCCCTGCATTTCTGCCATTGACGGGCGCTTGGGGGTCTGGCAATTGGACGTGACGGATGGGTCCGACAGATCAAACACTTTCAGGGGAATTCACACCGATGAACAAGGCAGACCTGGTTTCGCGCGTTGCCGAGCTCTCTGGCCTGACCAAGGCCGACGCTGAGAAGGCCGTCGAGGGCGTGTTCGACGCGATCACCACTGCGCTGAAGGGCGGCGACGAGGTTCGTCTGGTCGGTTTCGGCAGCTTCTCCGTCGCTGACCGCGCCGCTTCCGAGGGCCGCAACCCCCGCACCGGCGAGAAGATCCAGATTCCGGCCTCCAAGCAGCCGAAGTTCTCGGCCGGCAAGGGCCTCAAGGAAGCCGTCAACGGCTAATCGCTGTTGTTGGTTTGAGACAGAAAACCCCCGGGGATGCCTCGGGGGTTTTTTTGTTGGTTAGCCTGCTGAAAGGGGCAGCCCCCACTCCATCGCCGTTTCCCTTCACCGTCATGGCAGGGGGAAATGGCGCAATCCGTCCCTACTGCTTCCAGAACGCCGGCACACACAGCACCAGCAGGATGAACATCTCCAGCCGGCCGAACAGCATGCCGCCGGCCAGCAGGATTTTGGCGGCGTCGGGCAGGGGGGCGTAGGTGCCGCCGGGGCCGATGGTGTCGCCCAGGCCGGGGCCGAGGTTGGAGATGGCCGAGGCGGCGCCCGAGATGGCGGTGATGAAATCCAGGCCCAAAAAGCCCAGCATCATGGCAAGGACGGCGAAGCCCAGCACATAGACGAACAGGAAGCCCATGACCGATTCCAGGACTTCCTCGGAAATGGGCTTGTTGTTGAAGGTGGGGATCATCACCGCGTGGGGGCGCAGCAACTGGCGCAGCTGGACGCGGGCGTTGGCGAACAGCAGATGCAGGCGGAACACCTTGATACCGGCGGCGGTGGATCCGGCGCAACCGCCCACGAAGGTCAGGAAGAACAGGATGGCCGCCGGCAGGCCGGTCCAATCGCTGTAATCCGTGGTGGTCAGGCCGGTGCCGGTCATCACCGTGACCACGGTGAAGGCGCCGTGGCGCAGGGCGGTCAGCGGTTCGGAATGGCGGTCAATCATCAGCCACAGGGACACGGCAATTGCCCCCAGGGCCATCAGGCCGAGATACCAGCGCAATTGCTGGTCGCGCAAGGCGCGGCCCACCTGTCCCTGGGCCACCAGGAAGAACAGCAGGAAGGGCAGGCCGCCCAGTACCATGCCCAGGCAGACGATCAAATCCACCAAGGCGCTGTCGAAACGGGCCAGCGAGGTGTCGTAGCTGCCGAAGCCGCCGGTGGAGATGGTGCTCATGGCATGCACGATGGCGTCGAAGCTGGGCATGCCGGCCAGCCACAGCGCCGCCGCCAGGGCCAGGGTCAGGCCCGCATAGACGCTCAGGATGGTGGTGCCGATGCGGGCGGCGCGCGGCGTGGCGCGGTCATTGGCGGTGCCCACTTGAATGCGGAAGATCTGCATGCCGCCGATGCTCAGTACGGGCAGCACCGCCATGGCCATGACGATGATGCCGATGCCGCCCATCCAGTTCAGCAGGGCGCGCCACAGGATCAGGCCGGGCGGCAGGCGGTCCAGCCCGGCGATGACGGTGGCCCCCGTGGTGGTCAGGCCGCTGGTGGCCTCGAACACCGCGTCGATGGCGGTCAGATGGGCGGGGCCGAAGGCCAGGGGCAGGGCGGCGAACAGGCAGGGCATGACCCAGCCCAAGGCGGTGACCAGATAGGTTTGCCGCACCGACAGGGGGCGCACCGGCACGCGGGCGCCCAGCATCATGGCAAGGCCGAAGAACAGGGTGACCCCGGCAGAGACCACGAACACCTGCCATTCCCAATGACCGGCGATCAAATCCACCACCGCCGGCACCGCCATGGACGCGGCCAGCAGGCACAGGATCAGGCCGACGATCTGGAAGACGGGGCGGAAGTCGATCATGGCCCTATCCCCGCCAGAACGAACGGGTGAACAGGACGATGACGGTGAACAGCTCCAACCGCCCCAGGATCATTTCGAACGACATGATCCATTTGGCGGCCTCGGGGATGCTCTTGTAATTGCCTGCCGGACCGATGATCGGCCCTAATCCCGGCCCCACATTGGACAGCGCCTGGGCCGAACCGCTCAGCGCGCTGATCAGGTCCATGTCCACTGCCGTCAGCGCCAAAGCGAACAGGGCGAAGGTGAGGAAAAAGACGGTCATGAAGCCCAGCACCGAATCCACCACGGCTTTGGGAATGCGGCGTTGGTTGAAATCCACCGCGAAAATGCCGTGGGGATGCAGCAGGCGCTTCAAATGGATGCCGGCCAGCTTGAACAAAACCTCCCAGCGGAAAATCTTCACGCCGCCGGCGGTGGAGCCGGTGCAGCCGCCGATGAACAGCAGGATGAAGAAGACCACTTGGGCAAAGCCGCCCCAGGCGCTGTAATCGGTGGTGGCGAAGCCGGTGGTGGTGACGATGGAGACCACGTTGAAGGTGGCGTGGGTCAGGGCGTCGCCCGGCTCCATGTCGTTCATGGCCCATTGCCAGAACGCCAGCAGCGCCGCGAAGGTGCTCAGGAAGCTGATGTACCAGCGGATTTGGCTGTCATTCATGAACGGCCAGCGCCCGTGCTTCCACGGCGAGATGAACAGGGTGAAGGTGGCGCCGCCCGCCAGCATGGCGGCGATGGTCACCCATTGGGTGGCGGTGCTCCAATGGGCCAGGGATTGGTCCGAGGTGGAGAAGCCGCCGGTGCCCAGGGCGGCGAAGGAATGGCAGATGGCCTCGAACACGGTCATGCCGGTGGCCCACATGCCCAAGGCGGCCAGGGTGGTGAAGGTCACGTAGACCGTGGCGATGGAGATTGCCATTTGGGCGATGCGCGGCTTGACCTTGTCGCTTTTGTCCGAGGATTCCATCTTGAACAATTGCATGCCGCCGATGCGCAGGATGGGCAGGATGGCCACCGCCATGACGATGATGCCCAAGCCGCCCAGCCAGTTCAGCAGCGCCCGCCAGATCAGGATGCCCTTGGGCGCCCGGTCCAGCCCGACGATGACCGTGGACCCGGTGGTGGTGAAGCCGCTGACCGCCTCGAACACGCCGTCGGCGACGCTGAGGTCAAGGGTGGAGAAGATGAAGGGAAGTGCGGCGAAGGCCGATAGCAGGAACCACGTGCTGCTGGTCAGCAGGAAGGCTTGGTGGGTGTTCAGCGGCTGGCGCTGATCGGGCCGCGCCCCCAGCGCCATTCCCAGGCCGATAAAGCCGGTGACCAATGCCGAGACGGCGAACACCGCCCAATCCCGGTCGCCCGAGGCGGCATCCACCAATGCCGGCACGCCCATGGCCATGGCCAGGACAAGCAGCAGAATGCCGTTGACGAAGATGACCGGCTTGAAGTCGATCACGCGGAAGAATCCCCTGAAATTGGATGGACTAATGGCCCGCTTCGGGCGGGCTGTCCAGCAAATCGTGGGGATGGGGGAATGCGCCCCTGCCTAAAGCCAGTCGCGCAGCAATGCCGCCAGGGGGATATCGGCGGGTGGCATGGGCAGGCCGGACATGCGGGCGGGGCGGACCCATTTCAGGTCCTGGCCTTCGCGCGGGGTGATGAGGCCTTTCCACTGGCGCACGGCATAAAGCGGCATGAGCAGATGGAAGGTGTCGTAATCGTGCGAGGCGAAGGCCAGCGGCGCCAAGCAGCTTTGGCCCACATCGATGCCCAGTTCCTCGGCCAGTTCGCGCACCAGGGCGGCTTCCGGGGTTTCGCCCGCATGGATTTTGCCGCCGGGGAATTCCCACAGGCCCGACATCATCTTGCCCGGCGGGCGGCTTGCCATCAGGACCCGCCCATCCACGTCGATCAGCGCCGCCGCCACCACCAGCACGGTGGGGCGCGCGCCATGGTCGCGGCGCCACTCTTCGGCGGTCATGGCATAGACCGGCATGTCCACCGATTGGCCGCTGGCCAGCATGCCCACGCGCTCGAAGCGGGCCCGCAGCATGCCCAGCCGGGTCATGACGGTGCGGGAGGCCAAATTGTCGGGATGGGCCGAGGCCCAGGCGGTCTCGAAGCCCAAATCCGTGAACAGATGGCGCAACAGGCGCCGCGCCGCCTCGGTGGCATAGCCCTGGCCCCAATAGTCGCGGCCCACCCACCAGCCCAGTTCGGGGGTGCCGTCGGTCTCGGTGCCGAAGCCGATAACGCCGATCAACGTGCCGTCCAGGGTGCGCTCCATGGCGAGCGCGACACCCATGCGGGCGCGGCGCTTGTCCTCCATCATGCGCACGAAGGACAGGCCGTCGGCTTCGCTGTAAGGGTGCGGGATGTGGGCGGTCATCTTGACCATCTCCCAATCATCCAGCAATTGGGCCAGCCGGGGCGCATCGGCCTCGGTCAGCGGGCGCAGGCGCAGCCGCGCGCTCAGCAGGGGATGTCCACGCCAGACCGTGCCGGCGGACCAGCAGCCCAATTCTTCGTCGGCCATTCCCGGTACGGTGCCCTGTCAGATGGTAAAAGAGTAACCCCTTTCCGTCATGGCCGGGCTTGACCCGGCCATCCACGCGTGTCCGCCAAACATATTGCCGGACGGCACCACGTGGATACGCGGGTCAAGCCCGCGCATGACGCGAGAGAGGCGGCAAATCAGGTCCGGTACGACCCATTGATGTCGATATAAGCGTGGGTCAAATCGCAGGTCCACACGGTGGCCTTGCCCTTGCCGATGCCCACATCCACCTCGATGACGATGTTGTGGCCCTTCATATGGGCGGTCACCGGGGTCTCGTCGTAGTCCGGCACCACCTGGCCGTTTTTGGCGACTTCGACGCCGCCGATCTTGATGCACAGCTTGTCGCGGTCGGCCTTCTCGCCGGCCTTGCCCACGGCCATGACCACACGGCCCCAATTGGCATCCTCGCCGGCGATGGCGGTCTTGACCAAGGGCGAGTTGGCGATGGCCAGACCGATGGTCTTGGCCGCCTTGCCGCCGGCGGCGCCGGTCACGGTGATCTCGACGAATTTGGTGGCGCCTTCGCCGTCCTTGACCACCTGATGGGCCAGATCCTTCAGCAGATCGTTCAGCTTGGCCTTGAAATCGGCCAGACGGCGATCCTTGGCATGGGTGACCTTGTCGTGCGCGGCCTTGTTGGTGGCGAACAGCAGCAAGGTGTCCGAGGTCGAAGTGTCGCTGTCCACGGTGATGCAGTTGAACGACTTGTCGGCGCCCTTGGACAGCAGCTCTTGCAGCACGTCATGGGACAGATTGGCGTCGGTGAAGACGAAGGACAGCATGGTCGCCATGTCCGGCGCGATCATGCCGGCGCCCTTGGCGATGCCGTTGATGGTGACCGTGACGCCGTCGATTTCCGCCGTGCGGGTCGAGCCCTTGGGGAAGGTGTCGGTGGTCATGATGGCGCTGGCGGCCTCTGCCCACGCATCGTCCTTCAGTTTGGCCCGGGCGGCGGCCAGATTGTCGGTGATCTTGTCGTCGGGCAACGGCACGCCGATGGTGCCGGTGGAGGCGACGAACACCTCGGACTTCTTGCAGTCCAGCAATTGGGCGGCCTTGGCGACGGTGCGCTCAACCGAGTCCACGCCGGCTTGGCCGGTGAAGGCGTTGGCGTTGCCGGAATTGACGACCAGCAACCGGGCCTTGCCCTTGGCGGACGCCGCCTTGCACCAATCCACCGGGGCCGAACAGGTCAGCGAGCGGGTGTAGACGCCGGCCACCGAGCTGCCGGCATCCATCTCCACCAGCAGCAAATCGGGGCGGCCCTTGTAACGGATGCCGCATTCATGGCCCGTGAGGCGCACGCCGGCCAGCTTGGGCATGGTCGGAAAGGCGCTGGGCGCGAGGGGCGAAATCGCGGTCATGGATGCAGGCTCCGTACATAATCTCGATAGGAAGGTTATACCGGCGAAACCCGCTTCGCCGGTATGACCGTTTTATTTGGTGTCAGGCAGGGGCTTGCCTTCGGGATCGAAGCGCTTGACCTTGGCCTTGGCGCGCACGTCGGTCACCAGCTTCTGGGCGGTTTCCTCGGCCAGTTGCTCGCGGATCACCGGCTTGGCCTGCTCGAAGCTGGGCGGGGCGGCCATGCGGCGGTCTTCCAGCTTGATGACGTGATAGCCGAACTGGCTTTTCACCGGGTCGGTGGACAGCTCGCCCGGCTTCATGGCGAAGGCGGCCTCGGCGAATTGCGGGACCATCTCGTCCTTGGTGAAATAGCCCAGATCGCCGCCATTCTGCTTGGCCGACGGGTCCTTGGACTTGGCCTTGGCGGTCTCCTGGAAATCGCCGCCCTTCTTCAGCTCGGCGATCACCGCCTTGGCCTGATCCTCGGTCTCGGTCAGCACGTGGCGGGCGCGCACTTCTTCCACCGGCTTGAACTCGGCCAAGAACTTGTCATAGGCCTTCTGCACGGCGGCATCGGTGATCTCGGATTTGAGCTTCTTGCCCATCCACGCCTTGACCACGACCTGCTGCTCAAGCTGCTTCAGGGCCTGCTTGACCTCGGGGTCCTTCTCGGCGCCTTCCTTCTTGGCCTGATCATAGATCAACTGGTTGTTGATCAGGCTTTCCAGCAGCGCCTCGTACGGCACCTGGGCTGCCATCTGGGGCGGCAGCGAGCGCTGATAGGCGGCGACGTTGGAAGCGTGCACCTCGGTGCCGTTGACCACGGCGACCACCGGGTCCTTATCGGCGGCGAAGGCAGGTGCTGTGGCGAGGCCGGCGACCACACCCATGAGCAGGGCGGCGCGGCGGGCGGTGAAGCTCTTCATCGGTGGGCTGTTCCTTGAGGTGAATAGGGCGAGGAGCACTTTCCACCGGTTGAAGCACAACAAACCCGCCCGCACAAGAGCATGCTCGCGCATCGCCCGATTGCGTAGCGGTTCTGGCGGGAACGGTGTTATCCTTCCCGGTGTATGGGGGGCTTGTCTGGCCCTGGGGGCGCATATGGGACTTGGTCTCACCAACCGGCGTGTATCGTTCGCCGCTACCCTGGCCTTGGTCTACGCGGCCTTCGGCATCGTCTGGATCGCTGGGTCCGATACCGTCTTGGCGGCATTGGTCAGCGACCCCATTCAGTTGACCGCCATCCAGACCTGGAAAGGCTGGGCCTTCGTGGCCGCCAGCGCCGCGCTGATCTATGGCGTCGGTGTCCGTCTGATGAGCGCCGTCCAGGAATCCGAGCGGCGCTACCGCATGCTGTTCGCCGATAGCCCCGAGGCGCTGGCCCTTTACGACCCCACAACCCTGCGCATGGTCGAAGCCAATGCCGCCTTTTGCCGCATGTTCGGCTATGGGCCGGAGGAAATGCCCGGGCTTCCCCTGAGCGAGTTGATGCCGCCGGAGACTCAGCAGGCGTTGGAGCGCGACATCCCGCGTCTGGTTTCCGGCCAGAAACTGGGCGGCGTCTGGCGCATGCGCTGCAAGGATGGCCGCCCGCTGGATATCTCCACCCACGGACAGATGGTGGATGTGGATGACCGAAGGTTGCGGCTGGTGCAGGTCATTGACGTGACCGCCCGGCTGCGGGCCGAATATGAATTGCTGCGCACCATGGAAGGGCTGGCCACCGCCAATGCCCGCATGCGCGAACTTAGCCACGCTTTGTCCCACGATCTGCAGGAGCCGCTGCGTCAAGTCAGCGGTTTCGTCCAATTGCTGGCCAAGCGCTATCACGGCCAATTGGATGCCGAGGCCCACCAGTTCATCGCCTTTGCGGTGGAGGGCATTCACCGGCTGAAGACCCTGATCGGCGACGTGGAACGCTTCGCCCTCAGTTCGGCCTTCATCCCGGCGTCGGTCTCCGCCGGCCAAGTGGTGACGGACGTGCTGGAGGGCTTGCGCACCGTTATCGACACCGCTGGCGCCAAGGTCACCATGGGGGCCTTGCCCCGCGTGCTGGCCGATCCGGGCAAGCTGGCGGTCATCTTCCATGCCCTGTTGGACAACGCCATCAAGTTCCACCACGCCGATCGCAAGCCGGTGGTCTCGGTGGAATGCGAGCGCAGGGAGGGCGCTTGGCTGTTCCGCGTCACCGATAATGGCATCGGCATCGCCCCGGAATTCCGCGACGGCGTGTTCTCGCTGTTCGCGCGCCTGCATACCCGCGACCGCATCCCCGGCAATGGCGCAGGCCTCGCCTTGGCCCGCAAGCTGGTGGAAGCCCATGGCGGACGGATCTGGGTGGATTCGGCCCCCAATGACGGCGCGGTCTTCTGCTTTACCCTGCCGGATGCCGGGGAGGAGGCTGTATTTACCCATGACGTATTGACGCAAGAGGGGCCGGCAAAGGGCGTGCCTGTGGGGGAACCGGCCAGCCAACATTGACACAGGGCCGCTCGGGCTCTATCTGTTGCGCGTCGAAAAAGGCCCTCCGCTTCCCGCGGCTGCCACAGAATTCCCGAGGTCTCAACGCATGTTCGGCGCCATTGTCCGGCGGCTCTTCGGAACCGCGAATGACCGCATCATCAAAGGTCTGAAGTCCCACATCGAGGCGATCAACGCCCTCGAGCCCCAATTCGTGGCGCTCACCGACGACCAGCTTCGCGGCAAGACCGAGGAATTCCGCCAGCGTTTGGCCGAGGGCATCGACCTCGACGATCTGATGGACGAGGCCTTCGCCACCGTGCGCGAAGCCGCCAAGCGGGCCCTGGGACAGCGCCATTTCGATGTGCAGCTGCTGGGCGGCATGGTGCTGCACTCGGGCAAGATCGCCGAGATGAAGACCGGTGAAGGCAAGACCCTGGTCGCCACCCTGCCGGTCTATCTGAACGCGCTGTCGGGCATGGGCTCCCATGTGGTCACCGTCAACGACTATCTGGCCCGCCGCGACGCCGAGTGGATGGCCAAGGTCTACAATTTCCTGGGCCTGAGCGTGGGCATCATCGTCCACGGCATGGATGACGACGAGCGCCGCGCGGCTTACGCCTGCGACGTGACCTACGCCACCAATAACGAGCTGGGCTTCGACTACCTGCGCGACAACATGAAGTTCCGCCTGGAAGAGATGGTCCACCGGCCCTTCAATTTCGCCATCGTGGACGAGGTTGATTCCATCCTGGTGGACGAAGCGCGCACGCCGCTGATCATTTCCGGCCCGACCGAGGACAATTCCGACCTGTACCGTCAGGTCGATCTGCTGATGCCCCACTTCGTGGAAGCGGATTTCGAGAAGGACGAAAAAGTCCGCGCGGTCACCATGACCGAGCAGGGCGTCGAGCATGTGGAAGCGCTGCTGGCCGAGGCCGGGCTGCTGAAGCAGGGCGGCAATCTGTATGATCTGGGCAATGTCAGCCTGGTGCACCACGTCAATCAGGCGCTGCGGGCCCACAAGCTGTTTACCCGCGACGTGGACTACATCGTCAAGAACGACAAGGTCATCATCATCGACGAGTTCACCGGCCGCATGATGGAAGGCCGGCGGTTCTCCGAGGGTCTGCATCAGGCGCTGGAGGCTAAGGAACACGTCACCATCGAGAACGAGAACCAGACGCTGGCCTCGATCACCTTCCAGAACTATTTCCGCCTGTACCCCAAGCTGGCCGGCATGACCGGCACGGCCATGACCGAGGCTGGCGAGTTCCAGGAAATCTACAATCTGGAAGTGGTCGAGATGCCGACCAACGTTCCGGTCAGCCGTCTGGACGCCGATGACGAGGTCTATCGCACCGCCCGCGAGAAGTACGAAGCCATCGTCACCTTGATCGAGGAGGCCCGCGTTCGGCTTCAGCCGGTGCTGGTGGGCACCACCTCCATCGAGAAGTCCGAGCTGATCGCCGAGCTGCTGAAAAAGAAGAAGATTCCGCACCACGTGCTGAACGCCCGCTACCATGAGCAAGAGGCGTTCATCGTCTCCCAGGGTGGCTACCCCGGTGCGGTGACCATCGCCACCAACATGGCGGGCCGCGGCACCGACATCCAGTTGGGCGGCAATGCCGACATGCGCATCAAGCTGGAGCTGAGCGAGGTCACCGACCCCGCCGAGCACGCCAAGAAAGCCGACGCCATCCGCGCCGAAGTGGCCGCCAACAAGGCTACGGTGCTGGAAGCCGGCGGTCTGTACGTGGTCGGCACCGAACGCCACGAAAGCCGCCGCATCGACAACCAGCTGCGTGGCCGTGCGGGCCGTCAGGGCGATCCGGGCGCGTCCAAGTTCTTCCTGTCTTTGGAAGACGATTTGATGCGCATCTTCGGCTCTCAGCGCATGGACGGCATGCTGCAGAAGCTGGGCCTGAAGGAAGGCGAAGCCATCGTCCATCCGTGGATCAACAAGGCCCTGGAAAAGGCCCAGCAGAAGGTCGAAGCCCGTAACTTCGACGTTCGTAAGAACCTGCTGAAGTTCGACGACGTGATGAACGACCAGCGCAAGGTCATCTACGAACAGCGCAAAGAGCTGATGCAGGTGGATGACGTCTCCGACGACATCGCCGGCATGCGCCACGAGGTCATCGACGAACTGATTGCCCGCACCATCCCCGAGCGCGCCTATGCCGATCAGTGGGACGTGGCCGGCCTGCACGAGGAAGTTCTGCGCGTCTTCAACCTGGACCTGCCCATCGCCGATTGGGCCAAGGAAGAAGGCATCGCCGACCAGGAGATCAAGCACCGCGTCACCGACGCCGCCGACCGCAAGATGGCCGGCAAGGCCGCCGATTACGGCCCCGA
>JACMKT010000018.1 GCA_014380005.1 Rhodospirillales bacterium
AGTAAGCCCGACCAGCAGGACCAGCATGCTCCGCCCGGCGATGGAATCTGGTAGCAACCTCTTCATCCCAGACCTCGACTCGTTACCCTTCACGAATAGCGCTGTCGCGGGCCGTTGGCGAGCAGGTTCCGGTAACATTTCCGCTCACACCGTTTACACAACTTTACAATCGCACACGCGAGAGAGCGCCAGGGCTAGTGTATATGGTGGAGCAGCGCTTCATGGCGAAAACCGAATAATTCTAAAGTCTTCCTGGAGGGTGATATGCGAAAGCTGGGTGGGGTGCTTCTCTTGTCGGCCCTTTTGGCAGGTTCGTCCGCGAGCGCATGGGCCGACGCCAAGGATTATCGCTTCGAGGCGGTCCAGCCGCATGTGGCGGTGGCGTCGGACTCCGCCGTTGCGGTCCGCTTGGTGCATGTTCCCAGCGGCAAGCCGGTGACTGACGCCATCATCCTGCCTGCCAAGATGGAAATGCCCATGGCTGGCATGGGACCGATGCCCACCAAGGTGTCGTCGGGTAAGCCGGACGGTAAGGGCGCCTACGCCTTCACCGCGGACCTGTCTATGGCTGGGACCTGGATGCTGCAGGTGGCGGCCAAGGTTCAGGGCGAGCCGAGCACGATCACCGGCTCGGTCCCGTTCACGGCGGCCAACGGCTCGCACAACCACTAAAGATCGAGGGGACATCATGAGGACGTCGACCGCCACCCTTGCCCTGTTGCTGGCCTTGGGTTTTTCTTCGCCTGCGTGGACGCAGGAGCATACCCATAGCGGCGCAGTGGGGGCGTCGGTCGATGAGTTGGTCGAAATAGCCCGATCCATGAACCCCGAGATCCAGGTGATGGCCCTGGAGGCGGAGGCCGCCGCCGCCAAGGTGGAGGGTGCCGGTAGCTTGATGGACCCCAAGGTGACGTTCCTGGTCGAGGATTGGCGCCGCGATTTCCCCAGCTATGCGCCGTCCAGCTCGTCGTCGGGCACCACAAAAACGCTGCGGCTGTCCCAGGAACTGCCGTTCTGGGGCAAGCGCGACCTCAAGCGCGAGATTGCCGAGGCCGGGGCCCGGAAGGCATCCATCCTGAAGCGCGCGGTGGAGAACGATCTGGTGGCTAAGGTCAAAGTCGCCTATGCCGAATACCATCAGGCCCATCTCGCCATCGACCTCGCCAAGAACCTGCGTGGCCGCATGGATACGCTGTCAAAGTTGGCGGGGGCGCGCTATGGCCAGGGCCTCGGTCGTCAGCAGGACGTGACGCGGGCGTCGGTGGAAAAAGCCATGCTGGACACGGAAATCGCCCGTATGGAGGCCGAGAAGCGGAAAGCGCGGGCCAAAATTAACCGTCTGCTTGCCCGCGATCTGTCGGCTCCCTTGGTTGAAGCGCCCAACCCTCGCCCCATCCCGCCGAAAGAGGCGTTGGACTTGGCGGCCCTGACCGACCGCGCCCAAAGTGCCAATCCCGAGTTGTTGGCCCAGGAAGCCATTATTGACGGCGCCGACCGCAGCCTCGCCTTGGCGGAGAAGAGTTGGTACCCGGATTTCGAGGTGGGTGTCGGCGCAGTGCGCCGCGAAGGCCGGGTGGATAATTACGAGGCCATGGTCAGCATGAACCTGCCCATCCAATGGGGCTTGCGCAATTCGGACATCGGCGAGGCCAAGGCCATGGCCGCCGCCGCCCGGCAACGGCGCAAGGCGCGTGAGAACGAATTGGGCAACGACGTTCAGGACGCCTATTTCAGCTTCGAAGCCGCCCGCAGCGTCGAGATTCTGCTGCGGGAAAACGCCTTGCCCCAGGCGGAAATCGGCTTCCAAACCGCCGCCAAATCCTATGAATTGGGCCGCAGCGAATTCCTCGACGTACTCACCGCTGAGCAGCAGCTGTGGAAGACTCAGATCGACCAGATCAAGGTCGCCTTCGACCAGCAGATGCGGCTGGCGGAAATGGAAAAGCTGATCGGGGGCGAGCTATGAAGCGCCTTGCCATTGTTGCCGCAATCGCCGCCGCCCTGGGTGGCGGTTATTGGCTGGGGCGGCAGGCTGTGCCCGTTGCCCCCGCGCCCTCTCATGACGTGGCCGCCCAGGTGGCTGCGCAAATCCAACAAGAACGTCAGATCCTTTATTACCAGCATCCCGACGGCAAGGCGGAATACTCGCCTGTGCCGAAGAAGGATGAGAAGGGCCGCGACTACACGCCGGTCTTCGCTGACCCCGAACCGACACCCGCTCCGGTGCCGCAAGCGCCGGCCAAGCCCACCGGAAAAATCCTGTATTACCGCCACCCCATGGGCTTGCCGGACACATCGCAGGTGCCCAAGAAGGACAGCATGGGGATGGACTACGTCCCCGTCTATGAGGGCGAAGATCAGGGCGGCAACACGTTGAAGGTCAGCATCGACAAGGTGCAGAAGCTGGGCGTCAGGACCGAGGCCGCAGTGCTGCGCACGCTGACCCGCCGCATCCGGGCGGTCGGCACCGTGCAGGTGGACGAACGCCAGTTGCACGTCGTTGCGCCCAAATTTGAAGGCTACATCGAGCGCCTGAATGTCAATCAGACCGGACAGCCGGTGAAGCGCGGCCAGTCGCTGATGGAAATTTACAGCCCCGATCTGGTGCTGGCGCAACAGGAATACACGGTGGCCCTCCAGGGCGCCCGCGCGCTGGAGAATGCCAGCCCGGAGGCTCGGGAATCGGCGCGCTCGCTGGCAGAAGGCGCATTGTCGCGGCTGAAGAATTGGGACATTCCGGCGTCGCAAATCGACCGACTGCGCAACGGCGGGCAGCCGACCCGCACAATGTCGCTGGCCTCTCCGGTTTCCGGCGTGGTGCTGGAGAAGCGTGCCATCCAGGGCATGCGCTTCATGCCCGGAGAAATGTTCTATCAGATCGCCGACCTCTCCAACGTCTGGGTCGTCGCCGAAGTGTTCGAGCAGGACCTTGCCCAGGTGGACGTCGGCCAGAAGGCGGATGTGACGTTCAACGCCCTGCCGGGCATGACCTTCACCGGCAAGGTCACCTTCGTCTATCCGACGGTGACCCCTGAGACCCGCACCGCCAAGGTC
>JACMKT010000019.1 GCA_014380005.1 Rhodospirillales bacterium
CAGCAATCCGCCTTCGGGCTTGTTCTCAAGCGCAATATCGCCGCCATGGGCGCGGATGATGGTGCGCGACACCGTCATCCCCAATCCGATGCCGCCGGTCTTGCGGCTGCGGGACGGCTCAATGCGGTAAAACGGGGTGAATACCTTTTCCATGCTGTCGTCTGGTATCCCGGGGCCGACATCCTCGATGAGGATTTGGACGTCCCGGCCGACCCGCGCGGCGTAGACGGTCGCCTTTTCACCATAACGGGCTGCGTTTTCCACCAGATTGGCCAGGGCGCGTTTTAACGCCAGCGGACGGCAATCGCAGACTAGGCGTCCGGTCCATTCGTATTCGGCCACGAAGCCCATGTCGGTGGTGTTGTCGCAAATGGCTTCCAGGGTGGCGGCCAGGTCGATGGTCTGGACGCGCTCGTCGGTTTCCTCCCCTTTGGCAAATTCCAGGGTGGAGGAGACCATGGCTCCCATCTCGTCGAGGTCAGCCAGCATCCGCGTTCTAGCTTCGCCATCCGGCAGCATCTCAGCGCGCAGGCGCAACCGGGTTATCGGACTGCGCATGTCGTGGGAAATGGCTGCCAGCATGCGTGTGCGGTCGTCGACGAAGCGGCGGATGCGCCCCTGCATCTCGTTAAAGGCTTTCGCCGCGCTACGCACTTCCTTTGGGCCGCCCGGCGGCAGCGGCGGGGCGTTGACGTCTCGGCCTAGTCGGTCGGCAGCGTGGGCGAAGGTTGCCAGCGGCCGTCCGATCCAGCGGGTCGCCAAGGCGGAGAATAGAGCGACGCCCAGCGCCATAATCAGGGTGGAGAGGATGGAACGGTGGGACCAAAACGACGCCGAACGAACCAGAGTCAGACCGAAATTGGCCCAACTGCCATCGTTGAGCTGGAGGGAGACCTGGATGGTCTGGTTCTCCGGCATGCTGTGGGCAAGGCGCGCCAGGGCATTCCAATCGAAGATGCCATTGGGGGACGTGTGGTCGGTGAACAGGTCGCCTGCGTTGCGGTCGATGACGTGGATGCGCTCTTTCTCAACTTCACCGAAATAGGGCGCCAAGGCAGACCGCACGGTGCTCAACTCGCGGCTTTCCTCATGGTCATGGGGGAAAGCTGGGTCCAGGGTCCAGGACACGGTCAGGATTGGGCTGTTGAGAACCTGGACCAGTTCGCGCCGCTGCTCCTGATTGGAGTGCTCCAGTAGCCGTGCTACCGATGCCACCCGGTCGGCGAATTGGCTTTCATTCGCTTCCAACACGGCCGTTTGGCGGTCGGTGGAGTAGACCGCTGTGCTGAGCAGGTGCGAGACCGTAAGCCCGACCAGCAGGACCAGCATGCTCCGCCCGGCGATAGAATCTGGTAGCAACCTCTTCATCCCCGACCTCGACTCGTTACCCTTCACGAATAACGCTGTCGCGGCGTGTTGGCGAGCAGGTTCCGGTAACATTTCCGCTCACGCCGTTTACACAAATTTACAATCGCACACGGGAGGGCGAGCCGGGGCTGGTGTATATGGGAGAAGTATCATCGTCTGGCAGAAGCCAAAAAGTTTCTGAATCTTGGAGGAGGTTAAGATGCGCAAGGTGGGTGGCATTGTTTTCCTGTCGGTCCTTCTGGCGGGGGTATCTGCCAGCGCCTGGGCCGATCCCAAGGATTATGTCTTCGTGCCGGTCGCCGATCACCTTCAGCCCTCTTCTGCGGCACCCGTCGCTGTCCGTTTAATTCATGCTCCCACCAAGAAGCCGGTGGTCGACGCCATCATCATCCAGTCGCGCCTGGAAATGCCCATGCCCGGCATGGCCCCCATGGTCGGAAAAGTCTCGGCTCAGGCTCCCGACGGAAAAGGTCTCTACCCGTTCGTCGCCGACCTCTCCATGCAGGGGCAATGGACCTTGAACTTGTCTGCCAAGGTGCAGGGTGAGCCCGGAACTGTCACTGGCGCGGTGCCACTGGTTGTGGCCACAGATTCAAGCGCGGGCTCGCATAACGGCCACTGAGCGATACGTTACCAGGGGGAAGTCATGCACCGGTTCCAGACAATGATGGCCAGCGTGGCCATGGCCACAGCGCTGTTGGCGACACCTATTTCCGGGTCCGCCGAGGAAGCCCATCACCATGCGGTCGGCAGCACCGTCGATGAACTTGTGGACATCGCCAAAACCATGAACCCTGAAATCCAGATGATTGCGCTGGAGGCCGACGCGGCGGCGGCCAAGGTGGAAGGCGCCGGCAGTCTGGCCGACCCCAAAATCACCTTCCTGGTCGAGGATTGGCGCCGCGATTTCCCCAGCTATGCGCCGTCCAGCTCGTCGTCGGGCACCACCAAGACCCTACGGCTGTCGCAGGAACTGCCGTTCTGGGGCAAGCGCGACCTCAAGCGTGAGATCGCCGAGGCCGGGGCCAAGAAGGCGTCGGTGCTGAAGCGCGCGGTGGAGAACGATCTGGTGGCCAAGGTCAAAATCGCCTATGCCGAGTACCATCAGGCCCATCTTGCCATCGACCTTGCCAAGAATTTGCGCGGCCGCATGGATACTCTCGCCAAGCTGGCGGGGGCGCGCTATGGCCAGGGCCTCGGTCGTCAGCAGGACGTGACGCGGGCGTCGGTCGAGAAGGCCATGCTGGACACGGAAATCGCCCGCATGGAGGCCGAGAAGCGCAAAGCGCGCGCCAAGATCAACCGCCTGCTGGCCCGCGATCTGTCGGCACCCCTGGTGGAAGCGCCCAATCCGCGCCCCATTCCGGCAAAGGAGGCGTTGGATTTGAACGCCCTGACCAGCCGCGCCCAAACCGCCAATCCCGAATTGCTGGCCCAGGAAGCCATCATCGAAGGCGCCGACCGCAGCCTCGCCTTGGCCGAGAAGAGCTGGTATCCGGATTTCGAGGTTGGTGTCGGCGCAGTGCGGCGCGAAGGCCGCGTGGATAATTACGAGGCCATGGTCAGCATGAACCTGCCCATCCAGTGGGGCCTGCGCAACTCGGACATCGGCGAAGCCAAGGCCATGGCGGCAGCGGCCCACCAGCGGCGCAAGGCGCGCGAAAACGAATTGGGCAACGAGGTCCAGGACGCCTATTTCAGCTTTGAGGCCGCCCGTAGCGTCGAGACATTGCTGCGGGAGAATGCCCTGCCGCAGGCCGAGATCGGCTTCCAGTCCGCCGCCAAATCCTATGAATTGGGCCGCACCGAATTCCTCGACGTGCTGACCGCCGAGCAGCAACTATGGAAGACCCAGATCGACCAGCTCAAGGTCGCCCTCGACCAGCAGATGCGGCTGGCGGAAATGGAAAAGTTGATTGGAGGCGAGCTATGAAGCGCGCTGGCATCCTGATCGCAGGAACTGCGGTCGTGGCCGCTTTGGGCGGCGGCTACTGGCTCGGTCGGCAATCCGCCCCCATGCCGGTCGCCAGTGCCCCCGTTGCCGCGGACGCCCATGCGGGCCATGGGGCGGCTCCGGCGCCTGCTCAGCCACAGCATGATGCGGCCGCCCACGCGGCGGCCCAGATTCAGCAGGAAAGGCAAATCCTGTATTACCAGCATCCCGACGGCAAAGCGGAATACTCGCCTGTGCCGAAGAAGGATGAGAAGGGCCGCGACTACACGCCGGTCTTCGCCGATCTTGAGCCGGTTGCGCCGCCGCCGCAGCAGGCAGCCAAGCCGCAGGGCCAGGCCAAAATTCTCTATTACCGCCACCCCATGGGCCTGCCGGACACGTCGCCGGTGCCCAAGCAGGACTGCATGGGGATGGACTACGTCCCCGTCTACGAGGGCGAGGATCAGGGCGGCAACACGCTGAAGGTGAGCATCGACAAGGTGCAGAAGCTGGGCGTCAAGACCGAGGCCGCAGTACTGCGCACGCTGACCCGCCGCATCCGGGCGGTCGGCACCGTGCCAGAGGACCAACGCCAGTTGCACGTCGTTGCGCCCAAATTTGAAGGCTACATCGAGCGCCTGAATGTCAATCAGACCGGACAGCCGGTGAAGCGCGGCCAGTCGCTGATGGAAATTTACAGCCCCGACTTAGTGCTGGCGCAACAGGAATACACGGTGGCCCTCCAGGGCGCCCGCGCGCTGGAGAATGCCAGCCCGGAGGCTCGAGAATCGGCGCGCTCGCTGGCCGAAGGCGCATTGTCCCGGCTGAAGAATTGGGACATTCCGGCGTCGCAAATTGACCGACTGCGCAACGGTGGGCTGCCAACGCGCACAATGTCCCTGGCCTCTCCGGTTTCCGGCGTGGTGCTGGAGAAGCGGGCCATCCAGGGCATGCGCTTCATGCCCGGCGAAATGTTCTATCAAATCGCCGACCTCTCCAACGTCTGGGTCGTCGCCGAGGTGTTCGAGCAGGACCTTGCCCAGGTGGACGTCGGCCAGAAGGCGGATGTGACGTTCAACGCCCTGCCGGGCATGACCTTCACCGGCAAGGTCACCTTCGTCTATCCGACGGTGACCCCTGAGACCCGCACCGCCAAGGTC
>JACMKT010000161.1 GCA_014380005.1 Rhodospirillales bacterium
CGCTCGCCCTTGAGGGCGTCGGCCATGAGGAAAGCCAGCTCCAACGCCTGATTGGCGTTGAGGCGGGGGTCACAGAAGGTGTGATAGCGGTCGCCCAGGCGCGCCTCGGTCACCGCCATGGTGCCGCCGACGCATTCGGTCACGTCCTGGCCGGTCATCTCGAAATGCACGCCGCCGGCATGGGTGCCCTCGGCCTTGTGCACGGCGAAGAAAGCGCGCACTTCGGCCAGGATGCGGTCGAACTCGCGGGTCTTGTAATTGCCGGCCTTGACGGTGTTGGCGTGCATGGGATCGCACGACCACACCACCTTGCGGCCCTCACGCTCCACCGCGCGGATCAAAGCGGGCAGCTTTTCCTCGATCTTCTCGGCACCCATGCGGGTGATGATGGTGATGCGGCCCGCCTCGTTCTCGGGGTTCAGGGCGTCGATCAGGCCCAGCAGATCGTCCGCCGACATGCCCGGGCCGGCCTTGAAGCCGATGGGGTTCTTGACGCCGCGCAGGAATTCCACGTGGCCGGCATCCAGTTGGCGGGTGCGCTCGCCGATCCACAGCATGTGGGCCGAGCAGTCATACCAATCGCCCGAGGTGGAATCCACGCGGGTCAGCGCCTGCTCATACGGCAGCAGCAGGGCTTCGTGCGAGGTGAAGAACTCGGTCTCACGGATTTGCGGGGTGGTCTCGCTGGTCAGGCCGCAGGCTTCCATGAAGGCCAGGGTCTCGCTCAGACGCGCCGCCAAATCTTCATACAGTTTGCCCTGAAGGGTGTCCGAGACGCAGCCCAGCGTCCACGAATGCACCTTGTGCAGGTCGGCATAGCCACCCTGAGCGAAGGCGCGCAGCAGGTTCAGCGTGGCAGCGGACTGGTTGTAGGCGCGCAGCATGCGCTCGGGGTCGGGGATACGATCCTGGGCGGTGAAGTCCGGGCCATTGATGATGTCGCCGCGATAGCTGGGCAGCTCGACGCCGTCAAAGGTCTCGGTATCGGCGGAACGCGGCTTGGCGAATTGGCCGGCCATGCGGCCCACCTTAACCACCGGCATGGCGGCGCCATAGGTCAGCACAACGGCCATCTGCAGCAGCACCCGGAAGGTGTCGCGGATGTTGTTGGCGCGGAATTCCTGGAAGCTTTCGGCGCAATCGCCGCCCTGCAACAGGAACGCCTTACCCTCGGCCACGTCGGCCAGGGATGCCTTCAGGCGGCGGGCTTCGCCGGCAAACACCAGGGGCGGATAGAACGACAGGGTCTCTTCCACTTCGGCCAACTTGGCCTTGTCGGGATAGGTCGGAACCTGCACGATCGGTTTTCCGCGCCAGCTGTCGGGCGTCCACACTGCGGCCATCGAGTCCTCTGTACGTCAACGTTAAGCATTCTCGCAGGCGCGAGAAGCGAAGCATCCTCTATATAACTATGACAACCAGATTTCCAGCTTTAGGGTGCATTCATGACCACCAGCGACGACCGCCGCACCCATTGGCAAAAGGTTTGGACGACCAAGCAACCGGAAACGGTCAGCTGGCACCAGACCGCGCCTACCCTCTCCCTGGCGCTGATCGAGGCTGCCGGATTGCGCAAGGACGCCGGTGTGGTGGATGTGGGCGGCGGCGCCTCGGAGCTGGTGGACCGGCTGAGCGAACGCGGCTGGCTTCATTTGGCGGTGCTGGACGTGTCGGAAGCCGCCCTGAATGTTGCCATCGAACGGCTGGGGCCGCTGGCCGACGACATCACCTGGATCGAGTCGGACGTGCTGGAATGGCGCCCGGTGCCAGGCCTGTTCGAGTTGTGGCACGACCGCGCCTGCTTCCACTTCCTGACCGACGAGGGCGATCAGCGCAAATATGCCGAGGTCATGGCCACCGCTCTTGTTCCCGGCGGCATGGCCATCATCGCCACCTTCGCCCCCGCCACCTTGGCCCCCGACAACCCCGAGAAATGTTCGGGCCTGACGGTGGAACGCCCCGACGAGGCCAATTTGGCCCGCGTGCTTGGCCCCGAGTTCGAATTGATCGACCAATTGACCGAGGATCACGTCACCCCCGGCGGCGCTGTCCAAAGGTTCAGCTGGTGGGTATGGCGCCGTTTATAATTGACGACTGAACAGCTATTCATATGTGCCAGCACCGAAGGCCTGAACTGGCTGCTGTGCGACAGCACCGGCCAGGATTTGGAAGCCAGCCACCCCGGTTTGCCGGTGCTGCACACCGGTTCCAAGGTTTCCATCTACAGCCTGAAGGCAAATGCACTAATGCTATTAATGGACAATGCTTTATTTTAATGCGTTATCCATCGAGCGCCCCGCCTTCTCCAGCGGTCCCGGCGGGGAGATGATATCTTTTAGTTCTTGGGCGGCCTGATCGACCGCCATGCCGGCCTTTTCGGCCGGCCCTTCGTCTTCGCAGGCCAGCAGCGGCATGACGCAAACAAAGATGAGCGTGATATTGCGAATGGTGCGCTTCATGACGAGCCCCCCAGTCATTTTACGATCAGATCATTGTTCACGTATTTTACGCCCTCGACGGCGCGGGCGACGGCTTCGGCGCGGCTAATCATTCGCGGGGTATCGACAAATCCGCTCAATTGAACCGTGTCTTTGTAGGTCGTGACATGGATTTGCAGCACCTTCAATTCGTCGTCCTGCATGATGGCGGCCTTAACCTTGGTCGTAATTGCAGAATTGTCGATGTACTGGCCGGCACTTTCACTTGTCCGCGTCTGAGCACAAGCGACCAGAGGTGAAATTGCTGCAAAACTAGCCAGGATAACTAGTGTCTTTATGACTTTATTCATTGACTTGTTCCTAAAAACTCAAACCTGCGATTAACGCAGAATTATTTCGATGCGGCGGTTTTGGAGGTCCAGAACGCCATCTTTGGTCGCCGATAACTGGCTGCCCAGGTCTTCCGTGACCTTAGAGATCATCGCGGCCGGCACACCGCCCTTGACCAGTTCCGCCTTGACCGTGGCAGCCCGCCGGTCCGACAAGCTCCGGCCGGAAGCGGTGTTGTCGGCCCGCACCATCAAGGTGATGCCTGCGAAATCCTGTTGCTTGGCGCTTAGCGCTGCCTGCTGGATGACTTCCGCCGAAACCTCGCCGATATCAGCACGGCCCAAATCGAAGAACACTTCGTACGTCTTCGCCATCTGGCCTTGGCTGCCAGCATCCGTCCCGGGCATCGCACAACCAGCCAACATCACCATAGCGGTAGCGGCGATTATATATTTTATTTTTATCATATTCTTGCGGCCTCTATGCTCAGCAACCGCACTAAATCTTGCTTTGGTCGCTGTTAGAATTTTACCGACACCACCGTATGACAAATTTGCCCAACACAATAGTGACGGAAATTACGTAGAGTGATAATTCACAACATTATTATTAGATCACAGAGCTAAATTTCATAACGATATAAAGAGGCCACTTCGACAATTTACGTCGATGCACATGAACTCGATTAAGTCTCGACGGCTCATGTGAACAACCGAAAACCGTGCGAGCTTTCCAACAAGACACCCTATTTCAAAAGCGGGTTTAACGCCCAATTGGGGCTGGCGGGTCACGCCGCCGTGGGTCATTGTCGGCGCCCGGTCCCTTTTGCCCATTTGAGTATCGATGACCACGACCGACGATCTTTGGGTGTTCGGCTACGGTTCGCTGATGTGGCGGCCGGGCTTCGAGTTCGCCGAGGTGCGCCCGGCCCTGCTGGCGGGCTGGTATCGCGCCTTCTGCCTGTACTCAATGCATTATCGCGGCACTCCGGCGCGGCCCGGTTTGGTGCTGGGCCTGGATGATGGCGAATCATGCCGGGGCTTGGCCTTCCGGGTGCCAAGCGCCGAGGCCGAGATGGCGGTGGAATACCTCAACGAACGCGAACTGATCGGCTATGCCTACGAGCCGCGCACCCTGCCCATCACCTTGGATGACGGGCGTGTAGTGCCGGCCTACACCTTCGTGGCCGACCGCGGCCACCGCCACTATGCCGGCAATTTGCCGCTGGAAGAGGCGGCGGCCATCATCATGGACGCCCAGGGCTGCGCCGGGCTGAACCGCGACTATCTGATCAACACCGTGCGCAAATTGGAAGCCGAGGGCTTCGCCGATCAAAGTCTGCACGCATTGCTGGTGGAAGTGGAGCGCCAGACCGGCCTGATCGATCGCGGCGCGGGCATCTGATACCCCTTGCTGCCAGAGACCCCCATACCGACATCTACGGTATGGACCTGGAAGATTACCCACTGCTGCACTTCGCCGATCTCGTCCTGGCTCTTTTGCATGCCGGTCAGGACCGCGCCGGCACCATGGCCGAGGCCGCAGCCCTGCTGGACCGTGACCGGGCGCGGGCGCATGAGCTTGCCGCCGTGGACCCCGCCGAATTGGCCGCCCATCTGGACCGGGCGCGGCGCCATCTGGTCGCCGCCCAATTGGTGGACATGCTGGACCAGCACAGTTTCCGCATCACCCCGCGCGGACGCGCCATGCTGCATCAGCATCCCCGCGGCATCGACGACAGCGTGCTGATGGGCTTCCCCGAATTCCGCGACTGGATGAAGCGGGTATCCAGCCATCCGCCGCCCGAAGACGCCCGCGCCCGCGAGTTCCAGCGCGGTTGGGCCGCCAATCAGGAAGGCATCGGGCTGGGCGACAACCCCTATACCAACGACACCGCCCAGCACGCGGCGTGGAAAGACGGGTGGCTTGAGGCCTACCACATGGGGCGGCAACAATAGCCCGGTGCGCTGCGCACATACTTCCGCCATGCGTTTGCTGCAATGCAGCATGCGATAAACGCATTCGCCTCCGCCCATGCTTAGAGCAGATAGTGTGGATGTTCGTTTCTTGGGCACCGCCCAGGTCCCGGACGTTTCCTCCCAGACTCAGATGCCCCCGACCTTCGTGGCCGGGGGTTCTTTTTTGGTTCATCATCAAAGTCGGGGGAGCTTAAACCCCAATTTCTGGGACGGTGAGCATGTCCAACCATCTGGCCGACGACCTGCTGATCGACGCGGAAGACCAGGATTCAAGCCCGCCGCCCATGCTTCGGCGCTGGCTGCTGGGCCTCGCCATGCTGGTGGTGGCCTGCAATTTGCGCCCGGCACTGACCAGCCTTGGCCCGGTGCTGACCGAAATCCGCCATGATCTGCCGCAACTGGGCTGGCTGAGCGGCGTGCTGACCATGCTGCCGGTGCTGTGCATGGGGCTGGCCGGACCCTTCGCCCCCATGCAGGCGCGCCGCTGGGGTGCCGAGCGGGTGATCTTGGGCTGGCTGGCCGTGCTGATTGCCGGTCTCGCCTTGCGCGGCCTGGGCAATGTGGTGCCGCTATTCACCGGCACCGCCTTGGCCGGTATCGCCATCGGCATCGTCGGCGTGCTGCTGCCCGGTCTGGTCAAACGCGATTTCCGCGACCACGGCACCCTGATGACCGGCCTGTTCACCATGGCCCTGTGCTGGGGTGCCGCCTTCGCCGCCGGAATCTCCGTGCCGCTGACCCATGCCCTGGACGGTGCCTGGGCCTTGGCCCTGGGGGCCTGGGCACTGCCCGCCGTCATCGCCGCCGTGGTGTGGTGGCCCACTTTGCCCAAGCGCGACGCTGCCGCCGCCCCTGCCCTGCACCCGGTGCGCGGGCTGTGGCGTCAGGCCTTGGCGTGGCAGGTCACCCTGTTCATGGGGCTGCAATCGGCCCTGGCCTATGCGGTGTTCGGCTGGCTCGCCCCCATCCTGCGCGACCGAGGCCTGGACCCGGCCTTGGCCGGCTGGGTGGTGTCGTTCTCGGTGGTGGTGCAATTGCCCGCCGCCTTGATCACTCCCATCCTGGCCGGGCGCGCCCGCGACCAGCGCGCCGCCGTCGCCATTGTGCTGGGCGCCACCCTGGCCGGTCTGCTGGGCTGTTTCTACGCTCCGCTGGGCGGAATCTGGCTGTGGGCGGCCTTGCTGGGCGTGGGCCAGGGTGGCGCGTTCTCGCTGGCGCTGACCCTGATCGTGCTGCGGGCCAAGGACAGCCACGTGGCCGCTCAACTGTCCAGCATGGCGCAAAGCGCCGGCTACACCGTGGCCGCGTTCTGCCCGCTGGCCTTGGGTGCGCTGCATGATTTCGCCGGCAGCTGGGACGGTGCCGGTCCGCTGGTGGCCCTGGTGGCCCTGGCCGCGTTATGGGCCGGACTGGGTGCCGGCCGCCAAATCCATATCTCCGGAGCCCCATCGTGACCCTTCGTTCCGCCCGCGCCTCGCTGGCGTTTTCCTGCCTGGGTCACCTCTACGCCCATGTGTTCGAGCCCATCTTCTACATCACCGCTTTGGTACTGCCCGGCGAGTTGGGCATGCCGTATGAGGAAGTACTGGCCCTGATCATCGGCGGAAAACTGGCTTACGGCCTGCTGGCCCCTGCCGCCGGCTGGCTGGGCGACCGCTGGAGCACCGTGGGCATGATGGCGGTGTTCTTCATGGGCCTGGGCGTGGCGTCCATGTCCATGGGTCTGGCCCACGGGCCATGGGCCATCGCCGCCGCTTTGGGCTTCACCGGCCTATTCGGCTCCATCTACCATCCGGTGGGCATCGCGTGGCTGATGCGCAACGCGGTGGACAAGGGCAAGGCCGTGGGCCTGAACGGCGTCTTCGGCGGTATCGGCCCGGCGGTGGCAGCCATGCTGGCGGGCGGGCTGATCTCCACCCTGGGCTGGCGCGCAGCCTTCGTCTTGCCCGGCATCGCCGTGATGCTGACCGGCGTGGCCTTCCTGGTGTGCCTCGCCAAAGGCATCGTGCTGGAAACCAAATCCGACCGCGCGCCCCAGGCCGAGCCGTCCAAGGGCGACACCTTGCGCGCCGGTATCGTGCTGTCGGTGACCATGCTGTGCGCCGGCCTGATCTATCAGGCCATGCAGCCGTCCCTGCCCAAGCTGTTCGAGGAACGCCTGGGCGCCGGCGCCGATTTGAAGGACGCCGCTTTGGCGGTCACCCTGGTCTATCTGGCGGCGGGCCTGTCGCAAATCGCCGCCGGCCATCTGGCCGACCGTTTCCCCGCCAAGATGGTCTATATCACCGCCGCTTTGGTGCAGGGACCGCTGCTGGTGCTGCTGGCCTGGGCCTCGGGCCTGTCCATGGTCGGCATCGCCCTGCTGGCGGTGGTGTGCAACATGGCCGCCATCCCGGCGGAGAACCTGCTGCTGGCCCGCTACACCCCGGCCAAATGGCGCGGCACCGCCTTCGGGTTGAAGTTCGTGCTGTCCTTCGGCGTGTCGGGCTTAGCCGTGCCGCTGGTGTCACTGATCCGCGGCCTTACCGGCGGGTTCGAGCTGCTGTTCCTGCTGCTGGCCGGCGCCGCCGTGACGGTAGCGGCGGCGGCCATGCTGTTGCCGAAGGCGAAAGCCGCCTAGAAATCGAACACGTCTTCCAGGAACGACTTCTTGCGCTTGGGCTTATGCTGATTGTGAACCCAGCGGTCGTCCTGGTGGGCGTATTGCGGGGGCTGGCTGGGCGGCGGCGGGGCCGGAGGCGCCCATACGCGAGCGGGTTCGGCAAGGTCACGGGTTGAGCGTTCCATGATCTTGTCCAGCTCGCCCCGGTCCAGCCAGACGCCCCGGCATTGCGGGCAATAATCGATTTCCACGCCCTGGCGCTCGCTCATAACCAGGGCGGTCTGGCAGTGGGGACAAAGCATGGGCTTCTCCTATCAAGCAGTCCGGGGCATCAAGCGGGCCTCGGCAGAACGAACCAAGCCCTTCAGCTTGCCCAGGGCCGAGGCCTCGATCTGACGCACCCGTTCACGGCTGATGTTGTATCGCTGGGCCAAATCCTCCAGCCGCAACGGGTTTTCCCTTAGGGTGCGTTCGGCCACGATGTCGCGTTCCCGTTCGGTCAGTTCGCTCCAGGCGCCCTTCAGCAACTCGCGGCGGTACATGAGTTCCTGACGCTCGCCCAGCACCTCTTCCACATTGGGGCGGTCGTCGGCCAGCAACTCGCCGAAGCTGGCGCCGCCTTCCACCATGGGCGCGTCCAGCGAGCGCGGCTGCTGGGTCAGCAGGCGTTCCATCTCGGACACGCGGGCGGCCTTGACCCCCAAATCCGTGGCGATCTGCTGTGTCTCAGCCACGCCCAAAGTGCCGCCTTCCGGGCCGGTCAGCTTGGATTTCAGGCTGCGCAGCTTGAAGAACAGCTTCTTGCGTTCCGCCGACAGGCCGAAGGTGACCGGGGTCGAGAATTTCAGCACATGTTCGAACATGGCCGCACGGATCCACCATTGAGCATAGGTGGAAAAGCGCAGATTGCGTTCGGGGTCGAAGCCGTCCAGGGCGCGGACCAGCCCCAGATTGCCCTCGGCAATCAAATCGGTCAGGGCCAGACCATAGCCCTTGAACTGGCCGGCGGTCTTGACCACCAGCCGCAGATGGGCCTCCAGCAAACGATTGCGGGCCTTCTCATCGCCATGGTCCAGCCAGCGCCGGATCAGCACGACTTCCTCCTCGCCCGTCAGCAGGGGCGTGTCGCGCACGGCGCGGAAGAACGCGGCGGCGGGGTCAGAGGAAGCGAGGGGGATCGACATCATCGGTCTCCGATAGAATTTTTTGTTGTTATGAAATTAGGGCGCCCCCGGTGATAAATCCAATCACACTATGTTGAAGTTTTGATAGCTACAGGTTATCAATGAGGCCATGACCACCCTGCGCCAACTGCAATGCCTCGCCACCGTCGCCGACACCCTGCACTTCCGCCGGGCGGCGGAACGGCTGCACCTGTCCCAGCCGGCGGTGTCGGCCCAGATCGCCCAGATGGAGGACCAACTGGGCGTGCTGCTGCTGGAACGCACCCGCCGCCGCGTGCTGCTGACCCCGGTGGGGCGCCAAGTGGCGGAACGGGCGCGGGCCATCCTGCGCGACGTGGCCGATCTGGAGGAACTGGCGCGGCAATCCGCCACCCCGCTCTCGGGCACTTTGCGCGTGGGCGTGCTGCGCACCCTGGGGCCATATCTGCTGCCCCACATGCTGGGCGCCATGCGGGCGCGCTTCCCCGATTTGAAACTGTATTTGCGCGAGGAACCGCGCAGTCAGTTGCTGGCTGAACTGGCCCATGGCGATTTGGATTTGGTGCTGGTGCACGACGCCCCCAAGGACGACGACCATTTGACCGTAACCCCCCTGTTCCGCGAACCCCTATGGGCGGTGCTGCCCCTGGGCCATTCCTTGGCCGCCAAGACCGTGCTGGCCCCCACCGATCTGGCCGGAGAACGCTTCATCCTGCTGGAACTGGGCGACGGCCTGCGCGATGCCGGCATGGAACTGTGCAAGGCCGGCGGCGCCACCGAACACCCCGATTTCCGCGCCACCTCCCTGGACAGCCTGCGCCAGATGGTCGCCACCGGCCTGGGCGCCACCCTGCTTCCAGCCCTTTATGTGGAAGCCGAAGCCCTAGCCGACCCCCAAATCGCCGTCCGCCCGCTGCAAGCCCCGGCGCCCACCCGCGCCATCGATCTGGCATGGCGGCGGACCACGTCACGGTCCGACGAGTTCAGGCTGTTTGCGAAACTGATCGAGGAGAATTTGCCGGCGGTGGTGGAACGGGGGTAAGGGCCTGTTTGTGCGCTCCGACTGTGGGTTTCAATACGAAGCCGTTGCCGTTGGAGGCCCTAGCCGGAAAATCCACAACTCTGCCGAAAGGGGATGGGGCGGGATTGGCGTGCGGACGGCGCGGCGGGACTGGATTCCGGCGGCTGCCATCGCGCCCAACGGATAGCGCTTGTGCGCATCATTGCACGCTTTCCGGTGGATAGTATGGCCCCGATCACGCTACACTGCGTCCCGTGTCCGCTTGTATGACGGACAGAGCGGGACGAGTGGGTGCGTCAACACCCATCTCGCCCCTAACCGCAACCCTGTGTAGTGAGCACAAGGTCATGGCTGACGTCGACTATAACCCATCGTCCGGAATTCCCACAGTACCGCTATGCTTGCATGGCGCTGCTGATGTGAGTCTGGCTGGGGGCTGAAGGGCGGGCGCCGGCGGCGGGTCGGGTTATTCGACTCGATCGCTCTGGCCCGACCCGATCGTCGCGCCCCCCTTTGGCCCCTGGCCGGTCCTCCGGTCATGCGGGTTTTCATCCCTATTCTCGCCGCGCTGGTCGCGGCCTGCCGCCTTGCGTCCGCCGCCGAAATACTGGCCGGACCCTATGCGGCAGAAATCCTGCGCGTCATCGACGGCGACACCGTCGAGGCAAAGGTGCATGTCTGGCTCGGCCTGGACGTGACCACCCGCGTGCGCCTGCGCGACATGGATTCCCCCGAACTGCATGGCGCCTGCCCGGACGCAGGACGGGCCGCCCGTGACGCGCTGATCGCCCTGCTGGGCGACGGCCCGGTCACCCTCAGCCACATCGCCAACGACAAATATGGTGGCCGCGTGGACGCGGCGCTGACGCTGCCTTCGGGCGCGGACGTCTCCGCCGCCATGCTGGCCGCAGGCCACGCCCGCAAGTGGCCCAGACCCAAAGGAGAGGTCAATTGCCCATCCGCCGTGCTGCGCGCAAACGCCGCATTCCGATCAAAAGTCCGGC
>JACMKT010000162.1 GCA_014380005.1 Rhodospirillales bacterium
AGGCGCCGCGTCCCGATGTCATCCTGCTGGACCTCAATCTGCCGGGCCGCTCGGGCCATGAAATCCTTGAGGAGATGAAGGCCGACCGCTCCTTGCGCGGCATTCCCGTGGTGGTGCTGTCCACCTCGGAAGCCGAACGCGACGTGCTGAAATCCTATCAGCTTGGCGCCAACAGCTTCATCTCCAAACCCATGGATATCGAGGATTTTGCCCGCGCCATCCACGCGGTGCAGGATTACTGGTTCCGCCTTGCCAAACTGCCGGACCCGTCATGAGCGAGACTATCCGCCTGCTGCTGCTGGAAGACGACCCCGCCGATGCGCGGCTGGTGCAGCACATGCTGCGCCGCATCCAGCGCGCCAGCTTCGCGGTAGAGGTCACCGGGCGGCTGTCCCAGGCCACCAAGCGTCTGGCCGAGGGCGAGTTCGATGTGGTTCTGGCCGATCTGTCCTTGCCGGATTCCTCGGGCCTGAAGACGCTGACGGCGCTGACCGAGGCGGCACCCCATTTGCCGGTGGTGGTGCTGACCGGCAATGACGACGATGGTCAGGCCATCGAGGCGCTGAAGCATGGCGCTCAGGATTATCTGGTCAAAGGCAGCGGCGACGGCTTCATGCTGTCCCGTGTCATCCGCTATGCCATCGAGCGCAAGGCCACCGAACGCGCCTTGAAGGAAGCCCGCGACAAGGCCGAGGCGGCGGCGCGGGCCAAATCGGTGTTCCTTGCTACCGTGGGCCACGAAGTCCGCACGCCCCTGAACGGCATTCTGGGCATGGCCCGGCTGCTGCTGGATACCTCGCTGGACGTCAAGCAGCGCACCTTCGCCGAAACCGTGGTGTCCTCGGGCGAATTGTTGCTGGGTCTGGTCAACGACATTCTGGATTTCTCGCGCCTGGAGGCCGAGGGCCTGACCCTGGAGGCCATGGCCTTCGACCTGCTGGATTTGGTGGACGAACTGCGCCTGCTCATGGCGCCGCGCGCCGCCGAAAAAGGCCTGACCCTGGGCTGTCGCTTTGCCCCGGGGGTGCCGGCCTTCGTCTGCGGCGACCCGTTGCGGCTGCGGCAAGTGCTGCTGAATCTGGTGGGCAACGGCATCAAATTCACCGAACGCGGCAATGTCACCGTGTCGGTGGAACCGCTGGAGACCCTGCCCGATGGCCGCATTGCCTTGCGCATCGCCGTTTCCGACACCGGCATCGGCATCCCCGAGGAAGCCCGCGCCGATCTGTTCACCGAATTCAGCCAAGCCGACAGCTCCATCACCCGGCGCTTCGGCGGCACCGGCCTGGGCCTTGCCATCTGCAAGCGGCTGGTCACCCTGATGGGCGGCGAGATCGGCTATGACAGCATCGCCGGCCAGGGCAGTTCGTTCTGGTTCGTGGTGGCCCTAGCCCCCGCCGAAGCCCCCGTCACCACCGTGGAAAAGCGTCCGATTACCGTGTCGGGCTGCCGGGTGCTGCTGGTGGACGACAACCCGGTCAATCTGGCGGTGGCCGCCGGACTGCTGCAACGCCACGGCCATGTGGTGGTGGCCCTTGAGGACGGTTTGTCCGGCATCGAGGCCATGCGCCGGGGTGGCTTCCATCTGGTGCTGCTGGACATGCACATGCCGGGGCTGGACGGGCTGGAGACGGCGCGGCGCATCCGTGCCCTGGGCGGTGCGGCGGCGACCACGCCCCTATGGCTGCTGACCGCCAATCCGGTGGAACAGGATGCGGCGCTGTGGCGTGACGCCGGGTTTGACGGCTGCATCGCCAAGCCGTTCCGGGTCGAAGAAATCGTGCGCCTGCTGGCGCGCGAACCCGAAGCCTTGCCCGCGCTCCCCGAACCGGTATGCGAATCCGTGCTGGTGGCGCTGCCCGATCTGCTGGCCGATCTGAAAGACCTTGGCCGCGACAGCATGCGCGGGCTGGCGCAATTGTTCCGCAATTCGTCCGTGGTCGATCTGGAACAGGCCAAGTTCCACGCCGCTGCCGGCGAGTTGGATCAACTGGCCCCGGCAGTCCACCGCATGGCCTCGGCCTCGGCCAGCCTGCACATGGTGGCGCTCAACGAACGCTGCCGCGCCATCGAAACCCTGGCCCGCGCCGGTGACTCCGCCGCGTTGACCCTGGCTCAGGACCTGCCCGATCTGTGGAACCGCTCGGTCAAGACGCTGGTGGAGATGGTGGAGTAGGGCGGCTATCCGCACCCTGTCCCTTCCCTCTATCCACTCCCCCCGTCGTCATGCCCGGACTTGATCCGGGCATCCACGTGTGTACGCCTAACGCACTGTTTCAAATAGCTTTCTTGCGGAATCGCGTGGATGGCCGGGTCAAGCCCGGCCATGACGATGAGGGGGCGGTAAGGAGGGGCGACGCCCTATTTCGACGTCGCAGTGAACACCCCATCCCACTCGGCACCCGGCGAATGGGCTTCGAATTCGCCGATGCGTTCTTCCATCAGGGCGTAGAAGCCCTCCACATGCAGTTCGCCGCGCAATTCCATGGCCTTGGTCAGCTGGGCGCGGGCCTCGGGCCAGTTCTGGGCGCGGTAGGCGGCCAGCATGGCGTTATGGGCGGCGGCGTAATCGCCGAACCATGCTTGCGTCACCATGTCGGGGCGGCCCAGCAGGGTCCAGATACGGACCGCCTCGGTCTTGCCCTTCACCTTGATCAAATCCAGTTCCAGGGCGGCGTAGTCGGGGGCGCGCTTGCGGGTCTCGTCGCCGATGATGATCAGCACGCCATAGGGCTTGCTCTGGCCTTCCAGGCGCGAGGCCAAGTTCACGGTGTCGCCCAGCACCGAGTAATCAAAGCGCTGGTCCGAGCCCATATTGCCCACGCAGACCGGGCCGGAATTCAGGCCGATGCCCACCTTGATGGGCACGTGGCGGCGGTTTTCCTGCTTGGCCTCGGCCTCCAGGGTGTCGTTGAGCGGCCCCAGGGTCTCCATCATGGCCAGGGCCGCCTCGCAGGCATGGCGGGCGTGGTCGTCGTCATCCAGCGGCGCATTCCAGAACGCCATGATGCAATCGCCCATGTATTTGTCGATGGTGCCATAGCGATCCAGGATCACATTGGTCATGGGCGTCAGGAAGCGGTTGATGAACCGGGTCAGGCCCTGGGCATCGAACAGTTCCGAGATGGTGGTGAAGCCGCGCACGTCGCAGAACAGCAGGGTCATGTCGCGCATCTCGCCGCCCAGCTTCAAATGCGACGGGTCCTTGGCCAGCTTTTCCACCAGGGCCGGCGACAGATAGCGGCCAAAGGCGGTGCGCACCTGCCGTCGCTGCGCCTCCTCGCTGGCATAGCCCCAATAGGTCATCTGCACGAATAGCAATCCCGCCGCCGAGGCCGGGAAGACCGGGTCATACAGGGAGCGGGCGTCGACGAACTGCCACCACGACCAGCCGGCCATGGCGCCGACCACGCCCAGGAACACCATCAAAGTCCAGCGGGCGCCGATCATGGGCACCAGCACGATCATCAGCAAAGCGGCGCCGATGCTTGCCATTTTTTCCACGAAATCCGCATCCAGCGGGATGGATAGCTGCATGTTGCCCAGCACCGTTTCGATGATCTGGGCGTGTACGTCCACGCCGGGGATTTGACGGTCCAGCGCGGTGGTTCGGATATCCAGCAGGCCGGCGGCAGAGGTGCCCAGGATCACCAGCTTGCCCGCCACCATGGCGGGGTCGAAGGTGCCGTCCTTGATGTCCTTGGCCGATACATAGGAATTGCGGTCATAGCGGGCGGCGTACAGGAAGATGCGGCCCTTGGAATCGGTCTTCATCACGCTGGGACGGATGACGAAATCCTTGATGCCCAGGATGTCTTCCCCCTGCTTGGGCATGCGGATCATGATGGAGGGCTGGCCGGTGGCGACCCGCAGCATCTCCACCGTCAGGGCGGGATAAATGGTGCCGGCCACCTTCACCGCCGCCGGGATGCGCCGCACCACGCCATCGGGTTCGGGGGTCACGTTGAAGATGCCGCGCCCCGCCGCCGCTTCGTCGATGACGGGAATGTTGCGCAGCAGGGCCGAGTGGTGTTCCAGATAGTCGGACGGATCGCCGTTCAGCGCGGCGATGGAGGTCGCGGGCATGTTCTCGCGCTCGCGCCCGGCCACGTCTTGCGCCACCACGGTCTGGCCCAGCACTACCCGCCCGGCCTGCTGGAAGATGTCGGCCAGGATGGCATCGTTGCTTTTCATGGCCTTCAGACGCTTGGCGGTGGCGGCGTCCAGCCCCTCCAGCGAGGCAGCCACCACCGAGGGCGACAAGCGGTCGGGCTCGGCGAAGACAATATCGAAGGCCACCACGGCGGCGCCGGCATTGAACAGATTGACGACGATCTCGGCCACGGTGACCCGCGACCACGGCCATTGGCCCAGGGCGGCCAAAGACGGCTCGTCGATATCCACCACGGTGACCGGGCGGTCGATGGGGCGTTCGCGCGGGTGGATTTGCTGATAGAAGTCGAACACCTTGGCGCGGCCGATTTCCAGGAAGCCGCCGGGATCGGCCCCGCGCCACACCAGCATCAGGATCAGCAGCAGCAGTGCCACCGGGCGGCCGCCTTTCAGCGACCAGCGCCCGACCGCAGCCAGGGAAATGTTCAACGGTTTCCGCTTGGCCCGACGCGCCATATCCATCCCCCGATGTTCAGCCTTTGCCAATCGTCTGCAGGCTACATCAGTGTCATCGCAGCAGACACGGCATTTTTCATTTGCCAGCGCTGCCGTGCGGAGCAAATGTCATCGCCATGAGCACTGAAAATGATAAACGCGGCTGGTTTCGGACCATCATCGACCCTTTGCGGCCGGTGGCGCGCGAGTTGCTGGCCGCTTCGCTGTTCATCAATGTCATGGCATTGGCGGCGCCCATCTTCGTCATGCAGGTTTATGACCGGGTCATCGGCCATTCCAGCATGGAAACATTGAAGGGCCTCGTCATCGGCATGGTGCTGGTGCTGGGCTTCGACTACGTGCTGCGCCAATCCCGTGGCCGGGTCATGCAGATGGTGGCCTTGCGCATCGACGTGGAAGTGGGCACGCGGCTGTTCGATAAGCTCATGCGGCTGCCGTTGCGCACCTTGGAAAGCCGGCCTTCGGCGTTCTGGCAGCAATTGTTCCGCGACGTGGACACCCTGCGCAACACCCTGTCCGGCGCCACCGCCATCCTCATGGCCGATCTGCCTTTCGTGCTGATCTTCCTGGGTGTCATCTTCATTATCGGCAAGCCCCTGGCCCTGGTCTTCGTGCTGGTGTTCGCGTGTTTCCTGGTGCTGGCATGGCGCTCGGGCGCCGCGCTGACCGCCTCCGCCGGGCGCGAGAAAAACGTCACCGCGTCGCGTGACGCCTTGGTGGCGGAAATCATCGCCGGGCGCGGCACCGTCAAGGCGGTGGCCCTGGACCGCGCCATCCGGCCTTTGTGGGAGGACCGCCAAGCCGGTGCCATCGAGCACGCCATCCAGCGCGGTTCCGTGGCCGACGGCTATGTGAATATCGGCACCGAGCTGACCCAGTTTGCCAGCATCCTGCTGACCACCATCGGCGCCATGTACATAATCGATCACGAATTGTCCATGGGCGCCCTGGTGGCGTGCAACATGCTGTCATCGCGGCTGTACGGTCCCATCAATCAGCTGGTGGGCGCATGGCGCACCTTCGGGTCGTTCCGCCAATCGGTGGACCGGCTCAGCGACATCTTCGCCGAACCCGAGGAACGCTCGGAAAGCGTCATCAGCCGTGAGCGCCCCAGCGGACGCGTGCTGCTGGACGGCGTGGTGTTCGCCTACGAACCCGATGCGGCGCCCACCCTATCCCTGGACAAGCTGGAAATCCGCCCCGGCGGCGTCACCGCCATCCTGGGCAAGAACGGCAGCGGCAAGACCACCTTGTTGAAGGTTCTGCTGGGGTTGTACGCGCCCACCAAGGGCCGCGTGCTGCTGGACGGCTCCGACATCGCCCAGTTCACCCGCGTCGAGCTGGCCGGCTGGATCGGCTATGTGCCGCAGGAAACCCTGCTGTTCAACGCCAGTGTGCGCGACAATATCGCCTATGGCGCGCCGGGCTGCGATGACGAGACCATTTTGGCCGCCGCCAAGGCCGCCGGGGTGCACGACGTCATCGCCGACATGCCCAACGGTTACGCCACTGGCATCGGCGAGGCCGGGTCTCGCCTGTCCGCCGGCCAGCGCCAGCGCATCGCCGTGGCCCGCGCTTTGGTGGGCGACCCGCCGGTGCTGCTGCTGGACGAACCCTCGGCCAGCCTGGACCGCCAAGCGGAAGAGGATTTGCGCAATACCCTGGCCGAGCTGGCCAAGACCCGCACCGTGGTGGTGGTCACTCATTCGCCCGTGCTGCTGCCGGCCTGCCGCGACGTGGTGGTGTTGGAACGCGGCCATCTGGTCGCCGCCGGCCCCGCCGCCGAAGTGCTGCCCCGCCTGTTCGGGCCGCGCCCCGCCGCACCGCCGCGCCCGGTGGCGCCCCAGCCTGTCCCGGTGACACAATGAACGCCCCCCCGCCCCCGAAGAGCATCTGGCAGGACATCGCCGCGTTAATGCGTTGGCTGGGTCCGCAACATTTGCCCAAGGCCAAGGAATTCGTGCTGGGTCTATGGCACTGGCTGACCCCGTCCGGCCCGGTGCTGCTGCCGGCGGATGCCGCTGCCCATCATGCGCCCGAGCATGGTGGCCGTCTGCTGGCGCTGTCCAATTCCTATCCGCTTGCCAATTGGCGCCCCCTGGCCCGCATGGTCATGGTGGCGTCGGCGCTGTTCCTGGCCTGGACCATGATGGCCGGGCTGGAAGAGGTCGCCACCGCCACGGGCGAGGTGGTGCCCGAGGGCAAGGTCAAGGTCATCCAGCATCTGGAAGGCGGCGTGGTCCGCGAGATTTACGTGGCCGACGGCAGCGAGGTCCATGAGGGTTCGCCGCTGCTGCAACTGGATTTGTCGGCCAGCTCCATCAACCGCGACGAATTGCAGGTGCGCCTGGACGGATTGATGCTGCAACGCGCCCGTTTGCAAGCCGAGGTCGCCGGCGCAGCCACCATCGCCTTCCCGCCCGAGGAAGCCAAGCGCCAGCCCACTTTGCTGGCATCGGAAGGCCGCAATTTCGACAGCCGCCGGTCGGCGCTGCGGGCAACCTTGAACGTCATGCAGGATCAGGCGCGCGGCAAGTTGCTGGAGGTCCACGAACTGGAAACCCGCCAACGGGCCATCGCCGCCAATCTGCGGCTGTCGCGCGAGCGGCTTGCCATGTCCACCGATCTGATGAAATCCGGCCTGACCGCGCGCATGGAGCACGTCCAATTGCAGGCTCAGGCGGAGGAGCTTGAAGGCCAGTTGGACAGCATCCGCGCCTCCATCCCGCGCGCCCAGGCCGGCCAAGCCGAGGCCAAAAGCCGTATCGAAGAGGAACAGGCCAAATTCGCCCGTACCGTTCAGGGCGAATTGTCCGATGCCGAACTCAGCATCGCCCGGACCCGCGAGCTGCTGTCCCAGGCCTCGGACCAGCAGCGCCGCACCCAGATCACCAGCCCCATCGACGGCATCGTCAAGAATCTGCGCGCCAACACCATCGGCGGCGTGGTCAAGGCCGGCGATCCCATCATGGAAATCGTGCCCCTGCACGAACGCCTGCAAATCGACGCCAAGCTGAACCCCATGGACCGCGGCTACGTCCAATTGGGCCAGAAGGCCATGGTGAAGCTGTCGGCCTATGACTACACCACCTATGGCGGGCTGGAGGGCGAAGTCATCCTGGTTGCTCCCGACACCACCATGGGCCCGGACAACCAGCCCTTCTACCGCGTGGTGGTCCAGACCGACCGCGCCTATCTGGGCGACGACACCAGCAAGCGCGGCATTACCGCCGGCATGCAAGCCACGGTGGACATCCGCACGGGCACCCGCACGGTGATGGAATATCTGGTCAAGCCGGTGCTGAAGTTACGCCATGAGGCGTTCCGGGAGCGGTGAGGGGCCATCGCTGATGGGCGTGGATGGCCGGGACAAGAGCCCGGCCATGACGTTCCTGAGGGCTAAGCAGCCACCAGCCGATAGCCGATCCCGTGCACGGTCACGATGATGGCCGGGTGTTTCGGGTCCAGTTCGATCTTGCGGCGCAGGCGGCCCACCAGCACGTCGATGGTGCGGTCGATGACGGCCTCGCCGTCATGCTGGGTCATATCCAGCAATTGGTCGCGGGTCAGCGCCCGCCCGGCATGGCGGGCCAGGGCGGCCAGCACGTCGAATTCGCCCCGGGTCAGGCGCACGGCCTCGCCCTCGGGCGAGATCAGTTGGCGGGCGTCGCAATCCAGCTTCCAATTGGCGAAGGTGAAGACGCCGCTGGCTTGGCGTTCGGCGGCCATGCTGGGGGCGACGCGGCGGATCAGGTTGCGCACGCGCACCGCCAGCTCACGCGGATTGAACGGTTTGGTGATGTAATCGTCGGCGCCCAGTTCCAGCCCGACGATGCGGTCGGTCTCGTCATGGCGCGCGGTGACCAGGATGATGCCCACGGATGACTTTGCCCGCAGATCGCGGGCCAGGATCAGGCCGCTTTCGTCGGGCAGGTTGATGTCCAAGAGGACGACATCGGGGATGGTGCGCGACACGATGGCCCGCATGTCCCGGGCGTCAGCGGCTTCGCTGACCTGGAAGCCTTCGGCGACCAGATGCGCAGCCAGCTTGCCACGAGTGACGGGCTCGTCTTCCACAACCAGCACATGCGCCTTTACGCCCGACAACGGACATCTCCCCTGACCGACATTTACATGTTGTTCACACAACGTTTCAGTCGAATTCAATCACAACCGATATTCCATTGAAAGAGAGTTGATACAAAGCAAGCGTTCAACACGATGGAATTTTTAGCCATGCCGCGCGGAGTACTCACCAGAACGAATGCAGGGAGCGCCGTTGCGGCGTTCGGCATTTTCGTTCTTGTGCTGCTTTGGCTAGGCGTGGCGTGGGAATTGGGCCGCGACCGCACCCGCGTGCTGCATCAGGCCGAGGCCGACACCACCAATCTGGCCCGCGCTTTCGAGGAACACATCCAGCGCACCATCGCCGGCCTGGACCAGACCATGCTGTACATGGCCGCCGAATATCAGCGCGACCCCGGACATTTCGTTCTGACCGATGCCGCCAAGCGCGCCGTCATCCTGCGCAATGTTTCGGTTCAGGTGGCGGTGATCGGCGCCGATGGCATTCTGGTGGACAGCACCATCCCCGGCGCCGCCGGCATGGATTTGTCCGACCGCGAGCATTTCCGGGTCCATCTCCAGCCTGCCAGTGACAAGCTGTTCATCAGTAAGCCGGTGCTGGGCCGTGCCTCGGGCAAGTGGTCCATCCAAATGACCCGGCCCCTGCGCGGCGCCGATGGCGGCTTTACCGGCGTGCTGGTGCTGTCCCTGGACCCGCTTTATCTGTCGGGCTTCTACGGCTCCATCGATTTGGGCACCAAGGGCGCCATCCTGCTCATTGGCCGCGACGGCATCATCCGCGCCGCCTCGGACGGTTCCGTGGGCCGCGCCGTCACCACCGCTGGATTGACCGACACGGTGTTTGCCAAAATCGGCGGCAGCCAGCGTGTGGTCGGCCCGGTGGACAATGAAGCCCGCATCGCCAGCTTCCGCGTGCTTGCCGACCAGCCTTTGGCGGTTTGGGTTGGCCGTTCCCAGGCCGAGGTGCTGGCTCTGCATGCCGATACCCAGCGCACCTATCTGTCCGTGGGCGCGGCGGTGACCGTGGTGCTGGGTGTGGCGCTGCTGATGCTGTACCGCTTGGTTCACCGCCAAGAGGCCATTGCCCACGATCTGGCGGTGAAAAAGGCCGAATTGCTGGCCAGCCGCGAGCGCCTGCGCCGCTATGTGGCCGATCTGGAGCGCATCGCCGAGGTGGCCGCCCACGATTTGCAGGAGCCCCTGCGCCGGGTCGTTTCCTACACCCAATTGCTGGCCAATCACGCTGAAGCCGTGCTGGACGCCGAAAGCCGCGATTACGTGGCCCATGTGGTGGCCGGTGCCCAGCGCATGCGCAAGCTGGTCCAGGATTTGGAAGCCTTCGTCGCCGTGGACCATCTGCCCGCCGCCGAGACGGTGGTTCCCGCCGCTACCGCCATGACAGCCGCCGCAGAGCGTTTGGCCGAGGATTTGCGCAAGGCCGGGGCCACGCTGATGATCGGGGCCCTGCCCGAGGTCGCCGCCGAGGAAAGAAGCCTGACCGAGATTTTCTCTCAGCTGGTGGACAACGCGCTGCGCTACCGCAGCGAGGACCGCAAGTTGCTGATCCATGTGTCGGCGCAGCGCGACGGGGCACAGGCGGTATTTTCCGTGCGCGACAATGGCATGGGTATCGAAGAACGCCATCTGCCGCGCCTGTTCGAGATTTTCCACCGCCTGCAAGGCATCGATGGTCGTCCCGGCACCGGCATGGGTCTCGCCATCGTGCGCCGCATGGTGGAACGCCTGGGCGGCCGCATCTGGGTGGATTCTCAGGCCGGTGAGGGCAGCACGTTCTGCTTCACCCTGCCCCTGCAGGTGCAAAAGACCACGAGCTTGGAACAGGAGGCGCAAGCCGCCTGATCCTGGCGGTAAAAATTCCCGCTGGCCGTCCCCGAACCCCAGTGCCGGCGGGAATTTTTCGAGAGGAGCCCCGGCCCCCAAGCGGGGCTCCTCTCGATCACCGCATTGTAACCCGTTGGGCCTTCCACGGTTCGTCCCCGAACCCCAGCATCGTGGAAGTGTCCTTGAGGGGGAGCGGCCCCAAACGCTCCCCCTCCCAGCCTTGAGTCCGTCCCGGGATACGTCCCCAAACCCAGCATCCCGGGATGGGCCAAACCGGGGGGAGGTGGCCCCAAAACGCCTCCCCCCATCACCCAGCTTCCTTGGCGGGAAGGCCCCACCCCCCGTTCCCTTCGGCGCAAGCCGGTGGGGGCGGGGGACGGCATTTTTTGGGTTGCGCCCTTGCCGCCCGTGGCCCACGCGGCGTGGACGCGTCGGGGACTCTTCTCGTCACCCTTCATCTCGTCACCCCCGCGAAAGCGGGGGTCCATGTTGGGGCGAGCTGCGGCCTTTGACACCATATGCTGTGCCGTCGGATGCATGGATTCCCGCTTTCGCGGGAATGACGAGGAAATTTGGCTTTTTTCCACAGCCTGTTAAACCACGGAGACACCTCGCTAGGCAGCCCTTTAGCCGACGCTCTTGCGTGGTTTCCGGTGGATACGCTGCCCATATTCGAGCTACACTGCATCCCGTGTCCGCTCATGTGACGGACAGGCGGGACGGAAGGGTGTTAGCAGCACCCAACCGTCCCTAACCACCACCCTGTGTAAAAGGCACAAGGCAATGGCTGACGTCGACTATACCCTATCGTCCGGATTTCCCACAGTACCGCTATGCTCGCATGGCGCTGCTGATGTGAGTCTGGCCGGGGGCTGAAGGGCGGGCGCCGGCGGCGGGTCGGGTTATTCGACTCGGTCGCTCTGGCCCGGCCCGATCGTCGCGCCCCCCTTTAGCCCCTGGCCGGTCTTCCGGTCATGCGAGTTTTCATCCTCATTTTCACCGCGCTGGTCGCTGCCTGCCGCCTTGCGCATG
>JACMKT010000163.1 GCA_014380005.1 Rhodospirillales bacterium
CCGCATCGATACCCTGCCGTTCGCTTTCCGACAAGAGGTCCGCGTCGACTCCCAGTGCGGAACGTACCGCAAGGACCGACCGCTTGGCCTCGACCACCGATTCCGCCAGCAACCTTTGCGCCATGTCGTCGCGGGCATTTTCCAGCGACGCACGCAGCATGTTGGCCATTTCATCTTCGTTGAGGCCGTAGGACGGCTTCACCGCCACATGCTGCTCCACCCCGGTGGTCAGTTCCGTGGCGCCCACGGTCAGCAACCCATCGGCATCCACCTGGAAAGTGACGCGGATGCGCGCCGCACCGGCGGTCATGGGCGGAATGCCGCGCAGGATAAAGCGGGCCAGCGAGCGGTTCTGGTCCACCATCTCGCGCTCGCCCTGGACCACGTGGATGGACATGGCCGACTGGCCGTCCTGATAGGTGGTGAATTCCTGGGCCATGGAGACGGGAATGGGGGTATTGCGCGGAATGACCTTTTCCACGATGCCGCCCATGATCTCGATGCCCAGGGACAACGGGGTCACGTCCAGCAGCAGGGTGTCGGAGCCGGCGGTCAGCGCCTCGGCCTGAAGGGCGGCACCCACGGCCACCACTTCGTCCGGGTTGATGTCCGACAGCGGTTCCTTGCCGAAGAACTCGGCAACGCGGCGGCGCACCAGCGGCATGCGGGTCGAACCACCCACCAGCACCACCCCCCGGATATCGCCCACCTGGATGCCGGCGTCCTCGACCACGTTGCGGCAAATCTCGATGGTGCGGGCGACGAAGGGTTCGGACAGGCTTTCCAGGGTGTCGCGGTCCAAGTGATGGCGCGACGGTTTGCCGTCCACTTCGATCATCCACTCGCCCTTGGCCCGCCCGGTCAGGCATTCCTTGGCGACGCGGGCGGTCATCAGCGCCTGCTTGGCTTCACCGGCGGAAATGGTCTGCTCGCCCAAAGCCTTGGCGCGGTCGGCCAGGAAGTGTTCGGCGATGGCATGGTCGATATCGTCGCCGCCCAGCACGGCATCGCCGCCGGTGGACTTCACCTGGAAGACGCCCTTTTCCATCTTCAGGATGGAGATATCGAAGGTGCCGCCGCCCAGATCGTAGACGGCGTACAGCCCTTCCACCGAATTATCCAGGCCATAGGCCAAGGCGGCGGCGGTGGGTTCGTTGACCAGACGCAGCACTTCAATATCGGCCAGACGGGCGGCGTCCTTGGTGGCGGTGCGGGCGGCATCGTCGAAATAGGCGGGAACGGTGACCACGGCGCGGCTGACATGCTTGCCCAGCAGGGCTTCCTCGGCGCGGCCCTTGATGGCGCGCAAAATGTCGGCGGAAATTTCCACCGGGGTCATGACGCGACCGGCCACCCTCAGGCGCACCATGCCGCCTTCCGGCGAGGGCTCCACCGTGTAGGGCAGCGTGCCGGCCAGGGATTTCACGTCCTCAATGCCGCGCCCCATCAGGCGCTTGATGGACGACACCACGTGATCGGGGGTCTCCAGGATGGCTTCGCGGGCACGGGCGCCCACCTCCACCGAGCCGTCGTCGCCGTAATGAACCACCGAGGGGATCAGCGCCTTGCCGTCCGCGCCGCGCAAGACCTCGACGCTGCCTTCGAAGGCGATGGCGACCACGGAATTGGTGGTGCCCAGGTCGATGCCGACCGCAGCCCCGCCCTCGGATTCGTGCGGCGCCGGGGTCTCACCCGGTTCATGCAGCTGAAGCAGGACGAGACCGTCGCTCATGGGGAAATCCTCTCTCGAATGATCAGCGCAGGGCGCGCAGCATGCGCGTCTTCTTGTTGCGGGCCTCTTCGGCCAATTTTACCAGATATTTCAATCGGGTGGTCAGGTGGGCAGCGGTTTCCAGATCATTCGCCGTGAACGCCGCCGAGATATGGCACTGGGCCGACAGCACGTCGGTATCAGCCTCGACCGACAGCCGGGTGATGGATTCCACGGTGTCGGCATCGGCCAGGGCCTCGCGCTTTTCCATCTGCTCCATCAACAGCACCGGGTCCGAGATGGTGCCGCAGCCGGTCAAATCCACCTTGCGGCCCAGCAGCTCCAGCAGATAGGCGGCGCGCTTGAGCGGGTCCCTCAGGGTCTCGTACGCCTCGTTCAGCGAGGTCGCCTGGGCCTGGGACAGCGCCCGTTCCTTGGGCGATTTGGAGGCAAAGCGGTCGGGATGCAGGCGGCGCTGGAAGCCGAAATACTGGCGTTCCAGATCGTCCATCTCCAGCTCGAAGGTGGGGCGCAGGCCCAAGCGGCTGAAATGGTCGATGGCGCCCGGCCCCTGAACCGCCCCGCAGACGGAACAGAACAGCGCGCGTGACGCAACCGGCCCCTTGCAAGACCAGCACGACACTACGGCGGCGACGGCGGACGCGTTCATTCAACCCCCTTCGACATAGACACCAAACTCTTTAGGCCGAACTTAGCCGCCATTGAGGCGGCGGCCAAGCGCCCGGAGGGCGCGCCCGGCGAGGGACTTAACTAAACGTGGAAGGATTCGCCGCAGCCGCAGCGGCCCTTCTCATTGGGATTACGGAAGACGAAGCCCGACTGCATCTTTTCCTCGACCCAGTCCATCTCGGTGCCGAAGACGAACATGCTGGCCTTGGGGTCGATCAGCACGGTCACGCCCTTCTGCTCGACCACTTCGTCGAACTGCGACTTTTCGTCGGCGAATTCCAAGGTGTAGGACATGCCCGAGCAACCCTTGGTGCGGACGCCGATGCGCACGCCCACCGAGGGCTTGCCGCGTTTCGCCAGCATGGACTTGACCCGCTCGGCGGCGGCGTCGGTAAGCGAGATGGGCGCGTTCATCGTGACTTCCCCTTCTTAGATTTTAGCCCCTCTTCAGGACTTAGACCGTGGCCGCTTCGCTTTCGGCGTCGGCGCCAGCCTTCCTCTTATAGTCGGCGATGGCGGCCTTGATAGCATCCTCGGCCAGAACCGAACAATGGATCTTGACCGGCGGAAGCGCCAATTCGCTGGCGATATCCGTGTTCTTGATGGCTGCCGCCTCGTCCAGCGTCTTGCCCTTCACCCATTCGGTGACCAGCGAGCTGGACGCGATGGCCGAACCGCAGCCGAAGGTCTTGAATTTGGCATCTTCGATGATGCCATCGGCCGAAACCTTGATCTGCAGCTTCATGACGTCGCCGCAAGCCGGGGCGCCGACCAAGCCGGTGCCGACGCTGCTGCTGTCCTTGTCGAGGGCGCCCACATTGCGCGGGTTCTCGTAGTGATCGACAACCTTGTCGCTGTAAGCCATGTGATCCTCCAAACTCTGCCCGGCAAAGCCTTAGGGGCTAAACCGTAATCATTCTAAACCGCAATGCCGTCAAGCTCAATGGTCGGCCCACTGGATCGACTTAATGTCGATACCTTCCTGGTGCATGTCCCAGAGCGGGCTCATGGCACGCAGATGTTCGACGGCGACGGCCACGTGGTCGATGGCGTAATCGATGTCTTCCACCGTGGTGAAACGGCCCAGGCCAAAGCGCAAACTCGTATGCGCCATTTCGGCTTCCAGACCAAGCGCACGCAGAACATAGGAGGGTTCCAGGGACGCCGAGGTACAGGCCGAGCCCGACGACACCGCCAAATCCTTGACGCCCATCATCAGCCCCTCGCCCTCGACGAAGGCGAAGGAGATGTTGAGGTTGCCGGGGATGCGCTGGTCCAGATCGCCGTTGACGTAAATCTCGGGCAAACGGGCCTTGAGGCCGTTCAGCAGGCGGTCGCGCAGCATGCGCAGCCGCTCGGTCTCGGCCCCCATTTCCGCCTTGGCGATGGCGCAGGCCTCGCCGAAGCCCACACAAAGCGGAGTCGCCAGCGTGCCCGAGCGCATGCCGCGCTCTTGCCCGCCGCCATTGATCAGCGGCACCAGACGCACGCGCGGGCGGCGGCGCACATACAGCGCGCCGATGCCCTTGGGGCCATACAGCTTGTGCGCCGAGATGGACATCAGATCGATGTTCATGGCGTTGACGTCCAGCGGGATCTTGCCCACGGCCTGGGCGCAATCGGTGTGGAAGAAGGCACCCTTCTTGCGGCACAGCGCGCCGATGGCGGCCAGCGGCTGGATCACGCCGATCTCGTTATTGACCGCCATGACCGAGACGATGGCGGTGCGTTCGGTGATGGCTGCTTCCAACTGGGCCAGATCCACCAGACCGTTTTCCTGCACCGGCAGATAGGTGACCTTGAAGCCTTCCTGCTCCAGATGGCGACAGGTGTCGAGCACACATTTATGCTCGGTGACCACGGTGACGATGTGGTCCTTCTTGTCCTTGTAGAAATGGGCAATGCCCTTGATGGCGAGATTGTTGGACTCGGTGGCGCCCGAGGTGAAGATGATTTCCTTGGCATCGGCGCCGATGATCTCGGCGATCTGCTCGCGGGAAATTTCCACCGCCTCTTCCGCTTCCCAGCCATAGCGGTGGGTGCGCGAATGGGCGTTGCCGAACTTTTCGGTGAAATAAGGAATCATCTTGTCCACCACGCGCGGATCGCAGGGCGTGGTCGCTTGGTAGTCGAGATAGATCGGCTGGCCGGCAGCCCTGCCGATGGTCTTCGTGTTGGCAACCGCAGTCATGCGTTCGATCCTCTCTCGAGTCAGGCGGCTTGCGCCGCATCCGTACTTGTACCGACAGGCCAAGGCCTGCCGTATTGCCCCTAGCCGGGCACTCGCATTCGCTCGTTTGGCCGCCGCCTCAATGGCGGCCCAGTACCGGCCGAAGGGGCCGGCACCTCAAATCCCTTCCGCCGGGCCAGTTCGCACCACGCGGTCAGGAACATTTCAACGTCTTGCGCCGTGCTGTCCGGCCCCAGGCTGACCCGGATGGCCGAACCGGCGATCTCGGAGCCCAGGCCCATGGCCTTCAGCACCGCACTCTCACCCACCTTGCCCGAAGAGCAGGCAGACCCGGCACTGACGGCCACACCGGCCAAATCCAACGCCATCACCTGAACCTGCGCCGCGACCCCCGGCAGGGCCAAACAACTGGTATTGCACAGCCGCTCGGCACCCTCGCCCAAAATCACCGCGCCCGGCACCCGGACCTTGACCGCCGCTTCCAGGTGGTCACGCAACTCCCTCATCATCCCACCGCTCGCGGCGCCGTTCTCGGCAGCCAAGCGGGCGGCAATTCCGAAGCCGATGATACCGGCGAGGTTCTCACTGCCGGCACGGCGACGCCGCTCCTGTCCCCCACCCAGCAAGATCGGTGCCACGGCCATGTCGGGATTCGCACCGATTAAAGCGCCGATTCCCGGTGGCCCACCCAACTTATGAGCGCTCAATGTCAGGAAGTCGACATTAAGCTCCGACAAAGATACCGACAATCGGCCCGGCGCCTGGGCTGCGTCGCAATGGACCAGGGCGCCGAAGCGCCTCGCCAAGGCGGCGATTTCCGCCACCGGTTGAATAACTCCGGTCTCATTATTCGCCAGCATGACCGACACCAAGGCCGGACCACCCTGGCCCAACAAATCTTCCAGTGCCGCCAAATCCACAATGCCGACGCCATCCACCGGAATGATCCGGGCGCCGGGCACGGCCTCGCGCACCGATGCGTGTTCCACCGCCGAGACCAGAACCGTCTCGCGGCCACATCCACGCAGGATCAGATTGTTGGCCTCGGTGCCGCCCGAGGTGAACACCACAGCCGCCGCCGGGGCGCCCACCAGACCGGCGATGGCGGCGCGGGCGGCCTCCAAGCGGGCACGGGCGCGGCGGCCGGGGGCATGGACGGAAGACGGGTTGCCCGGTTCAGCCAAGGCCTCAACCATGGCCGCAATCACCTCGGGACGCGCCGGAGCACCGGCGTTGTGATCGAGGTAGGCCAACCGGGTCACGGACAAGTCTCCTAACGCTTACTGGGCTGCAGCCACGGGAGTGGTGCCATGGAATATGCCCGAACTGCCCAGCAGACGGCGCTCGCACACATCGGCCAGGGACACCGACGACAGGTACAGATAAATCTGGTTGCCCAGTTCTTCCCACAGATCATGGGTCAGGCAACGGCCCTTGTTGTTGTGGCAGCCGGCGGGCGAGCCGGGCGAACAGCGGGTGGTCTGAATGGGTTCATCCACCGCCAGGATGATGTCCGAGATGCGCAACTGCACCGCCGGACGGGCCAGCAGATAACCGCCGCCGGGACCGCGCACGCTTTTGACCAGACCGCCCTTGCGCAGTTTGCCGAACAGTTGCTCCAGATAGGACAGCGAGATTTCCTGGCGCTCGGCAATGTCGGCCAGCGCCACCGGGCTGCCTTGCGAGTGGCTGGACAAATCCACCATGGCCATGACCGCATAGCGGCCTTTAGTGCTGAGTTTCACGACTTGGTCTCCCGTACCCGCAAGGCCCTTGGGGCCACTTTCGTTTGTTAAAGACTACTGAGCCGCCCCGGTAACCGCATGCGGCGGCTCGTTCTCGTCGTCATCCTCATGGACCACCTGGGGAGAGGGGACCACCTGGGGAGAGGGGACCACCTGGTGAGAGGGCGGGCCATCCCGTTCGGCCTCAAGCTCGGCCACCCGCTCCAACAGCGCGGTCACTTGGCCGCGCAGGGAATCGATGGCGCGGGCCACCGGGTCGGGCATGTTCTCGTCGGCCAGACCATAGGCGCAGAACTCGGCTTCGCCCGATTTGGCCTTAGGCATGACCGCGCGGGCCGGAATGCCCACCATGGTCACACCCGGCGGCACGTCGGTCAGCACCACCGCATTGGCGCCAATACGGGCGCCCTTGGACACGGTGATGGGACCCAGCACCTGAGCACCCGAACCGACGATCACGCCATCTTCCAAGGTCGGATGGCGCTTGCCCTTATGCAGCGAGGTGCCGCCCAAGGTGACACCGTGATAAAGCGTCACGTCATCGCCGATGATTGCGGTCTCGCCAATCACCACCCCGGTGCCGTGGTCGATGAAGAAGCGCCGCCCCAGGGTCGCCCCCGGATGGATTTCGATGCCGGTAAAGATCTTTCCCACATGGGAAATGAAACGCCCGAGCACCCGAAATCCCCGCCCCCAGCACCAATGGGCTAGGCGATAGAACAGCAGCGCATGCAGCCCCGGATAGCACAACACGACCTCTAGCCAGGAGTGGGCCGCCGGGTCGCGTTGCCGGATTGATGCGATATCTTCTTGAAGACTCTTGAAATCCATAGTCGGCAATATGCTAATCTATCCGTTCGATTGAGCGCCCCGGATGAGGGGGGAATCCCGCCAAGGGGCGCCCGCGTCGAAAGTGAATATAGGATGCCCGACAAAGCCGGTCAAGTATGACTGGCACAAACCAGCTTGTGCCGCCAATTATTCCCTGACGCCTCGACTCGGGTATACCGGCGCGGCTGCGGGCAAGAAGACTGCAAAGGTAGGGGACTCTGATGCCCGAGGTGATTTTCAACGGACCAGACGGCCGACTCGAAGGCCGCTATCACCATTCCAAGGTGCCCAATGCACCCGTCGCTTTGTTGCTGCACCCGCACCCGCAGCACGGCGGCACCATGAATAATAAGGTGGTCTACACCCTGTATCACGCCTTCGTGCGTAAGGGCTTTTCCACCTTGCGGTTCAACTTCCGCGGCGTCGGCCGCAGCCAGGGCCGTTTCGATAACGGCCAGGGCGAGTTGTCGGACGCCGCCTCTGCCCTGGACTGGATGCAGAGCTACAACTCCAACGCCCAGGCGTGCTGGGTGGGCGGGTTCTCGTTCGGCGCCTGGATCGGCATGCAATTGCTCATGCGCCGCCCCGAGATCGACGGCTTCGTCTCGGTGGCCCCGCCGGCCAACGCCTATGACTTCACCTTCCTGGCGCCCTGCCCGTCCTCTGGCCTGATCGTCCACGGCAACGCCGACGAAGTGGTGCCCGAGGCGTCGGTGGCCAAGCTGGCCACCAAGCTGGGAACGCAGAAGAACATCCGCGTCAAATACCGCACGGTGGAAGGCGCCAACCACTTCTTCGGCAGCCATCTGGACCCGCTGAACGAAGTGGTGGACCAGTATCTCGCCGACGCCATGGCGGAAGCAGCCAAACACGCCCCCCCGCCGGTGCTTGAAGCGGCGGTTCGCTGAGTGAAATAAAAAAAGGGCGTCCCACGGGGCGCCCTTTTTTCATGCCTGTCCGCCCGCCTACCGCCCGCAATCGGCCTCGGCCAGACGGGTCCAGGTGGCCGGCGGTTTACCGTTATTCACCTGGGTCACGTCGATGACGCGAATGCGGAAGATGCGGCCCTGATGGGGCTTGACCACGCCGCACAGGCCGGCGGCGAGCATGTTCCACGGCGCCTTTTCCGGCTTCACCACCACGTACATGTTGCCGCTGTTATCCATCTTGGCGTCCAGCACACGGGGCTGCGACTTGACGTCCTGAAGGGCGGTGGCCTGATCCGCTTGTGCCGGCGCAGCGGCCAGCAGGACCAACACGGCGGCAAGCCCGCAACGACCCATGATCATGCTCCCCATATGATGTGGGCGTAACCGTAGCCCCACGGCTCAGTCCGGGCAACGGTGGAAACGCCCGCCGCTCAACGGGCGCGGGCCGCCGGTGGTCTCGGGGAAGGTCAGGGGCAGGCCGCGCACGCTGCGCACGGCCAGATAGGCAAAGGCCTGAGCCTCCAGCGCGTCGCCGTCCCAACCCACGGCCTCCACCGCTTCCACCGGCACGTTGAACTCGGCAGCCAGGGCCGCCATCACCGCCGGATTGTGCCGCCCGCCGCCGCAGACCAGCCAGCGCACCGCCGGCTTGGGGAAATGAGCACGGGCCAAACCGGTCGCCCGTGCGGTGAAGGCGGTCAGGGTGGCGGCGCCGTCGGCTGCACTTAAGCCCGCCACCAGCCCTTGGGCAAATTGGCGAAAATCGTCACGGTCCAAGGATTTCGGCGGGGTGCGGGCGAAGAATGGATGGGCGGCGAAACGGGCCACCGCGTCGCGATCCGTGGCGCCGGCACGGGCCAGCACACCGCCCTCATCCACCGGGCGCCCGGTATGGGCCAGCGCCCAATCGTCGATCAGGGCATTGCCGGGGCCGGTATCGAAGGCCAGCAAAGAATCGTCGTCGCCGATCCAGGTGACATTGCCCACACCACCCAAATTGAGCACCGCCACCGGACGCGCAATGCCGCTGGCAAGAGCGCGGTGGAACACCGGCACCAGCGGCGCCCCCTGCCCGCCCGCTGCCACATCGGCGCTGCGGAAATCGTTGACCACGGGGATGCCGGTCAGCTCGGCCAACAGCTTGCCGTCGCCGATCTGCCACGTATGGCGATCCTGGGGCCGGTGCGAGATGGTGTGGCCGTGGAAGCCGATGACGTCCACCTCCGCCGCCGCAAGACCGTTGGCGGCCAGCAGACGGGCCACGGCATGGGCATGGAAATGGGTAAGGTCGCGCTCGACCTCCTCCACCGGGCCAACGCCGCCCAGCACCGAACGCAGCCGTTCACGCCGCTCAGGCTCATACGGAATGGTCAGCGCCGGACCCAGGCGTTCGACGGCGACACCGTCGGTCAACACCAGGGCGGCATCCACACCGTCCAGCGAAGTCCCGCTCATCAGCCCGAGGGCGAGCATGGTCATGGGAGAAAAGGCCCCGGCACGTTGTGACGAAGCGGCGATTGTGCTAAACGAACGACCTTTCCGCAAGCAACCGAACGATTGTCCAAAACATGACCACCGTCCGCTCCGAATTCCTTCGCGTCGTCACCGAGCGCGGCTTCCTGCATCAGTGCACCGATCTGGAAGCCCTCGACAAGCGCCTGCTGGAGGGTCCGGCGACGGCCTATATCGGCTTTGACTGCACCGCCGAATCCCTGCATGTGGGCTCGCTCATGCAGATCATGCTGCTGCGCTGGTGGCAGAAGACCGGCAACACCCCCATCGTGCTCATGGGCGGCGGCACCACCCGCATCGGCGATCCGACCGGCAAGGACGAATCGCGCAAGATGCTGTCCGATGCCGACATCGCCCGCAACATGGCCGGCATCCAGAAGGTGTTCGCCAAATATCTGAGCTTCGGCAGCGCCACCGGTGAAGCCGCCATGGTCAACAATGCCGATTGGCTGGACCAGCTGAACTATATCGGCTTCCTGCGCGATTACGGCCCGCACTTCACCATCAACCGCATGATGACCTTCGATTCGGTCAAGCTGCGGCTGGAGCGCGAGCAGCCGCTCACCTTCCTGGAATTCAACTACATGATCCTGCAGGCCTACGACTTCGCCGAGCTGTGGCAGCGCAATAAATGCGTGCTGCAGATGGGTGGGTCCGACCAATGGGGCAACATCATCAACGGCGTGGAATTGGGCCGCCGCGTCCATCAGGCCGAATTGTACGGCCTGACCAGCCCGCTGCTGACCACCAGTTCGGGCGCCAAGATGGGCAAGACCGCCAACGGTGCCGTATGGCTGAACCCCGACATGCTGAGCCCGTACGATTTCTGGCAGTACTGGCGCAACACGGAAGATGCCGATGTGGGCCGCTTCCTCAAGCTGTACACCGAAATGCCCCTGGACGAGATCGCCCGCCTGGAAGCCCTGGGCGGCGCCGAGATCAACGAGGCCAAGAAGATCCTGGCCAACGAGATCACCCGCCTCGCCCATGGCGAAGCCGCCGCGCTGGAAGCCGCCGAGACCGCGCGCAAGACCTTCGAGGAAGGCGCGCTGTCCGACAACCTGCCCACCGTTACCCTGCCCGCCACTGAGCTGGCCGCCGGCATTCCGGCCTTCGCCTTGTTCGTCAAAGCCGGTCTGGCTGCCTCCAACGGCGAAGCCCGCCGGCTGATCCAGGGCGGCGGCGGCAAGGTCAACGACGTGGCCGTCAAGGACCCCGCCGACATGGTCGGCAATGACGCGCTGAAAGACGGCGTGATCAAGCTGACCGCTGGCAAGAAGCGACATATTCTGGTGAAGCCGGAATAGAAGAGATCTCACCACAAAGGCACAAAGGACACGAAGATTAATTCTTTGTGCTCTTTGTGTCTTTGTGGTGAAACTTAAAACACCACATCCACCCCATACTTCCCCGTCAACTCGCTTGCCAACACCTGCTCCAGCACCATTCGGGGCTCGCGGGTGGATACCCATGCGCCGTCCGTATAGCCGAAATGGGCAGCGCCGCTGACGGGCGAGGACAGCCAGATTTCGCGGTTGGGGGCGTGCTTGTTGATGACGTATTGACCGCCGCCCTGCAGGGTCAGGGTCAGGATGCCGCCCAGATAATCCACGTCGATGCGGTCGCCCAGCGCCTCGTCTACCGCGTCGCCGATGCTTTCAAGCCGGTCGTCGGCCAGGGTGGAAAAGCGGTTTTCGTCCAAGGTCATGCGCTTGCTCCGATGGTCACCCGGCAGATGGTAGCGAACCCTTGGCCGTGCGCCAAGCCACCTATCCCGTTCGGCACTGCTCTGCCCCCGACGGATATGGCTACCAAAGTATAATATGCAGAAGCCTACTTAACCGTGGATACTACTCCCAACACGGCGGCCGAGGCGGATTCGGCACGCCCGAAAAGGGAGGATTACATGACCCGGATTCTCGTAATCGAGTCCGAAGTGCGGGCGCGCCATGCCCTGCGCACCATCTTGGAAAGCGCAGGCTATGACGTGGATACGGCTGCAGGTCATGCCGAGGCCGGGCGCATCCATGACGATGCGCCAGCCGATCTGGTCATCACCGATGCCATCGACGCCCAGGCCCGCCTGAGCTTCGGCGGTGCCCGTGTGCTGGCGGTGCCCGGCGGGTGCACTGGCCGCGAACACGACGTGGCCGAGCGCGTGCGCGCCATCGGCGTGCAGAACTTCCTGCCCAAGCCGTTCCGCCGCGACGCCCTGTTGGCTGCGGTCAAGGTGACGCTGAACATGGCTCCACCCCATGAATCGCATCAGATCTGACCTGTTCCAGTCTGGACCACAACATCTAGGGGCGCCATTACGGCGCCCCTTTTGATTTTTTGATGAAACCCAGCTTGCACGATGCCCGCGTTTTCTGTATAGAGGCGCCTTCGATTTGCGGAGCAGTACGCCATGAAGAACGACATTCACCCGAACTACCACGAGATCAACGTGGTCATGACGGACGGCACCGAATTCCAGACCCGTACGAC
>JACMKT010000164.1 GCA_014380005.1 Rhodospirillales bacterium
CCCTCGCCGGTTTTCAAGACCGGTGCCTTAAACCGCTCGGCCACCCATCCAGCTTGGGGAACCCATGATGGCCGAGGCCGGAGGGATCCACGCAGTGCCGATTTGGACGCGGTCACGCTTGATAGCGTGTTTGACGGCGGTCTGCAACGGCAGGGACGGGGAAAAATCGCGGGTGGGGGCGGTCACGGCGGCGACGCTGGCGGGATAAGCTTTGGTCGTCGTTGCGGCATGGGCGTCGGCGCTGGCGGTCTTGATGGTATCGGCAGGGAGTTCAGCGGTGTCGCCGCCTTCGAAGACGATCTCGACCCGGCGGTTATCTTTGGACTTACCCTTGGACTTGGTCACCGCATTGGCCTTGCCGAAGCCCTTGGTCTCGACCACGGTTACCTTGACGCCCAGCTTGTTAAATTGATCCGCCACCGCCTGAGCGCGGCGTTCGGACAAGTGCTGGTTATAGCTGCTCTTGCCGCTGGCATCGGTGAAGCCGTGGATGCGGATGGCGGTGGGTTTGACCTTGCCGGCAACCTGCGATGCCTCGTACAGGATCTGCATGGCGGACGCGCGGATGTCGGCACTGTCGAAATCGAAATGCACAACGAACGAATGCGGTGCCGCCGGAGCCGGGGCGGGGATTGCCACCGGAACGGGGGCGGGGGCGGCGGCCTGAGCTTGGATGGCGGTGGTGAGTTCACACGGCTTTCCTGCATCCGCAACTTCGGACGTGGCGCAGGCGGGGAGGGCGGCAAGCCCAACAAGCAGGAACAGCGAGCGGAAAAACTTCATGGAACGGGGACCGGGTTCACCAAAGCGGCAAGCATACTCAAGATTTATCCGAGAATTATTCGGCCATGTCCAGTCGCAACTCTATGGAAATAGGCCATTTTGCATGCGACCTCACTTAATGTAATTGTTTAGGCGCAATTAATCTCACGCATTACTTTAACGCATTCAATGCGCAAAATTGCGCATAAAATCAAATTAAATCAATGCACTGCATCGAATTTATAAGCCTCTACCTTCACGCCACATCCACTGGGCCACCATACGCGATCACTGTTGGGGCTGGTATTTGGCGATGGCTTGCTGCACCATAGACGGGTCATGGTCAGCATCCCACTCCCTCCCGAATCCACCTTCTCCCGCACTATCTTCAAGCTGGTCCGGCCGCACATTCCACGCGAACGTTGGCCCATGGACAGCATCCGCGTGCTGTTCGAGCCCGCCGGCGACGGTCTGTGGCTGGAAGCCAAGTTCGAGGGGTTGCCGACGGCTTATGCCGCGCTGGCGGCGCAATTGGTGCGGGAAGCGCGGGTCGACCTGGTGTTGCAATCGCCCGCCGCTTGGCAAGCCGCCGCCGTGGCCCGGACCAAACGCTGGCGGGACGTCGCCCTGTTTGGCTTCGTGCCGCTGCTGTTCGCTATCCCGCTTATGGCCTCGCTCAACGACGCGGCCATGCGGTTCGCCTTGCTGTTGTGCTGTGTAGATGTGGTGGCGCTGGTGCTGTTGCAAGGTGTCCTGGCAAAGCGCCGGGCCGCCATGGCAGCGGCCCGGTTCATCGCCAATATCCCGGCGCCAGGGCTGAAAATCCATCTGGGCTCGCGGCCCGAGCCTCGGGGTAACAATACCATGCCCGAGGTTTAGGCCTCAGACGTTCTGGAACGTGTTGGTAATGGGGTCCAGGCGGAACAATTCGCCCGAATCCAAGTCGAAGAACCAGCCGTGCAGCATTATCTGGCCCTGTTCCACCTTTTCGCGGATCCAGGGGAAGGTCATTAAGTTCCCCAGCGAGATGGCCACGGTTTCCTGCTCGCACATGCGCCGGGCCGCCTCGATGGGCTGACCCGCCGACAAGGTAAGGGCAAGCGCGCGGTCGCGGGCGGAACGGGCGATGTGCATCCAGCCGCTGACGAAATCGGTCTCGGCGCCGGTGGAGCCCTCGATCAAGGCGCGGACGCCGCCGCATTTGGCGTGCCCCAGAACGACGATGTGTTCGACCTCAAGCCCGCGCACGGCGAATTCCACCGCCGCCGAGGTGCCGTGATGGCCCTGATCGGGGGCGTAAGGCGGCACCAGATTGGCAACGTTGCGCAATACGAACATTTCGCCCGGCTGCGCATCGAAGATGATGGCTGGATCGACGCGCGAATCGCAGCAGCCGATCAGCAGCACCTTGGGGTTTTGTCCCTTCGCCGCCAAGGCCTCGAAAAGACGGCGATGGTCTTCGAAATAGGTTTCGCGGAAACGCCGGAAACCGTCGATCAGATTCTCCATGATCCCTCCGCCTACGACCTGTCGGCTGCCCCTTTACCATGATAAGGCGTTGATGTCATACAGTCTGGATGTTCATACTTTCCAAATTAATGGATCTGCTGACGCAGCCGATCAACATGGCGCTGCTGGTGCTGCTGGCCGCCTGCGCTTTGTTGTTCAGCCGCCGTGGTGCCGCCTTGGGCCGGACGTTGGTCTGCGTCGTCACAGCAGTCTTGCTGCTGCTGGCGGTGTTGCCGTGGGATTACTGGCTGGTGGCGTCGCTGGAGGACCGGTTCCCGCAACAGCCCTTGCCGGCGCATATCGACGGCATCGTGGTGCTGGGCGGTTCGGTGGACCCGGTGGTCACGGCTGCGCGGGGGCAACCCAGTGTCAATGGGACGGTGGAGCGTATTACCGCCATGGTGGAATTGGGTCGGCACCACCCGGAAGCGCGGCTGGTGTTCACCGGCGGCTCAGGCAGTGTTACCGCCCAGGCGCTGAAAGAAGCGCCGGTGGCACGGGCGTTCCTGGATTCGTTGGGGTTCGACACCGGACGCGTGCTGTTCGAGGCGCAGTCGCGCAACACTTGGGAAAACGCCGTCTTCACCCGTGATCTGGTCACGCCGCAGCCGGGACAGATTTGGGTGCTGGTGACCTCGGCCGTGCACATGCCCCGTTCGGTCGGAGCCTTCCGCGCCGCCGGCTGGCAGGTGTTGCCCTATCCGGTGGATTACACCACCACGGGCAGCAATGGCGGGCTGCGTTTCAACGTGGCAGGCGGCCTGGGCTCGGTCGCCAATGCCATGCACGAATTCCTCGGCATGGCCTATTACCGTCTGCGCGGCTGGAGCGACGCTCTATATCCCGCCCCATAACCTCTGTGACATTCCTTCGCCCGCGGTTGCGGCTTATGGGTGGGATGTGGCAGGTTGCAACTTCTCCCGGCGCACATGTTTAGCAGAGGTCGATCAATGGCTCAGGCACGCACGCTTTCGGCATTTCTCGCAGCGGGAGCCACGGCCCTGGTGTTGACCATGGCGCCCCTGGCGGGCTCTGCCCAAGAGGCTCCGGCAACCAAGGATTTCTCCAGCTTCGTCAAGGAGTTGGAGGCCGATGCTATTGCGCGTGGCATCCGTCCAGAGACGGCGCAGACGGCATTGTCCGGCGTGGAGCACATCGACAAAGTGATCGAGCTGGACCGCAAGCAGCCCGAATTCACTTTCACCTTGCAGCAATATCTCGACCGCGTGGTCAGCCCGCAGAAGGTGGAAAAGGGCCGCCGCATGCTGGCGGAAAATCGCGAAGTTCTGGCCGAGATCGAAAAGCGCTACGGCGTGCAGCCCAAATTCGTGGTGGCGATGTGGGGCATCGAGACCGATTACGGCCGCGTTACCGGCGGCTATTCCATCATCTCCTCGCTGGCGACACTGTCTTTTGATGGACGCCGCTCCGCCTATTTCCGGGGCGAGTTGATGGACGCGCTGAAGATCGTCGACGACGGCCACATTAGCGCCGCGACCATGAAGGGGTCCTGGGCCGGAGCCATGGGCCAGTGCCAGTTCATGCCGTCCTCGTTCCTGAAATTCGCCCAGGATTGGAACGGCGATGGCCGCCGCGATATCTGGACCACGCGGGCCGACGTGTTTGCCTCTGCCGCCAATTACCTGTCGAGCACGGGGTGGCATGGCGACCAGACCTGGGGCAGGGCGGTCAAGCTGCCGGCCAATTTCTCGGACCGGCTGATCGGCCTGGACCAGAAGCGCGCCGTCACCGAATGGGCCAAGCTGGGGGTCAAGGCGGCCAATGGCAAGCCACTGCCTGCAACCGCCATCGAGGGCTCCATCATCCGCCCCGATAACGGCGAGGGCGCAGCCTTCCTGGTCTATGACAATTTCCGTACCATCATGAAATGGAACCGGTCCACCTCGTTCGCCTTGGCCGCAGGCCATCTTGCGGAGAGGATCGGCGGCAAGTAGACTACAACATATCTGGCCGACGACCGAGGGGGACACCTAGATGATGCGGAGGGCTCCGCGAATGGGGCGCGTGGCCGCGCTGCTGATGTCGACGGCGCTGCTTTCGGGCTGCGCCGAGATGAACCTGTTCGGCCATTACGCCAAAAAGGCGACCTCGCCCAACGACAACCCTCCTCCGGTGGGATCGACGGCGGCGCCGGGCTACAAGGTCGGAAAGCCCTATCAGGTGGCCGGCGTCTGGTATTATCCGCGCGAAGATTTCGACTATGACGAAACCGGTATCGCGTCGTGGTACGGCCCCGATTTCCACGGCAAGCTGACCGCCAATGGCGAGAGTTTCGACCAGAACGCCGTCTCCGCCGCCCACAAGACTTTGCCACTACCCTCGGTGGTGCGGGTGACCAATCTGGACAATGGCCGGTCGCTGGTGATCCGGGTCAATGACCGCGGCCCCTTCGTCAACGGCCGCATCATCGATCTGTCCCGCCGTGCCGCCCAATTGCTGGGCACCGAGGCGACCGGCACCGCCAAGGTGCGCGTCCAGGTGCTGCCCGAGGAAAGCCGGGCGCTGGCCGGCAAGCTGAAACACGACAATGAGCCCCAAGTGGCCGCCGCGCCGCGCGAATCGGTGACAGCCGAGACCTTACCCGCGCCGGGCAGCCGCGAGCAGGCCAAGCCCATATTGGCCTCCGCCAAACCGGTATCGGGTTCTGCCCAGCGTGCCGCCGCCGCCATCGAGCGCACCGAACGGGAACTGGCCGCCCAGGACGTGGAGACCGTGCCGATTAAGGCCACCGGCATCTTCGTCCAAGCCGGTTCGTTCAGCCGCCACGACAATGCCATCCGCCTGCAGGCCCGCCTGTCCGCTGTGGGGCAGCCGCAAATCCAGCCGGCCCATATCAAGGGCCAGACGGTCTACCGCGTCCGCTTCGGCCCGCTGTCCAGCGTGGCCGAGGCCGACCGCCTGTTGGAATCGGTGATCGCCACCGGCCAGCAGGATGCCAAGGTAATTGTCGACTAAGCTTTCGCCAACGCCCTAGTTCCGACGTATTTGAGGGCTAGGCAGAGGCCCAATTTCCCAGCCCGCGTTTTCGCTTTCGAGGTTCATGGTGACGATGACGTCGTTCAACTTCCGCCGGCCGCTGATGGCGGCCTTCGCGCTGATCCTGATGGGGACGGCGTCTGCCGTCCGCGCCGAATCCATCGAGACTTCGGCCAAGCAGGCGATCCTGCTGGACTACAAGACCGGCACGGTGCTTCTGGAGAAGAACGCCGACGAGCTGATGGTGCCGTCGTCCATGAGCAAGCTGATGACCGCCTATCTGGTCTTCGAGAAACTCAAGGAAGGCAGCTGGAAGCTGTCCGACCAACTGCCGGTGTCCGAGACGGTGTGGAAGAAGCACGTCAAATCCGGCGGCTCGCTGATGTTCCTGCCCATCGGCTCGACCGCTTCGGTGGACGATCTGATCCACGGTGTTATCATCCAGTCGGGCAACGACGCCTGCTCGGTACTGGCCGAGGCCTATGCCGGCAACGAAGAGGCCTTCGCCGAGGAAGCCACCCGGCGCGCCCGCCAATTGGGCATGCGCAACAGCACCTTCAAGAACGCCTCGGGCTGGCCCGAGCCGGAACATCTGACCACCGCCCACGACTTGTCCATCCTGGCGCGCCGGCTGATCAGCGACTTCCCGGAATACTTCCCCATCTATTCCCAGCGCGAATTCATGTTCAACGGCATCAAGCAGGGCAACCGCAACCCGCTGCTTTATGCCGTCTCGGGCGCCGACGGCCTGAAGACCGGCCACACCGAGGCCGCCGGCTATGGTCTGGTGGGCACCGTCAAGCGCGGCGACCGCCGTGTCATCATGGTCCTGAACGGCATGAAGAGCATGAAGGAGCGGGCCGAGGAAAGCGCCCGCCTGATCGAATGGGCCTTCCGCGAATTCGAGAATTACTCGTTGTTCAAGGCCGGCGATGTGGTGGCCGATGCCGATGTGTGGCTGGGCGACGCGCTGACCGTGCCCCTGGTGGCTGGCGACAAGCTGGAAGCCACCATGCCGCGCAAGTCGCGCCGTGAGATGAAGGTGACCGCCGTCTATACCGGCCCCATCGCCGCGCCCATCAAGAAGGGCCAGCCGGTGGGCAAGCTGGTGATCACCGCGCCGGGCGTCAGCACGGTGGAAATGCCCTTGCTGGCTGGTGCCGACGTGAACAAGCTGGGCTTCATGGGCCGCATGAGCGCCGCTCTGAAGTCCATCCTGTGGGGATCCAAGGGCTAAAGCATGGAACGTGGACGGTTCATCACCTTCGAGGGCGGCGAGGGCGCCGGCAAATCGACCCAGCTGAAAATGCTGGCCGAAGCGTTGGCTCGCGCCGGCATTGAGGTGGTGACCACCCGCGAACCGGGCGGTTCCAAGGGCGCGGAGGCAATCCGCGCCCTTCTCGTCACCGGTGAGGTGGATCGCTGGGACGCCCATACCGAAGCCTTGCTGCACACCGCCGCCCGGCGCGACCATCTGGTCAAGACCGTGTGGCCGGCGCTGGAGCGCGGCGCTTGGGTGGTGTGCGACCGCTTCGCCGATTCCACCTTGGCCTATCAAGGCTATGGGCACGGCTTGCCCAAGGATTTCATCCTCGGCTTGACCCGGCTCGCCATTGGCGATTTTGCCCCCGATCTGACTCTGATCCTGGATTTGCCGGTGGAGGAGGGGCTGAAGCGCGCCGGTGGACGGGGGGGCGCCGAGGATCGATACGAGCGCATGGGCAGCCCGTTCCATGAACGCCTGCGCCAGGGCTTCCTGGACATCGCCAAGCTTGAGCCTGACCGCTGCGCCGTGATCGACGCCACCGCCAGCCTGGACGCTGTCCACCAATCCATCATGGCGGCCATCAAGGGCCGGCTGCTGGGCTTTTGCGTCACATGACTGAAGCTCTTGATCCCCGCGACAATCCCGATCTGATCGGCCACGATTCCGCTGAGCGCGCGTTCCTGGACGCCTGGAATTCCGGCCGTCTTGCCCATGCCTGGCTGCTGACCGGTCCCAAGGGCATCGGCAAGGCGACCTTGGCCTTCCGCATCGCCCGTTTCGTCCTAGCCGGCGGCGGCGAGGGCGGCGGATTGTTTGGTGGTGGGCCGGAAAGTCTAGCGCTGCCCGCCACTCATCCCGTGTTCCGCCGCATCTCCGCCGGTGGACATGGCGACCTTCGGGTGGTCCAGCGCGGCTATTCCGACGACAAGAAGACCAAGCTGAAGACCGAGATCGTCATCGACGACGTGCGCGGCATCGGCGGTTTCATGGCGCTGACCCCGTCGGAAGGCGGCTGGCGCGTGGTCATCATCGACGCCGCCGACGAGATGAACCGCAACGCCGCCAATGCGGTGCTGAAGGTGCTGGAGGAGCCGCCGCGCAATGCGCTGATGCTGCTGGTCTCGCACAGCCCGGGCCGGTTGCTGCCCACCATCCGCTCGCGTTGCCGGCGCCTGCCGTTGAACCCGCTGCCCGAAGCCACCGTGGCCGATCTGCTCATGAACGCCCGGCCCGAACTTGGCGGCGACGATATTACCGCGCTGTCTCGCCTGGGCGAGGGCAGCATCGGCAAAGCGTTGGCTCTGGCCGGTGAAGGCGGGCTGGACCTTTACCGCGAACTGATCGCCATGCTGTCGGCGCTGCCCCGGCTGGACGTGCCGGCGCTGCATGCCTTTGCCGACCGGGTGGCCAAGGCTGATGCGGATTCCGCTTGGCGCACGGTGACCGAGCTACTGAGCTGGTGGCTGGCCCGGCTGATCCGTGCCGGCGGGCGCGAGGGCAGGGGCATGAGCGAGGTGGTGCAGGGCGAGGCTGTACTCATGGGCCGCCTGTTGGCCGCCGCCGACCTTGAACGCTGGCTTGAGGTGTGGGAAAAGGTCACCACCCTTTTCGCCCGGACCGACGCGGTCAATCTGGACCGCAAGCAAGCCATGCTGACGGCGTTCCTGGCGATTGAGCGTCTGGCTCGGGCTTGAAGCCCTGTCCTTGAGCCGAGTGCTCTCAAAAAAGAATACGAAGGAGAGGACCATGAGCGGGGCCAAGACTTTTTACGTCACCACGCCGATCTATTACGTCAACGACAAGCCCCATATCGGCCACGCCTACACCACGCTGGCCTGCGACGTGCTGGCCCGCTTCAAGCGGCTGGACGGCTTCGACGTGAAGTTCCTCACCGGCACCGACGAACACGGCCAGAAGGTGGAAAAGTCGGCTGAGACCTTCGGCATGACCCCGCAGGCCCTGGCCGACATGAACTCGGCCAATTTCCGCGAGCTGGCCGCCCGGCTGAACTGCACCAACGACGATTTTATCCGCACCACCGAGCCGCGCCACATCGCCGCCACCCAGGCCCTGTGGAACAAGCTAATCGAGGCCGGCGACATCTATCTGGGCCATTACGAAGGCTGGTACTCGGTGCGTGACGAGGCGTTCTACGCCGAGGACGAGTTGATCACCGCCGTCAATGGCGCCAAGCAGGCCCCCACGGGCGCGCCGGTGGAATGGGTCAAGGAGCCCAGCTACTTCTTCAAGCTGTCGGCGTGGCAGGACCGTCTGCTCGCCTATTACGACGCCAACCCCGATTGCATCGCCCCCAATTCGCGCCGCAACGAGGTCATCAGCTTCGTCAAAGGCGGGCTGCTGGATTTGTCGGTGTCGCGCACCAGCTTCAAATGGGGCATCCCGGTGCCGGGTGATGAAGCCCATGTGATGTATGTCTGGCTCGACGCCTTGACCAACTACATCACCGCCACGGGCTATCCCGACCAGGGCGGCGATTACGCCAAATACTGGCCGGCGGATTTGCACATGGTGGGCAAGGACATCCTGCGCTTCCACAGCGTCTATTGGCCGGCCTTCCTCATGGCCGCCGATCTGCCGCCGCCCAAGCGCGTGTTCGCCCATGGCTGGTGGACCAATGAGGGCGCCAAGATCTCGAAATCCGTGGGCAACGTCATCGACCCCATCCATCTGATCGAGAAATACGGCCTGGATCAGGTGCGCTATTTCCTGCTGCGCGAAGTCCCCTTCGGCAATGACGGCGATTACAGCCATCGCGCCATGGTCACCCGCATGAATTCCGAGCTGGCCAATGATTACGGCAATCTGGCCCAGCGCTCGCTGTCCATGGTTGCCAAGAATTGCGCCAACGCGGTGCCTCAGCACGGCCAGCCCAACGAAGACGACCGCGAAATGCTGGACGCCGCCCATGGCCTGTTGCCCAAGGTGCGCGATGCTCTGGACCGCCAGATGTTCCATGAGGCGCTGGAAGCCATGTGGATGGTCATCCGCGCCGCCAACGGCTATGTGGACCGTCAGGCTCCGTGGGCGCTGAAGAAGACCGACCCGGAGCGTATGGGCACGGTGCTATGGGTGCTGGCCGAGACCGTGCGCAATCTGGCGCTGATGACCCAGCCGTTCATGCCCGATACCTCGGCCAAGTTGCTGGATCAGTTGGCTATTCCAGCAGAGCAACGAACCTTCGCCTTCGCCGGGTCCCATCATGCCCTGAAGCCCGGCACGCCCTTGCCGGCGCCCCAGGGCGTGTTCCCGCGCTTCGTGGACGAGGAGGCCGCTTCCTGATGCTGGTGGACAGCCACTGCCATCTGGACTTCCCCGATTTCGCCGACGAGCTGGACCAAGTGGTCCAGCGCGCCCGCGATAACGGTGTCGGCCTGTTCCTGACCATCAACACCCACCTGACCCGGTTCGAGCGGGTGCTGGCGGTGGCAGAACGGTTCCCGGAAGTCTATTGCACCGTGGGCATCCACCCCCACGAGGCGGGTACTGAGCCCCACGCGGAAACGGAACGGCTGCTGGAACTGGCCCGCCACCCCAAGGTGGTGGGCTTCGGCGAAACCGGCCTGGACTACCATTACGACAAGAGCCCGCGCGAACGGCAGCGCGAATCGTTCCGCGCCCACATTGCCGCCGCCCGCATCGCTCAGCTGCCCATCATCGTCCATACCCGCGAGGCCGACGACCATACCGCCGCCATTCTGGCCGAGGAAATGGGGAAGGGGGCTTTTCCTGGCCTTATCCACTGCTTTAGCTCCGGCCCAGAACTCGCTGCAAAAGCTGTTGAAATTGGACTTTATGTCTCTATCTCCGGCATCGTCACCTTCAAGAAGGCCGAGGCCCTGCAGGAGACGGTCAAGGGCGTGCCCCTGGACCGTTTGCTGGTGGAAACCGACTGCCCGTATCTGGCGCCCATCCCGTTTCGCGGCAAGCGTAACGAACCCGCCTACGTGGCCCATACGGCGGCCAAGGTGGCGGAATTGAAGGGCGTTTCGGTGGCGGAACTGGCTGAGGCCACCACCGCCAACTTCATGCGTCTGTTCGCCAAGGTGCCGCCATGAAGGTGACCATCCTGGGAAGTGGTGCGGCGGGCGGTTGCCCGACCATCAACCGCGGCTGGGGCGCTTGCGACCCCACCAATCCCAGGAACCGTCGACTGCGGCCATCCATATTGGTGGAGCAGGGGGGCACGACCATCCTGGTGGACACCTCGCCTGACTGCCGCGAACAATTGCTGACGGCCAAGGTGCGGCGCCTGGACGCGGTGCTATTCACCCATGACCACGCCGACCACATCCACGGCATCGACGAACTACGCGAGATCAACCGGGCCATGGAAGCGCCGCTGGATATCTATGCGGCGCCTGAGACCATGGACAGCATCGGCACGCGCTTTCCCTATGTGCTGGGCGCGGTCAAGGAAGGCCAAAGCATCTATAAGCCCATGCTGGTGCCCCATGCGGCGACCGGTCCGTTCACCGTGGGCGGCATTCCAATCGTGCCGTACGATCAGGACCATGGCTATTGCCGCACCCTGGGCTTCCGCTTCGGCGAGAAATTCGCGTATTCCACCGATTTGGTGAACCTGCCCGAGGACTCCTTCGCCGCCATCGCCGGCGTTGAAATCTGGGTGGTCGGCTGCCTGTCCTACGATCCGCATCCGACCCATGCCCATCTGGACCGGGTTCTGGGCTGGCTAGAGCGGGTAAAGCCCAAGCGGGCCTATTTGACCCACATGACGCCGTCGCTGGACTACGAGACCCTGCGGGCCGCGCTGCCGCCTTACGCCGAGCCAGCCTATGACGGGCTGGAAATCATGGTCTAAGCCTCGGGATGACGGTAGTTGGGCAGGCTGATGCCCCAGCGGATGGCTGCCGCTCGAACCCCGAACGCCGCGACAAAGCCCAAAATGGACCGTACTTCAGGCGCTAGGCCCGCGGGCTCCAGGGCAAGCCACAGCCCGGCGCCGATCAGGGCGGCCGTGGCGTAAATTTCCCGATGGAACAGCAGCGGTTTCTCGCCGCACAGCACGTCGCGCAACAGGCCGCCGAAGCTGGCCGTCATGACGCCCATGAGCACGGCCACCACCGGGCCAGCACCCAAATTGGTGGCTTTTTGCGTGCCGGCCACGGCGAACATGGCCATGCCGACGGCATCCATCCATAGCAGCGCCTTGAAAATCCGCCTGATGGAGCGCGCGGCCCAAAAGGTCGCCAAAGACGCCAGCACGCTTACCACCAAGAACGACTGGTCGGTGACCCAAAACACCGGACGCACGCCCAGCACCAGATCGCGCATGGTGCCGCCGCCGATGGCGGTGGCGGTGCCCACGATGATAAAGCCGATGGGATCCATCTGCCGCCGCGCGGCCACCAACGCACCGGTGACGGCGAACACGGCGACACCGATCAAATCGAGAATGGCAGCGGCTTCGTGCAGGGTTTCAGCTTGGAGCATCATGATGCCCGCATCATAAGCGGTAGCCGCCGATTGGCAAATGACAGCATGGATGTTATGGCTGCCGGAGCCCTTGTTAGGATATTAGCGCTGTGTCATAATATGCATTATGCGACATAAGGTGATATAGTTGAAACCTTATCCTCTTGGTTTTATTCAGCTATTTCCTTCTCCCTGCTGGTCACCGATTTACGCAAGGCGGCGCCCTCAACGTTCCGCTATGATCTGGCGCCCAGTCCACGCTGTTGGAGATTTCGTTGCGTCCCATCGACCGCTTGCTCCACATCATGGCGACACTGCGCGATCCTCAGCGTGGTTGCGCCTGGGACAAAGAACAGACCTTCGCCACCATCGCGCCCTACACCATCGAAGAAGCCTATGAGGTCGCCGATGCCATCGATCATGGCGACATGGCGGCGCTGAAAGACGAATTGGGCGATCTGCTGTTCCAGGTGGTTTTCCACGCCCAGATGGCTCAGGACCAAGGCATCTTCGTCTTCGACGACGTGGCCAATGCCATTGCCGACAAGATGGTCAGCCGCCACCCTCATGTCTTCGGCGATGCCGAGACCCGCGACGCCGAGACCCAGACAGTGGCCTGGGAGGTCAGCAAGGCCGAGGAACGGGCCGCCAAGGGCCATGGCAGCGTACTGGACGGCGTAGCCCGCGCCCTGCCCCCCATGACACGCGCCTTGAAGCTGCAAAACCGGGCTGCCCGGGTCGGCTTCGACTGGGCGGAACCGGCTGATGTCTTGGTTAAGATTGCCGAAGAAGTCGCTGAAATAAAATATGAAATTGATGTCGACGCGCCGCACGACCGCCTTGAAGATGAAATGGGCGACGTTCTCTTCGCTTGCGTCAACCTCGCCCGCAAGCTCAAAATCGATCCGGAGCTGGCGTTGAAGCGGGCCAATGCCAAATTCGACCGTCGTTTCCGTCATGTGGAGACCGAGCTGCATGCGGTCGGACGAGCCCCCGAGGGCGCCACGTTGGACGAGATGGAAGCGTTGTGGGTCGAAGCCAAGATGATCGAGCGCAAGGGGGAAACGGGCGAATGACCAGGGCTATCGTGTGGAGAATCGCGGCGGTTCTCGCCCTCACCTTCGCCCTGTCGTCTTGTTACATCCCCGACAAGTTCAAAGGCGAGCTGCGTATCTCGAAATACGGCGATTGGGCGCTTAATTACGAAGGCGATCTGATATTCGCGCCCGTTCTGCACGACTACGCCGACGGCAAGATCACCGCCGAGAATGAAGAAGAGCGCAACCAGAACATCTACAAGGATCTGGTGCGCGACCCCGCCATCAAGGATTTGAAGCGCGTCGGCAAAGGCCGCTTCCACGTCAAATATGACCGCCAGGGCCGGCTGGGCAAGGTGCAACTGACCGCCTTGATCCGCCGCGACGCCCGCATGCTGGCGCTGAAATCGGCCGCCGATGGCACCATCATCGTCGCCGGCAACGGCATCAAATCCTCCGATGCCCAGCGCATGGCCGAATTGGGCATCGGCATGCAGGGCGAGTTCCGAATCACCACCGATGCCAACGTGCTGCGCCACAACGCCACCGAGGTCCGTCAGTTCGGCCTGTACAAGGTCTATATCTGGAAGATCGAAAACGCGCTGTCCCAGACGCCCCATCTGGCCTTCGTGCGCGACCCTGATCCGCAACGCCCACTCCCGGAGCGAGTTTCTCAATGATCGATTGGACCCAGCGCACCGTCTTCATCACCGGCGCAACCGCCGGCTTTGGCACCGCCATCGCCCGGCGCTATGCCGCCTTGGGCGCCCGTCTGGTGTTGAGCGGACGCCGCAGCGACCGGCTGGAGGCGTTAAAGGCCGAACTGGCCGTGCCGGTGCATGCGCTTACCCTGGACGTGCGCGATCGCCAAGCGGTCGCCGAGTCCATCGCCGCCCTACCCGCCGACTTCGCCGCCATCGACGTGCTGGTCAACAATGCGGGCTTGGCGCTGGGCCTTGAGCCCGCCCAGGAAGCCAATCCTGAAGATTGGGAAGTCATGGTGGACACCAACGTCAAGGGGCTGATGTACGTCACCCGCGCGGTGCTGTCGGGCATGGTTTCCCGCGACCGTGGCCATGTGGTCAACATCGCCTCCACCGCCGGCACCTACCCCTATCCCGGCGGCAATGCCTACGGTGCCACCAAGGCGGCGGTCACCCAGTTCTCGCTGAATTTGATCACCGATCTCATCAAGACCAAGGTCCGCGTAACCAATATCGAGCCCGGCCTGTGCGGTGGTTCGGAATTCTCGGTGGTGCGGTTCAAGGGCGATGAAGAGGCGGCGGCCAAGGTCTATGCCGGCACCGAGCCGCTGACCGCCGAAGACGTGGCCGAGGCGGTACTGTGGGCGACCACCCTGCCCGCCCACGTCAACATCAACCGCATGGAAATGATGCCCACCTGCCAGGCGCCTGCGGGGCTGGCAGTGCATCGGAATTTATAGCGGGGCTGCCGCCCCGACCCCGCTCGGAGGCGAGGCCTCCTAACCTCCCCTTTATTTAGCCCGATAATATTAATCGATCAGCGGCGCCAATTGACGCCAGCTGCTTTCGCCGGGGGCCAGCAGAAGTTGGCCTTCGGCGTGCAGCACGGGGGTGTAGGCGCTGCCATCCATCATGGCGCCATAGCCGCCGGCCTCGGCGTGGATCAGCACGCCGGCGGCGTGGTCCCACGGCATCAGCTTCCTGAAATGGGCGAAGTGCAGCGTGCCGGTGACCAGATCCAGATAGTCATGGGCGGCACTGCCGCGCCGGGCCACGTTCAGCACCTGATCGGCGACGCGACCGCGCTTCTTGACCGAGCCAGCCATCTGCAGCAGTGACACTTCTTCAGAGACGTGCAGTTTTTCCCCGCCACGCCAAGCACCTTGGCCCAGTTCGGCAATGACCGTGGTGTTGGGCACCGGGTCATGTATCCAGCCGGCCCGTGTGACGCCGTCGATCACCAAGGCGACCACCACGGCGAAGCGGGGATTGCCGTGGGCGAAGTTGGCCGTGCCATCCACCGGGTCGATCACCCACACCACACCGGGCCGTTCCAGGGCGGACATCAGTTCGGGGTGGGTCTCAATGCCCTCCTCGCCGACGATGGCGCCGGGCAACACCTCTTGCAGGCGGCGCGACAGCACCTTTTCCGCCTGGATATCGGCCTCGGTCACCAATTGGTTCGGCTTCTTCTCGCGAATTTGCAGGGCCTGCAAATTCTTGAAGCGCGGCAATATCTCGGCTTCGGCCGCGTCGCGGATGATGCTGGCGACCAAAAGCGGATCGACGGCGCTCACGGGCGTTTCCCCTCGGCTTGGCGTTGTTGGAAGCGTTGTGCGTCCATGGGATCAAGGCGCACACGCATATAGGCGATGCTGTCGTCGTCGCGCCGGGCGATCACTTCGCCGTGCTGATACAGCCAGGAAATGGAGGCGCCGTCGCTCAATTCCACTTGCAGGTCCAGGGTCTCACGGCCCGAGGACAGCAGGCGATCGAAGCAAGCCAGCAGATCGTCCACTCCCTGGCCGGTTAACGCCGAGACGGGGATGGATTCGGGACGGCGCTTGGCGTGATTGATGACCTCGGTGCGGGCGGGTTCGGCCAGCAGATCGGTCTTGTTCAACGCCTCCACCAAACCGCGATCGACCACTTCGGCCAGACCCAAATCCTTGAGAACGGTTTCCACGTCGGCGGCTTGGGCCTCGGAATCGGGATGGGCCACGTCGCGCACATGGACCACCAACTCCGCCTCTAGCACCTCTTCCAAGGTGGCGCGGAAGGCGGCAACCAGTTCGTGCGGCAGATCGGAGACGAAGCCCACGGTGTCGGACAGGATGACGTTGCGGCCCGATGGCAGCTTGAGGCCGCGCATGGTCGGGTCCAGGGTGGCGAACAGCATGTCTTTGGCAAGAACCTCTGCGCTGGTCAGACGATTGAACAGCGTGGATTTGCCGGCGTTGGTGTAGCCCACCAGGGCAATGATGGGATAGGGGATCTTGCGCCGGGCGCTGCGGTGCAGCTCGCGGGTGCGCTTGACCTCTTCCAACTCGCGCTTCAGCTTGACGATGCGGTCGCCGATCATGCGGCGGTCGGCTTCAATCTGGGTTTCACCGGGACCGCCCAGAAAACCAAAGCCGCCGCGCTGGCGTTCAAGGTGGGTCCACGACCGCACCAGCCGCGAGCGCTGATAGCTGAGCGCCGCCAGTTCCACCTGAAGCGAGCCTTCACGGGTACGGGCGCGTTCGCCGAAGATTTCCAGGATCAGGCCGGTGCGGTCGATGACCTTGCATGCCCAGGCCCGTTCCAGATTGCGTTGCTGGACCGGCGACAGATGGCCGTCGACCACGGCGACCGCTACCTCATTGTCACGGACGCTTTCCGCCAGACGCTCGACGGCGCCCTTGCCCATCAAAGTGGCCGGACGTCGCTTGGACACCGGCACCACTTCCGCCTGGACGATGTCCAGATCGATGGCTTGGGCCAGACCGACTGCTTCGTCCAACCGGGCTCCCGGCAAGCGGATACCGCCCTCCACCGCCTTCAGGGCGGGGTGGATGACCATGGCGCGCTGGCGGGAGGAACCGGTTGGCTGAGCCTGACCGTTTGACACTTACTCTTCGCCGCCTTCCTTGACCGCCGGCTCGAACAGCTGGATCGGAGTCGAGGGCATCACTGTGGAAATGGCATGCTTGTACACCAGCTGGGTATGCCCATCACGGCGCAGCAAGACCGAGAAATTATCGAACCAGGTGACGATGCCCTGCAATTTAACCCCATTGACCAGGAATATGGTCACAGGAGTCTTATTCTTGCGGATGTGATTAAGGAACACATCCTGCACGTTTTGGGATTTTTCTGCGGACATATTGGTAATCCGTTCTTATTGCCCGAGGGACATTGTTATCGTCGTTATCGTCGGCTTTTGGGGGAAGGTTATCCCCGTAGACCTTCTCGTTACCATCCAATTAACGTGATGGGAACCGCGAGTTCACGAACTAGAGTGATCAGTGATGTGCAATTTTCAAGGTGATAGACAGGTGGGTGGGTATCGAACTCACCCGGACGGATAGGTTCACTTCGCATCAACACGGGAATGCATCGCGAATTGATTGCGCAATGCATGTCGATTGGTGAATCTCCAACAAACCATACCTGTTCGCCCGGCTCTATTCCTGAACCATTTAGCACCAGCTCTACGGGTGCGATTGCCGGTTTGTCGGCTTCCGCGTCGTTGGCCCCCACCAGGGCGCCAAAAAATCCGTTCCAGCCCAGCGCCTGAACCTCTTTGCGCAGGAAGCCGCCGCGCTTGTTGCTGACTACGCCCAGATACAGGCCGTCATCCTTCAGCGCGCGCAGCATGTTTTCGGCACCGGGCAGCGGCTTCAGGTGGGACAGATGGATGGATTCGAAGCTGGCGGAAAACACGTCCTTGGCCTCAAGCCAGCGGTCGCCGAACATCTGGGGGAAGGAATCCCGCAGGGACTTCGCCACATTGGCCTGGGTCTCGGCCATGTCCCATTCCGGCAGGCCGAAATGGCGGAAGGTCATGTTGTATGATTCTTGGATGCAGAGCCACGAATCCACCAGGGTGTTATCCCAATCGAACAGCACGGCGCGGAGTTTGCTCACTTGCGGCGGAGCTCCTGATAAAGGGTGCGAAGGTTCATGGTCACCGGGCCGGGACGTCCCTCGCCCACCGGCTTGCCGTCAATGCGGGTGACCGGCAACACGGTGACGGTGGTGCCCGTCAAGAAGGCTTCGCGGGCGGTCAGGGCCTCGGCCACGGTAAAGGCGCGCTCAGCCACGTCCAGCCCCAGATGGCGGGCTAGTGCCAGTACGTTGCCGCGCGTAACTCCGCTCAACACGCCCGTGTCAGCGGGATGGGTCAGCAGAGTGCCGTCCCTGGCGACAATGAAGGCGTTGGTGGCCGAGCCCTCGGTGATGAAACCGCTGCCGTTGACCAGCCATGCTTCATAGGCGCCAGCTTCCTTGGCCGATTGGCGCGCCAGCACATTGGGCAGCAGGCCGACGGTCTTGATGTCCGGGCGCTTCCAGCGCTGATCCGGCAAGGTCGTCACCGCCACCCCCTGCTCCACCTGTTCCGCCGAGGGGCCATTGTGCGGCCAGGCGCTTACCACCAGACTGGGCAGGGTGTCGGCGGGAAAAGTGTGGTTGCGCGGCGCCACTCCGCGCGAAATCTGCAGATAAAGCATGCCATCGGTGAACCGGTTGAGCCGGACCACCCGGGCCATGATCAGCGACAGCACCCGGCGCGACACCGGCGCGCCAATGGAAAGCGCGCTCAGGGAATGCTCCAACCGGTCGAGATGCTGGTCCAGATGGCACAAACGCCCGCCAATGACCGCCAGGACCTCATAAACAGCATCGGCAAATTGGTAGCCGCGATCCTCCACATGGACCGTCGCCTCGTGATGAGGGACGTACGTGCCGTTGACGTAGGTGACCCTGGGCAATCAGAAATACTCCAACCTCACCGAGAACATCTTTTCAACCTTCTTCACCGCTTCGGCAGCGGCGAACAGCACCACTCGGTCGCCAGCCTGCACCACCGTGTTGCCACGGGGGCTGATGACCGTGCCGTCGCGCACAACGGCGCCCAGCAGCACACCGTTGGGCAGCTTGACCTCACGCAGGGGCTTGCCCACCAGGCTGGAGGTTTCCAGCGCATCGGCCTCGATCAGTTCGCCGAAGCCTTCATGTAGGGAGTGCACCGCGTGAATACGGCCCCGGCGCACATGCTGGAGGATATTGGACACGGTGATGGCGCGCGGGCTGATGACCACGTCGATGCCCAGCGGCCCCATCAACGCCTTGTAGGTGCTCTTGTTGATGAGCGTCATGGCGCGCCGCGCGCCGAAGCGCTTGGCCAGCAGCGCCGCCAGGATGTTGGTCTCGTCGTCATTGGTGACCGAGACCACCGTCTCCGCCGCCGACACGCTGGCCTCGGCCAGGATTTCCGGGTCCAGCACGTCGCCGTTCAGCACCACGGTGCGGCTTAAAGTCTTCGCCACGTATTCGGCGCGTTCCTTATTGGCCTCGATGACCTTGACCGAGGCGCCGGGATGCTCGGCCTCGATCTGCTGGGCCAGGAACAGGCCGATATTTCCGCCGCCGAAGATGACGATGCGGCGGGCTTCCTGGTCCTCGCGGCCAAAGGCGGCCAAAGCGCGGCCCACATGCAGGGTGTCGACGACGAAATAAACCTCGTCGCCTTCCAGCATCTGATCTTCGGCGGTGGGCACGATGGGGCGGCCGTCACGGACGATGCCGATGACCACGATGTTGAGGTCCGGGAACAGCACGGTCAGCTGGCGCAACGGCGTATTGATGAGCGGCGTCTGGGTGTCGCAGCGCACGCCGATCAGCCGCACCTTGTCGTTGGCCAGCGGAATGACGTCGATGGCGCCCGGCACCTGCAGGCGCCGGGTGATGGCGCGGGCCACCTCGATCTCGGGGCTGATGATGACGTCGATGGGCATGTGGTCGCGTGAGAACAGCGTGGACCACATGGGCTGAAGATAGGATTGCGAGCGCACACGGGCGATCTTGGTGGGCACATCGAACAGGGAGTGGGCCACCTGGCAGGCCACCATGTTCACTTCATCCGCCTGGGTGACGGCGATGATCATGTCGGCATCGGCGGCGCCCGCCTGCTCCAGCACCGAGGGGTGCGAGGCGTGGCCGATGATGGCCTGCACGTCCAAAGTGTCCGTGATCTTGCGGATCAGATCGGGCCGCTGGTCGATGACCGTGACGTCGTTATTCTCGCTGGCGAGATAATGGGCGATGTTGAAGCCGACTTGGCCGGCTCCGCAGACGATGACCTTCATGCCGGTTCCTTAACGGCGCGGGTTAACCGCGCGCCTTCTCGTCGGTATTGACGCCCAATAACTTTAGCTTGCGATGCAACGCCGACCGCTCCATGCCGACAAAGGCCGAGGTGCGGGAAATGTTGCCGGAAAAGCGGTTGACCTGGGCCAACAGATATTCGCGCTCGAACAGCTCACGCGCTTCGCGCAACGGTAGGGTCATGATCTCGCTGGACTTCTCCCAGCGCAATACCGCAGGGGTGATGGCGCCGATTTCGCTGGGCAGCATGTCGGCGCGCACCGGCTCGGACGCATCACCGGGCGCCATGATCAGCACCCACTCCATGACGTTGCGCAACTGGCGCACATTGCCGGGCCAGTCATAGGCCTGAAGTGCCGCCAAAGCGTCCTCGCCCATCTGGCGCGGCTGGGTGCCGGCAGCTTGGGCGGCCAAAATCATGAAATGCTTGGCAAGCGCCGGTATGTCTTCCTTGCGCTCCCGCAACGACGGCACCCGGAACGGCACCACGTTGAGGCGATAGAACAAATCCTCGCGGAAGCGGCCAGCGGCCATTTCCGACTGGACGTCGCGGTTGGTGGTGGCGATGACGCGCACGTCCACCTCGACCCTTTTCCCGCCGCCCACCCGCTCGAAGGTCTGGTCTTGCAGCACGCGTACGATCTTGCCCTGGGTCTCCAGCGGCATGTCGGCCACTTCGTCCAGCAGCAAATTGCGCGACCATCCCTCCGGCCCCGCCTGCAGTCGCGTTTCCGATCACCAAAGGTGTTCCCGCCTGCTTGGCCAGGTAAGC
>JACMKT010000165.1 GCA_014380005.1 Rhodospirillales bacterium
CTTTTTTAGCGCTGCAGCAGGTCGTTAACCCTTTGGGTTAGCGGCCTTTTTGCTATGCCATTTAGGTCCCACGCCTTCTGTCGATAGGCGTATCCTTGTCAACACCATCCGGTTGTGATATCCACAATCGCAGATTCTTCGGGGTCAGAAGGCTATGGTGTTTCCACAGAGGCACAGAGATACCCGTCAGGTGGGACCCGATTCGGGCTCCGTCTGGCAAAGTATCTCTGTGCCTCTGTGTCTCTGTGGTTCACCTAAGGGCGCTTGTTAAAGTGTAAGTGTCTGAAGGAGAAGCTTATTCGGTATCATGCATAGGAAGGTTGGACACGAATGAACACGAATAAGAACGAATTCTAGGCGCACCGCCGAATTCGCCTGCTCTGACCCATTCGTTTTCATTCGTGTTCATTCGTGTCCCATTTCAAAGCGGCAGCCGCTCCCCCTGCCGTTACAGCAAGCGCGTTAGATTTACCGGACAGTCGTGGGTCAAGTCCGGGCATGATGATGAGGGGGTGGACAGGGTGCCGCCCCGCCTCCGCCCCTACAGCTTCAGCCTCAGATACAGCTCCTCGACCTTCTGGCGCGCCCATGGCGTCTGCCTCAGGAACTTCAGGCTGGATTTGATGCTGGGGTTGTTGAAGAAACACTGAAGGTTGATCAGCTTGCAAAGCTCGGCCCAGCCGTAATGCTCGACCAGTTTGGTCAGCACCGTTTCCAGCGTGATTCCGTGCAGGGGATTATTGGGTTGCGTGGTCATGGCTCAGCATAAAATTTCCCTGGCGCGCTGTCACTTCATAAGCCCTGTCACTTCATAAGCCCCGAGACTCGGATACCGGCGGGGCCGGCGATGACGATGAACAGCACGGGCAGGAAAAACAGGATCATGGGCACGGTCAGCTTGGCCGGCAGCGACGCCGCCTTTTTCTCCGCCGCCGCCATGCGGGACGTGCGGTTTTCGTCGGCCAGCACGCGTAGCGCTTGGCCCACCGGCGTGCCGTATTTCTCCGACTGAACCAGGGCGGTGCACAGGGACTTCACCTGGGGCAGGCCGGTGCGGTCGGCCAAATTGTCCCACGCCATGCGGCGGTCGCTGAGGAAGGCCAACTCAGCAGCGGTCAGGCCGATTTCCTCGCCCAATACCGGGGCGGAGGAGCCCAGTTCCTCGGCCACCTTCAGCAAGGTCGCCTCGATGGATAGGCCGGCTTCCACGCAGATCACCATGAGATCAAGGCCTTCGGGGAAGCTCCGCGCCACCGCCTGCTGGCGCTTCTGTATGGCGTTGGCCAGCAGAATGCCCGGCAGGTAATTGCCGAAGGTGGCCGCCCCCAGCACCAGCATGGCCTGTTGCAGAAACACCCAATCGGCAAACACCGAAGTGGCGTAGACCAGACCCAGACCGAAAGCCACCACCGGCACGGCAACGCGCGAGAACAGGAAGGTCACGGCGGCGGAGGATTGGCGCCACCCCGCCTGGGCCAGCTTGTGTTTAAGCTCGGGCGCCTCCAGCATGTCCTTCAGATTCATGCGGTTCACCACCGCCTTCATCCAGCCCACATGACGCTTGGGCTGGAAGCGGTTGGTGCGGTAGCCGTCGCGCTGGCGGGCGGATAATTGCTGACGCCGGGCCGCCACCGCCTTCAAGCGGGAGGCCAATTGGTCGCGCGACGTCAGTTGCAGCCCCACCGCCATCACCGAGGCGAAGGCAGCGATGGCGGCGACGCCCACCAGCAGAAGTTCCAGAGGACTCATGACCGCCCCCGCTTAGAAGTCAAAATTGATCATCTTGCGCATGACCATGACGCCGCATCCCATGAGCAGCAGCCCGACGGCGACCAACAGATGTCCGGTGTCGGTGGTGAACAGGATTGCGACGTAATCCCGCGCCACCAAAGTCAGCAACAGCCCGACCACGATGGGCAACGAGCCGATGATGCCGGCCGAGGCAGTGGCTTCCGAGGAATAGGCCTTGATCTTGTCGCGCATGCGCTTGCGCTGCCGCAACAGGTCGGACAGCTTAGCCAAGGTCTCGGCCAGATTACCGCCGGTCTGCTTCTGGATGGCAAGCACGATGGCGAAATAACGGAAATCCGGGGTGGGCGTGCGTTCCACCGCGCGCTCCAGGCTTTCCTGCAGGGACAGGCCCAGCTTTTGCCCTTCGGCGATCAGGCGGAATTCGGCGCCCAGGGGATCGGGCATCTCGTGGCCGATGATGTTGATGCATTCGCCCAAGGGCAGGCCCGAACGCATGCCGCGCACCACGATGTCCAGCGCGTCCGAGAACACGGCGGTGAAGCGTCCGATCCGCCGCTTGGCCCGCATGCCCACGACCATTTTGGGCAGGCCAAAGCCGATGATGGCGGCGGCGATGGGCTGCACCAGGGTCGGCGCCGACACCATCCAGGCCACCAGCCAGGTGGTGGTGGCAAGGCCGGCGCAGATGCCCATGAAGTGCCGCACTTCCATCCGCAGGCCGGCTTGGCGCAATTGGGCGCGCAGGTCAAACGCCCAGCGCTGACCCTCATCCGTGGATTTCAGCCGTTGCAGCGTGCGGCGGCGCGGCTGCATGATGCCGCGCGGCCCTGTCCGCCCGCCCACCACCTGCTGAACCCGGCGCCGCAACCGGGCGCGGGAACCGTAGAGCAGGCGGTAAAGAATGGCGCCAAGCGCCCCCAAGGCGCCAAGCAGAACCAGCACCAGCAGGGCGACCACGGTGGGCAGGCTAGCCATTTTCGTCCCTCCCACCCATGCTCATAGATGCTCGTTCAGGGCTTCCGCCAGTTCGCGGTCGCGCCCGAAATAGCGCGCCCGCTCCCAGAAGGCCGGGCGGATGCCGGTGGGGCGGTGACGGCCGATGATGCGGCCCTGGCTGTCCTCGCCCTCATATTCGAAGACGAACAGGTCCTGAAGGGTGATGACGTCGCCCTCCATGCCGATCACTTCGGTGATGTGGGTGATCTTGCGCGAACCGTCGCGCAGGCGCGAGGCCTGGACGATGACGTTGACCGCCGAACTGATCTGCTCGCGCACCGCCTTGGTGGGCAGGTTATAGCCGCCCATGGCGATCATGTTTTCCACACGGGTCAAGGCGTCGCGCGGGGTGTTGGCGTGGATGGTGCCCATGGAGCCGTCATGGCCGGTGTTCATGGCCTGAAGCAGATCGAATGCCTCAGGCCCGCGCACTTCGCCGACGATGATGCGTTCGGGGCGCATGCGCAGGCAGTTACGCACCAGATCACGCATGGTGACTTGGCCGACGCCTTCCAGATTGGGCGGGCGGGTTTCCAGCCGGACCACGTGGGGCTGCTGCAATTGCAGCTCGGCGGCGTCTTCGCAGGTGACGATACGTTCGTCCTCGTCGATATAGCGGGTCAGGCAGTTCAGCAGCGTGGTCTTGCCCGAGCCGGTGCCGCCCGAGACCAGCACGTTCAGCCGGCATGCCGCCGCCACTTCCAGCACCTTGGCGCCGGCGGGCGAGATGGTGCCGTAATCGACCAGCTTGTTCAGGGTCAGCTTGTCACGCTTGAACTTACGGATGGTCAGGGTCGGCCCGTCCAGGGCCAAAGGCGGCGCGATGACGTTGACGCGCGAGCCGTCGGCCAAGCGGGCATCGCAGATGGGGCTGGCCTCATCCACCCGGCGCCCCACCGCCGAAACGATGCGCTGGCAGATGTTCATCAATTGCGCATTGTCGCGGAACTTGATGTCGGTCAGTTCCATATGGCCGTTAACTTCGATGTAAACCTTGCCAGCGCCGTTCACCATGATGTCGGCGATGTCGTCGCGCGCGATCAGCGGTTCCAGCGGCCCCAGGCCCAGCACGTCATTGCAGATGTCGCTGATGACCACCTGCTGTTCCGCCGCCGACAGCACCAAGGCGCGCATGCTGATGATCTCGGCCACGATGTCCGAGATTTCCTCGCGCACCGCATGGGCATCCAGCTTGCTCAGCTCGGCGGGGTCCACGGAATCGATCAGATCGTTGAAGATGGCGATCTTCACGTCCGACAGCCGCTTTTCCATATCCGCCGGCTTGGCCGCTGCCGTCACCACAGGCATCTGAGCCGGCGCACGCGCCACCGCCGCTGCGGGCGCAGGCTGAGCGGGGGTGGATGCGGGCGGAGGCTGCTGGCTGCGGCGGCCGAACATGGCTATTTCCTCAGCCAATCGAGCAGGCTTTTGCTTTTCGCGGCCTTGCTGCGGGCCGGGCTGCGGGCGGACAATTGGACGGCGAAGCTGGACAGTTGCTCGTTGATCTTGGCGCCTTTATTGGCCTCGGCCAGCATCTGGCCGTTATTGGCTGCTTGGCCGAATAGCTGCGGCTCGAACGGCAGCAGCAGGGCCGGCTTGACCCCCAGAGTTTCCTCGAAATCCTTGGGCGACAGCTGTGTCTTCTTGAAGGCGTCGATCTTGTTGAGCACCAGCCGGGGCGCAGCCCCCTCGCCACGGCGCGTAGTCAACAGGTCCAGCAGGGCCTTGGTGTCGCGCAACGAAGCCAGATTGGGAACTGCGGTCACCACCAATTCATCGGCGACCACCAGCAGATGCTCGGTCCAATCGGCCCACAGATGGGGCAGATCCACGACCACCACGGGGGCCATGCGGCAGGCCAGATCCAGCAGCTTGTCCACCGCCTCCAGGGTCACCGGCGGGCATTGGCGGATTTCCCCAGCCGAGGACAGCACCTTGAGCCCGTCGTCATAGGCGGCGAGGAAGCGGTCCAGCAACACCCCGTCCAGGCGTTCGGGATTGCCCAAGGCTTCGGCCACGTGCTGCTTGGCGTCCAGATTGAAGGCCAGTTGCGAGGTGCCGAAGGCAAGGTCCAAATCCACATAGACCACAGCTTCCGACTGGCCGCGCCCTATGGCCCAGGCCAAATTTTGCGCCAGCGTCGAGGACCCCGCCCCGCCCCGCGCGCCCCAAAACACCACCAGCCGGCCCTTGGGCGAGGCGGTGGGATCGGCGAACAGCGTGGAGACGGCATCCATCAATTGGCGCGGCACCAACGGGCGCAGCAAATACTCGCTGACGCCATTGCCGATCAGGGTGCGGTACAGTTTGATGTCGTTCAACGCGCCGATGACGATGACCCGCGTGCCCGGCTCGCACACTTCGGCCAAATCTTCCAGCCGGGTCAGCAGGGTGGCGTCGTCATTGTCTTCTTCGACCACGATGACTTGGGGCGACGGCTTGTCGTGGTAATGGGCGATGGCGCCGGCCAAACCGCCGGGATAGACCTCCATGCGCGCCTTGGCGAAGGTCCGGTCGTCGCGCACGGCCTTCATCACCTCGGCCACGTCTGGCGTCAGGGCAAAACCGTCGATGGTGACGCGCATCAGCATGGTCATGCCCTCACTTGCCCACCGTGCTAAGCCCGCCCGAAGCCTGGGCCTCGGCCTCGGCCCCGGTGGCCTTGCCCTGGCCGTATTTTGTCAGCACGTCCACGGACCGGTTGGCGTCGCGGCCAGTGGCTTCGCGCGCCCGCACCAGATCGGCGGGGTCCGAGACCATCAGGCCAATGTTGCGGGTCACCGAGCAGCCGAAATTCCAAGTGTTCTCGTTGCGGAAATCCGGGTTGACACGGTCGGGCCACTGGCCGCATTCGGGCACCTTGGCCGTCCACACCGGCACAGTGATGGTGGCACTGCCCGACGTTTCAGACACGGCGATCTGGATGCGGTCAGCCGGGACACCGGCATCCGCAAGGCGCGCGGCCAAGGATTGGGCGAACGCGTCGTCGTCCTTGCCCGCCGCGATCACCACCGGTCCGGCGGAGCGGCGCAGATGTTCGCGGGCAAGGTCGGTCAGCACCATGGCATCGGTGACCGATAACGCCTGACCTTCGGCGGGCCGGGCGATGGTGGCGACCGCCTTGCGGCTTTCCACGGTCACCTCGTGACGCTGGCGGTAATCGTAATTGGCCATGTCCACACCGCCGCAGGCGGCAACGGCCAAGGGGAGGATGACGACGAGGAGCTGATGCAACCGCATGATATGGCCTCCCCTATTGCACGATGTAGCCGATGGGGCCCTGAAGCTGCACCGGCACCGGCGCAGGGGCATTGGATCTGGTGTAATTTTCCTGCAACCGGTTCAGCAGCACGCGGTCCCAATCCGAGGATGGCGCGAAACCGTCGCTGGGCAGAGCCAATTGCGGCTTCTCCAGCGGCTGCACCACATAGGCCGAGACGATGACCACCAGCTCGGTTTCCTTGCGCTGGAAGGAGGTGGATCTAAACAGCGCGCCCAGAATGGGAACATCCATGATGCCGGGCAGGCCGGACAGGTTCGAGGTGATATCGTTCTGCAACAGGCCGGCGATCATGATGGAGCCGCCCGAGGACATCTCCACTGTAGACGACGCGCGCCGCACAGTCAGACCGGGAACGTCGAAGCTGCTCAGCTTAACCAGGGCGGTCTGGCGGTCAATGGCGCTGACCTCGGTTTGCAATTTGAGGGAAATGCGGCCAGGGTCAAGCACCACCGGGGTGAAGTTCAACAGAACGCCGAATTGCTTGAATTCGATGGTGATCTGACCGTTCTGTTCGCCCACGGGAACAGGAAACTCGCCGCCGGCCAGCAGGTTCGCGGTTTCACCCGACACAGCGGTCAGGTTCGGCTCGACCAAAGTGCGGATCAGTCCTTGACGCTCAAGTGCCGAGAAGGTGGCGACCAGGGATTCAATGCCGCTGACCGTGACAGTGCCGAACAACGACGCGGTTTGGGTCAAGCCTATGGTTCCAGAAGTGGCGATTGCCGTATTCAGTGCACCGGGCAAGCCCCTGGCCCCAGTGGAAAGGCCGACGCCCAATTCCTTGAGTACAGTCTTTTGCATCTCGGCCACTTTGACTTGCATGAGCACCTGCTGCTCGGCCGAGACTTTCAGCAGGGTGACCACATTGGCTTCATCCTTAACGAAGCGCCGCGCCAGTGAGCGAATCTGCCCCGCATTGCCGTCGTTACGCACCGTGCCCGACAGATAAAGGGAATCACCCACGCCGGAAACGCGGACATTCTTTTCCTCGGGCATGACCTCGCGCAGCACCTCGCGCAGCGCCTCAGCATCCAGATGGACGTCCACCACCACGCGGCGCATGACCTTGCCCGCCATGTCGAAGAAGGTGACGTCGGTTTGGCCCACGCCCTTGCCCACCAGATAGACCTGGGTGGGTGTGCGCACCATTACGTCCACCACGTCGGCGCTGCCTACCACCACGTCGCGCAATGCGGCGGGCAAAATGATTTCATGGGTCTTGTTGAGCGCCATGCGCGTGGGCTCGCCGGTGATGGGGGCGGCCCGGACGGCGGCAGCCATAATGGGGGTTCCCACGGTCAGCACCTTGGCGCGCGGCGCGGCCAGCGGCAGCGGCGGCTC
>JACMKT010000166.1 GCA_014380005.1 Rhodospirillales bacterium
ATTCCGGCTTGGAATTCATGGTGGCGAAGAAATCGCCCATGACCGCGTTGGCGGCGGCCTTGCCGTCACGGCCCTTGGCCACGGTCTCGAAGAAGTCGGCCGAAGACCGTTCCGCCACCATGACGCCGGCGTCGTAAGAGTTCAGGCCGTAATCGGCCATGAAGCGGGCCTTCTTCTCGTCGGGCAGTTCGGGCAGGGTGGCCTTGATGCCGTCCACGAAGTCCTGGGCAACCACCAGGGGCAGCAGATCGGGGTCGGGGAAATAGCGGTAATCGTGGGCCATTTCCTTAGAGCGCATGGAGCGGGTTTCGCACTTGCCCGAATCGAACAGCCGGGTCTCCTGGCGGATTTCGCAGCCGTTCTCGTAGACGTCGATGTGGCGGCGCGCCTCGTATTCGATGGCCTGCTGGACGAAGCGGATCGAGTTGACGTTCTTGATCTCGCACCGGGTCCGCAGTTCGGTCTCGCCCACCGGGCGCACCGAGACGTTGGCGTCGCAGCGCATGGAGCCTTCCTGCATGTTGCCGTCGCAGGTGCCCAAATAGCGCAGAATGGAACGCAGCTTGGTCAGATACGCGCCAGCTTCTTCCGGCGAACGCATGTCCGGCTTGGACACGATTTCCATGAGCGCCACGCCCGAGCGGTTCAGATCGATGAACGACTGGCTGGGGTGCTGGTCGTGGATGGACTTGCCGGCGTCCTGCTCCAGATGCAGACGCTCGATGCCGATGGCGCGGCTGGTGCCGTCAGCCAGATCAATCAGCAGGATGCCTTCGCCGACGATGGGAAGGTCGAACTGGCTGATCTGGTAGCCCTGGGGCAGGTCGGCGTAGAAGTAGTTCTTGCGGGCGAAGACCGAGCGCAAATTGATCTTGGCCTTCAGGCCAAGGCCGGTGCGCACCGCCTGTTCCACGCAGACTTCATTGATGACCGGCAGCATGCCGGGGAAGCCGCCATCCACGAAGCTGACCTGGGTGTTGGGCTCGGCACCGAAGGTGGTGTCGGCGCCCGAGAACAGCTTGGAATGGGAGATGACCTGGGCGTGAACCTCAAGGCCGATCACGACCTCCCAGTCACAGGTGTCCCCCTTGATGATGAACGCCATTTCACACACCCTCCGGAACGGCGGTGAACTCGCCCTTGGCCAGCTTGGTGGTGGCCTCGGCGATGGTCAGTTTGGTGAGTTCGGTCATTTACTCGACCACCTTGGGAACGGTGAAGAAGCCGCCGTCATCCTCGCGGATGGCGTCGGTGGAGTTGGCCAAAACCGCATCCACATAGCCGCCATCGGTGACGACGTCCTTGCGCATGGGCAGGGTCAGATCGGCGACGCTGGCCATGGGTTCGACCCCATCGGTGTTCACTTCGGCCAATTGTTCGACGAAGTGCAGGATGCCCGAAAGCTCGCCGGCGAGGTGGTCGAGTTCCTCCTCGCGGACCTCGATGCGGGCCAATTCGGCGATGGCGCGCACGGTTGCCTTATCCAGCGACATGCGGTGTGGTTCTCCGTTGCCAGAGCAAGAAATCTTGCAATTGTGTAAAGCGTGGCGGACGTTAACACCCGGACAAATGATCCGCAACCGGGTGAACGGCCATGAGCAGCTTCGAATACCGGCTGCAGCGCTCTCCCGTGGGCGTGGTGCAGCTGGACGCGTCCAGAAAAGTGATTGCCGCCAATGCCTTGGCCCGGCGCCTGCTGGAGCCCATCGGCGGCGCCATTCTGGGGGCTGACCTTTTGTCCCTGCACCCCGAACCGGCGCGGGCCAAGGTGCAATGGATGCTGGACGCCGCCAGCGCCCGGCCCGATGAACCGGTGGGCATGGCCATGACCTTGCCCATGGGCGCGCTGATCGCCCGCGTCACCACCCTGGATACCAATCATGGCTCCGGCTGGTGCCTGATCTTCCATCTGCCGGAGAAATTCGGTGAACCTGCCGGTCCCGCCGCCGATGACGTGCTGGTCAAACTGCCGGTGGGCAGCCGCTCGGGCGTCAGTTTGCTTGAGGTGGAAAGCGTGGTGTTCCTGGAGGCCGAGGGCCATTACACCCGTGTCCACACCGTTGACGGCCAACGCTTCTGCGCCCTGTCCTTCGCCGAGCTGTTGCGGCGGCTGGACCCGGCGGGCTTCCTGCGGGTCCATCGCTCGTTCATCGTCAACCTGCGCCATGTGGAAGCGGTGGAGCGCGGCGACGGCGCCTGGGCCATGGTCATGGCCGCCCCCGGCCGCCCGGTGGTGCCGGTCAGCCGGGCGCGGGTGGATCTGGTGCGGCGCCGTCTGGCCCTGTGATACCTTTGGTGTTCCCCTGGCCGCCATTGGCGCGGTCACAGCGCGGTTGGTGCAGCACGAGTTGCCGCTGACGCGCGCTTGCTCCTGAATGGGGCCATTACACAGGGGGCAGGGCCATGACCATTCAATCCAAGACCGACCGTTACGTCACCTATGGCGGCATCGATTGCAACGGCAACGCCAAGATCGTGGTGGAACATGTCCTTGCCCTGATCGAGGACCCGGCCAAGACCAACGCCCTGTGGGAACGCTTCAAGGTGCGGCTGGCCGAGGCCGGCAAGGTGGGCGCCCGCAAGGCCGACGAATTGTGCCTGGCCTGCAGCCATACCTATTACATCGAGGAATTGTTCGAGGAACACGGCGACACCGTGGGCCTGGAGGCGTTGCAGCGGCTTGAGGACGAGTGCTGCTGAAGGCCTGACAGCGGCATGAAAACCCGCTAGGCTGCGGCCATGCCCATCCTTCCTGTCACCGAACTCACAGCCGATCTGCCGCGCCACGCCCGTTTGATGGGCCTCGACCTCGGCACCAAGACCATCGGTCTGGCGCTGTCCGACGTCATGCGCTCCATCGCCACGCCGTTCGACACCATCCGGCGCACCAAATTCACCAAGGACGTGGAAGCGCTGTTCGCCTTCATGGACAAGCACGACGTGGCCGGTCTGGTCATCGGCCTGCCGGTGGAGATGGATGGCAACGAGGGCGCCCGATGCCAATCCACCCGCGCCTTCGTGCGCAATGTGACCAATCTGCGCGACGTCCCCATCGCCCTCTGGGACGAACGCCTGTCCACCGCCGCCGTCACCCGCACCCTGCTGGAAGCCGACGCCTCCCGCGCCCGCCGCGCCGAAGTGGTGGACAAAATGGCCGCCGCCTACATTTTGCAGGGGGCGCTGGATGCCATGGGGCGGAGTTAGGCGAGGACCAAAGGGTTTATCGCGGATTGCGGGGCTATCGCGCCTGAACAAGTGTCATTTCGAACGAGCCGCAGGCGAGGAGAAATCTCGCTTCCGCGCTGACGGTTTTTCCACGGACACAAGATTTCTCCTCAGCGTCGCTTCGTTCGAAATGACACTGAGTCAGGTCAGGATGCTTCGTAGCTAATCCGCGAAGAACCAAAGCAATAGGGCCAGTGGTTGCAACACTGGCCCTATTAATTTGAGAAGCATGTGAGGCGCATAACGCCTCCAGTGCCTTTCGTTGACGCGTGATTATGTGCTGACTCCAAAACCAAGCGTCAACGGTTTTAACGCCCCGCCTACCCATGCGGCCTGTCATGCACCCCTTCCGCGAACTCCTCGATCATCTTGGCGCAGAATTGCGGCAGATCATCCGGCTTACGGCTGGTGACCAAGCCGTGATCCACCACCACCGGGGCGTCTTCCCAATGGCCGCCCGCGTTGTTGATATCGGTCTTTAGGGATGGCCAACTGGTCATGCGTTTGCCTTGGACCACATTGGCCTCCACCAAAGTCCATGGCCCGTGGCAGATGGCGGCCACCGGTTTCTTGGTCAGGAAGAATGCGCGGGCGAAGTCCACCGCGCGGGGTTCCATGCGCAGGGCGTCGGGATTGGCGACGCCGCCCGGCAGCATCAGGCCGTCATACTCTTCCGGCTTGGCGGTATCCAGGGTGCGGTCGACCCGGACGGTGTCGCCCTTGTCGTGATGGCGCATGCCCTGGATCTGGCCGCCATGGGGCGAGATCACGTCCACCTTGGCGCCGGCTTGTTCCAGGGCCTTCTTGGGCTCGGTCAATTCGCTTTGCTCGAACCCGTCCGTCGCCAGGATGGCGATTTTCTTTCCTTGCAGTTTGCCTGCCATTGCAGCCTCCGAGTTGTAGCGTCGTTAGGCAACACCGGAGCCGGTCATAGGTTCTGTGGCAAGGGTTGGAGAAGGGACTTGATTCCCTATTGTCCGTACGGGTAATCTCTTATGCACAGGTCGTCCGCCACTTTTTGGCGTGGCGGCCTTTTTTTTCGGGGAGCGGCGGATGTTCGTTTGGGAGGACGACTACAAGATCGGGCAGGAGGAAATGGATGCCGAGCATCTGATCCTTTTCGCACTGCTCAACCAATTGGATGTGAACATCCATGCCGATCGGGCCGGCGATTGCCTGAATGACGTGCTGAACGCGCTGGGCAGCTACATCGATTATCACTTCGCCCATGAAGAAGCGCTGATGCGGTCGTGGAACTATCCCGGCCTGGAGGCGCATTCCGTCATGCACAAGGAATTCATCCAAGAGCTGGTCGGCCTGCGTGCGCAGGTGAAGGGCGATAATGCCCTCAAATCGGCGCTGAAGGTGCGCGGTTTCGTGCTGGATTGGCTGCTGGGCCACATCCTCGAAACCGATGTGGATTACGCCGCCTTCATGGCTGTTACGACCCCGACGGAATAAAAAAAACTCCGCGGGGATTTGGGAGAGAAAGACGTCTGGAGAGGGGGTGTTCCGCCATGCGCGTGACAGAGTCCGAGCGTGCGTTCCTGCACGAACTGCATGCCGTTAAGAAAAGCCCCATGGGCAAGCGGCTAATTCATTTCTGCGTGTCGTCGGCGCCGCCGGCCCAAGACATGCACCGCCGGGTGGAGGGCGCGAAAAGCTTCATCAAACGAAGCTTCAGCCGCTCGCCCTATTGCGAGGTCTTCCAGGCCCACAACAATGACATCTTCGTCACCTACTCGCATGTGAGCGTGTCGGAAGTGCTGGCCGTGTGCAACCGCGTGGAAAAGCTGTTCTGCGAGGATCCGGTAAGCAGCCGCAACGCCTATAACGAATACGCGTTCTATAAGGTGGCCGACGCGGTCAAGGAACTGGATCAGGTCTTCGCCGCGTTCAAAAGCATCATCGGCACCAGCCAGCCCAAGGCCGAGCCCGAGGGCAAGCCGCCCATGGGGCCGGAACATGTGGCCTTGCTGGCGGAAAAGCTGCGCACCACCGATCTGCGCCACTGCATCTTCAACCAGCCGGTCTATTTCATCGGCAACAAGGTGCCGTCCATCGAGTTTCTGGAATTCTACGTGGCCAGCAAACAGATCGAGAGTGTGTTCCTGCCCGATGTCAGCATGGTGGGCAGCCCCTGGCTGTTCCATGCCCTGAGCGAGGATTACGACCGCGCCACCCTGCGCGCCATGGGCCGCGAGATCGTCGAGTACCGGCACAAGGCGTTCAGCGTCAACATCAGCCTGTCCACCATCCTGTCCAAGGAATTCGCCGATTTCTACGGCGCGCTGCCGTCCAAGCTGGGCGGCAAGATCGTGCTGGAAATACACAAGACCGATCTGGTGCAAAATTTCGGCCTCGCCAAGGACGTCAAGGCCCTGGCGGCGGAAAAGGGGCTGCGCCTGTGCATCGACGGCGTGGAGTGGCGGGATTTCGAGTTGCTCAACTTTGCCCCGCTGGCCCCGGATTTCGTCAAGGTCGTCTGGCGCGACGATCTGCTGGCGGCCAATCGCGAGGAACTCGCCATTCTGGTGCGCGGCAAGACCGGTCTGGGCGACAGTTGCGAGCTGGTGCTGTCGCGCTGCGACAATGCCAAGGCCTTCCCCTTCGCCCGCACGTTGGGGGTGAAATACGTCCAGGGGCGGCTGGCCGATCAATATTTCAAGACGGGGATGCAGCTATAACCACCATGGTTGCTCCGATGTGGCGCAACGCGTAAGGTGCGCCCGAGATATTGGGACAGACCATGCGTTTTGTGTGGACCTTTTTCACCGGATTGTTCTTCGCTGGCTTCGTCATGCTGGCGACGTCGCCATTGCTGATCGTCGGGCTGGGCGTCACCGCCTGGGTGATGAAAGGCGAGATGTTCAACGCCCTTGAGGGCGTCTCGGTGTTCGGCCTGCGGGAAAAGGACGGCCGGCTGGACGGCCGCATGGTCAACGTCAATTTCCAGACCGCCCATGTGCTGATGCCCGGCGACCCGCGCCCGCGCCGTCTGCTGCTGCGCCTGGAAGTCACCAATGCCGACGTCTTCGCCTCCCGTCCCGGCGAGGGCCGCATCCGTCTGGATGCGTGGCCGTTGGATGCGGCCATGGATTTGAACAATCCGGCGCTATACACCATCGTCGCCCCGGGCCGGTCTGCCCTTGTTGCCGATGACGGCACCTTGGTGGTGGACCATGGCAGCCGCCGCAGCGTCTATGCCCTGGCCAGCGGCGTGTGGCTGTACGATTCCGACATGGCCCCCGCCGCCTTCGCCGTCGAAGGCGAACGCCGCCGCGTGGTGGCGTTGAGTGCGGTGGAGGAGGACATGCCGTCCCGTACCGTGGCGGTGCTGACCTACGCCACCGGTCAGACGGCCCTGAAACGGGTGATGGTCACCGCCGACGACCCCACGCGGGCGCGCATGCTGCGCTCCTCCATGGCCATGATCCGCCCGGTCGCCCGTATGGACGAATCCAGCCGCCGCACCATCGACCTGTCCCTGCCCGCCGGCATGGTCCGTATCCCGGTCAATGGCGACGATCTGGATCTCGCCAAGGCGCAAGTGCCGCCGGGGCTGGGGTTGGTGGAGCTGAAGCCGTGGCGGGGCGCGGGGCGGTAGGGCACTGACGCAGACGGACGCTGCATTTCAACCGTATCCCTCCGCCGTCATGCCCGTGCTTGTCACGGGCATCCACTTCGCTTGGAAAGGCCGGGGCACCGTGCCTTTGCGGCCCCATCGTCCAAATTGGACACGGTTTAATTCACCACAGAGACACAGAGGCACAGAGATACCCGTCAGGCGGGACCCGATTCGGGCTCCGTCTGGCAAAGTCTCTCTGTGCCTCTGTGTCTCTGTGGTTAACCTAATGGCGCCTGTTAAAGTGTAGGTGCCTGAAGGAGAAGCCTATTCGGTGTCATGCATAGTAAATTTGGACACGAATGAACACAAATAAGAACGAATTCTAGGCGCACCGCCGGGGTCGTCTGCTCTGAACCATTCGTTTTCATTCGTTTTCATTCGTGTCCCATTTCAAAGCGGCGACCGCTCCCCCTGCCGTTACGGCAAGCGCGCTAAATCAAACCGGACAGTCATGGAACAAGTCCGGCCATGACGATGAGGGGGAATGTCTGAACGCGTCGATGCTCGGGCGCTACGCCATCATCTTCCACCAACGTCGAGCCTCTCCCACCGGCCATTCGGGGCCGTGGCCCGAGAACAGCATGGTGTCGTCCGCCAGCTTGCCCAGCAGGCGGGGGATGGATTGCCACAGCTTTTCCTCGCTGCCGCCGGGCAGGTCGGTGCGGCCGACGCCGTGGCGGAACAGGGTGTCGCCGGTCAGGGCGAAGCCGCCGAAATCGAAGCAGATGCCGCCGGGGGTGTGGCCGGGGGTGTGGATGGTGTTCACCGTGACGCCGCCCAGGGTCAGGCCGGGCTCGGCGGCGAAGGTCTTCAGGCGGGCGGGGCCGTCCTGGGCTTGGCCGGTGAAGGCCTTGTTCAGCTCGCTGGCCCGCGCGATGACCGGGGCCTCGTCCGCATGGGCGATGGTGTCCACATCCAGGGCCAGTTCCAGGGCGCGGGCGGCGCCCAGATGGTCGGGGTGGCCGTGGGTCAGCCAGATGGCCTTGGGGATGCCCTTCTCGGCCTGGACCGCCGCCAGGATGGTGTCCGCATCGCCACCGGGATCAACCACCACCAATTCCCCGGTGGGGCGATGGCGGACGATGTAGGCGTTCTCGTACCAGGGCGGGCTGGTGACGACCACGGTCAGGCTGAAATCGCCGAATTCGCCAAAGTGATGGACGCTCATCGAAAGGGTGCTCATATGGTTCTGATATGTGAGCACTGGTATAGCCCAAGCGCGGTCCGCTTTCCAGATGGGCGTTCTTTACGGGACGGTAACCATCGGCGCTCACAATGGTGCACTTTCCTTACGGGTGGGCATGATGACCGAAAATAACGATACCGGACCATTTCCATCCGCTCGGGAAGATGCCGCCACCGCGCAAAAGGTGATGGAGGAAACGCCGCAGACCGCGTCGCCCGCCTTCCGGCTGGCCTTCGAGGATGACGATTTCCTGCTGCGCCCCGATTTGCGCCCGGTGCGGCTGCAGCTTGAACTGCTGAAGCCGGAATTGCTGCAGCAGGAACAGGGCATCCGTTCCACCATCGCCATGTTCGGTTCGGCCCGCATCCCCGATCCCGAAACCGCCGCCCTGCATCTGGAAGAGGCCGAGGCTGCCGCCCGCGCCGCGCCGCGCGACAAGGTGGCGGCGCGCAAGCTGTCGGTGGCCCGGCGCATGCTGGCCAATTCCCGCTATTACGAGGAAGCCCGCCGCCTTGCCGGGATCGTCAGCAATACCTGCGTGGGCGAGCATGTGTGCGATTTCGTGGTCAAGACCGGCGGCGGCCCCGGCATCATGGAGGCCGCCAATCGCGGCGCCTTCGAGGTGGGCGGCAAGTCCATCGGCTTGAACATCGTGCTGCCCATGGAGCAATCGCCCAACCGCTACGTCACCCCCGAGCTGTGCTTCCGCTTCCACTACTTCGCCATCAGAAAGATGCACTTCCTGATCCGGGTGAAGGCCCTGGTGGTGTTCCCCGGCGGCTTCGGCACCCTGGACGAATTGTTCGAGGCGCTGACCCTGATTCAGACCGGCAAGATCGAACCCATCCCGGTGCTGCTGTTCGGCCGCGAGTACTGGGAGCGCGTCATCAACGTGGACGCCATGGTGATGGAAGGCATGGTCAGCCCCGAAGACAAGGATTTGATGACCTTCGTGGAGACGGCGGAAGAGGCGTGGAACCTGATTGCGGAGTTCTATCGGCTGCCCAGGTAAGCTAACGGGTGAAGCCCCCGTCATTGCCCGGCTTATCCCCAGGCTGTCCGGTTATGAATGGCGAGAGGCGCTGGAGAACACGGCCGGCTTGCCCTGTACGGCTTTCGGTTCGCCATGAGACACGGAGGCGGCTTTGCCGCCACGGAAAACACGGAATTATTATTTCGATCCCTGATCGGCGCTACGCTTGTCCGGGAAGACGCAAAAAAGCCTTCTCCGTGCTTTCCGTGGCCTGCGTAGCGGGCTTCCGTGATTTCCGTGTCTCATGGCGAACCGTCAGGCGCGTTCGCAAATCGGCAGTGTTCAAAAATTTAAAAGCCCGGCCATAACGGCAAGGGGCCTTAAATTTCCACCTGACTCCCCAGTTCCACCACCCGGTTCGACGGCAGGTGGAAGAATTCCATGGCTCCCGTGGCCGAACGGGCCATCCAGGCGAACAAATGCTCGCGCCATAGGGCCATGCCGGGGGAGCTGGACGGGATGATGGTCTCGCGCGACAGGAAGTACGAAATGCTCATGGGTTCGTAGAAGAAGCCCAACTGGTCCGAGCGGGCCTGTGCCAGGGTCTTGGGCAGGTTGGTGTCTTCCATGAAGCCGAAGCGCAGGATCAGGCGCTGGAAGCCGGGGGCCATCTCAATGGCTTCGATGCGGCGGGCGGGCGACACTACCGGCACTTCCTCCATGGACACAGTCAGGATCACCACCCGTTCGTGGATGACCTTGTTGTGCTTGAGGTTGTGCAGCAGGGCCAGAGGGATGCCTTCCTGGGTGCCGGTCAGGAAGATGGCGGTGCCGGGCACGCGGGTGATGCGGTCGGACAGCGACGCCAGGAACACGTCCACCGGCATGTTGTCGGCCCGCAGCCGCGCCATCAGCAGCGCGCGGCCGCGCTTCCAGGTGGTCAGGAACAGGAAGATGGTCAGACCGATGGCCAGCGGGAACCAGCCGCCATGGGGGATTTTGGTAGCGTTGGCCAGGAAGAAGGCCAAATCCAGGGTCATGAACACGCCCAGCAACATCAGCACGCGGCGGCGGTTCCAGCCCCACAGCAGCACCATGACCATGCCGATCAGGCAGGCGTCGATGACCATGGTGCCGGTCACCGCGACGCCGTAGGCCGAGGCCAGACTGGACGAGCTTCTGAAGCCCAGGACCAGCGCCATGACAAAGAAGCACAGCACCCAGTTCAGCACCGGAATGTAGATCTGGCCGATCTCTTTTTCCGAGGTGTGGATGATGGTCATGCGGGGCAGATAGCCCAGCTGGATGGCCTGACGGGTGACGGAGAAGGCGCCGGAGATCACCGCCTGGGATGCGATGACGGTGGCGCAGGTGGCCAGGATCAGCAGCGGGATGCCGGCCCAGGACGGGGCCATGAGGAAGAACGGGTTTTCCAGCGCCTCGGGCCGGGTCAGCAGCAGGGCACCCTGGCCGAAATAGTTCAGCACCAGCGCCGGCAGCACCAGCATGTACCAGCCCAGGCGGATGGGCAGGCGGCCGAAATGGCCCATATCGGCGTACAGCGCCTCGGCGCCGGTCACCGCCAGCACCACAGAGCCCAGGGCCAGGAAGCCCAGCTTGCCGTCGCTGACCAGGAACATCATGGCGTAATGGGGCGACAGCGCCTTCAGTACCTCGGGGTGCAGGCCGATGTTGCGGATGCCAAGGATGGCCAGAACCACGAACCAGCCCACCATGATGGGGCCGAACACGACTCCCACGGCGGCGGTGCCGTGGCTTTGGATGGCGAACAGCACCACCAGGATGCAGATGGTTGCCGGCACCACCCAATGTTCCATGGCCGGGGCCACCACTTGGATGCCTTCCACGGCGGACAGGATGGAAATGGCCGGGGTGATCATGGAATCGCCGTAGAACAACGCGGCTGCGAAAATGCCCAGCGCCGCCACCAGCGACATCAGCTTGGGCCGGCCTTGCGATGCAGTGCTGACCAAGGCCAGCAGCGCCAGAGAACCGCCTTCGCCGCGATTGTCGGCGCGCATGATGAAGATGACGTATTTGATGGACACCACGATGGTGACCGCCCAGAAGATCAGCGACAGCACGCCCAGCACATGCAGGCGATCCAATTCCAGCGGATGGGGCCCGGCGAAAGTTTCCTTCATGGCGTAAAGCGGGCTGGTGCCGATATCGCCGAAGACGACGCCGATGGCCCCGAACATCAGGGTGAAGACGTTGCGCGAATGCCCGGCGGGCTGCTCGTCTTCGAAGTTGGCGTTGGAATTGGTGGCTGTCGTCATGAACTCACGGGCTAAAGTTGAACCTGGGTTCCCAACTCGACCACACGGCCGGCGGGGATTTGGAAGAAGTCGGTGGCCGAGACGGAATTACGGCTCATTACCACGAACAACCGTTCACGCCACTCGGCCATTTCCGGGCTGATGGAAGGGATCAGGGTTTCGCGGCCCAGGAAGAACGAGGTCTGCATGACGTCGAACTCTAGGCCGAACGCCTTGCTCAGGCGCAGCACCTTGGGCAGATTGGGCTCCTGGAAGAAGCCGTAGCGCACGGTCATGCGATAGAAGCCCTCGGCGATACCCTCCACCAGCACGCGGTCCTTGGCCGATACGCGCGGGATGTCGTCGAACAGCACGGTCATGAACACCACGCGTTCGTGCAGCACCTTGTTGTGCTTCAGATTATGCAGCATGGCGACCGGCACCATCTCGGGATTGCCCGTCATGTAGATGGCGGTGCCGCCCACCTTATGGGTGGGGTTTTCCTTCTGGCGGGCCAGGAACATCTCGATGGGCAGGGAATCCTCGGCCAGACGCTTGGACAGGATTTGGCGGCCGCGTTTCCAGGTGACCATCAGCAGGAACATGCCCAAGCCGACCATCAGCGGGAACCAGCCGCCATCGGGGATTTTGACCAGATTGGCACCCATGAAGGCCAAATCGATGACCAGGAAGGCGATGCCCAACCCGATGCAGACCGACAGCTTCCAGTTCCACAGGGTGCGCGCCACCACCAGGGCCAGCACGGTGCTGCACACCATGGTGCCGGTGACGGCGATGCCATAGGCGCCAGCAAGATTGGACGAGGATTTGAAGCCCAGCACCAGCACGACGATGCCGATGAACAAGCCCCAATTGGCGCGCGGGATGTAAATCTGGCCCTCTTCCTCGTGCGAGGTGTGGCGGATTTCCAGGCGCGGCGAGAAGCCCAATTGGACCGCTTGGCGCGACAGCGAGAACACCCCCGAGATCACCGCCTGACTGGCGATGACGGTGGCGCAGGTGGCCAGGGCGATCATGGGGTACAGCAGGGCGTCGGGC
>JACMKT010000167.1 GCA_014380005.1 Rhodospirillales bacterium
CCAGTCTTCTCGCGCAGCTCCTTGACAAGCGCAGCGGTAATCTCGGCCATGGGGATTTTCCTCTTCGTGAAAGTCTTTGGAGGCAAATAAGCAAATGGCGGCGACGATGTGTCGCCGCCATTCGTTTCAAACGACAGCCTTACTCGGCAGCGCCGGGCTGCTCGCCTTCGGGGGCGGCAACGATCTCGGCTTCCGGCAGAGCGATCTCAACCGGGGCTTCGGCCTGGGCGCCGATGTCGCCACCCGAACGGCCGATCTCGGCCTGGATGCCGTCCAGCACCGCACCGACCATCAGGTCGCAATAGGTCTGGATGGCGCGGATGGCGTCGTCGTTACCGGGGACCGGGTAGGTGATGCCGGCCGGATCCGAGTTGGAATCCAGGATGGCGACCACGGGGATGCCCAGCTTGTTGGCTTCCTGAACAGCCAGCTGTTCCTTGTTGGTGTCGATGATGAACAGGATGTCCGGCAGGCCGCCCATGTCCTTGATGCCGCCCAAAGCGCGGTCCAGCTTTTCCTTTTCACGGGAAAGAACCAGCTGTTCCTTCTTGGTCAGGCCAGCCAGGGCGCCGGAAGCCAGCTGCTCGTCCAGCTCGCGCAGGCGCTTGATGGAGTTGGAGATGGTCTTCCAGTTGGTCAGCATGCCGCCGAGCCAACGATGGTTCACATAGTACTGGCCGCAACGCTTCGCGGCATCGGCAACGATGTCCGAAGCGGCGCGCTTGGTGCCGACGAACAGAACGCGGCCACCGCCGGCGGTCACATTGCGCACGGCGGTCATGGCCGCGTGCAGCATGGGGACCGACTGCTGAAGGTCGATGATGTGGATGCCGTTGCGGATGCCGAACAGGTAGGTCGACATCTTCGGGTTCCAGCGACGGGTGTTATGACCGAAGTGGACGCCGGCTTCGACGAGCTGGCGCATGGTGAAACTGGGCAAAGCCATGGAGAGAATTCCTTCTTTCTCCGGTTGAACCTCCGCGGGCATGGTCAGGGGCTTTAAGCCCCCAACACCGGATACGGAAGACGTGTAACCACGCCCACCGCGAACCCGCGTGTGGATTAGTGGCCGGGTATGTAACCCCTTGGGCACCGTTTGGCAAGGGGAACCGCTCGGGGTGACTTCAGCGCAGGCCCGCCTCGATCACGCTGGGGCTACGCAGCAAGGCGGCGCAAGCGGCGGGCAACACGGGATTGCGGTGGTTAGGCTTGTCCTTGGCCTCTTGCGGCAGCAGTACCGGCTTGGCGTTCCACGACGCCAATTCGCCGCCGCAGCCATCACCCTCGGGCACCGGGGCCTGGGGCGTGCAGCCCACGTCGCCGGGCGTGCAGGACAGCCGCACATGGAAATGCTCGTCATGGCCCCACCAGGGCCGCAGCTTGGACAGCCACGAGCGGTCGCCCTTGGCGGTGCGGCAGGCCTCGGCCTTGATGGGCGGGTTGACGAAAATGCGGTCCACGTCGGGGGCGCGCGCCGCCAGTTCCAGCATGTGCATCTGATTGCCGGTCCAGGCGGAGGGATCGATGCGGGTGCCACGCACCATGGATACGCCCACGGGCTGGCTCAGTTCGTCAGCGGATAAGGGCTGGCCCGGCAGGCGGAACCAGATATCCACGTCCAGGCCGGTCTGGTGGCTACCATGGCCGAACGCCATGGGGCCGCCGCGCGGCTGGGACATGTCGCCCACCAGGAACGGCCCAAAGCCCTCGGTGGCAGCATGGCGACCGAGGCCGCGGATGAAATCCACCGTGCGGGGGTGGGCCCAAAAGCGGTTGCGCTGGGGCCGCAGCACCTGATAGCCGTCGCCGTACAAAGGCAGCGCCACCGCGCCCGCGACACAGCCTGCCGCCGGCGAGCCGAAGGATTGGGCGGCGCTGGCAACGGGCACCTTTATGGCCGCCCACGGATCGGCGGCTGACCTTGCCTGGGCGCAAGAGCCCGCCCCCAGCGCCATCATCGCCACCACACCCGCCAAAGCGACGCCACGCATGACACTAACTCCCGATCCGTTCAGCCGGATGGTGACTTGAAGCGGTTAAGGGACGGTCAATCGAAGTCGGATTCGGCGAATTGGCTTTTGATGTCGGCAATGGCGGAACGGCTGTTCTTGAGGATTTCCACCGCAGCGGGATCGAACTTCTTGCCGCTTTGCTCGGTCAGGAAAGCGAAGGCCTCTTCGATGGTCCATGCCCGTTTGTAGGGCCGCACCGAGGTCAGTGCATCGAACACGTCGGCCACGGCGACGATGCGTCCTTCCAAAGAGATGGCGTCGCCACTGAGCCCGTTTGGATAGCCCGAGCCGTCTATGGCCTCATGATGGTGGGCCACCACGTTGCGCAGCACCCGGACATAGGGCGCCCCACCCACACGGAAGGTGTCGGCCATGGTGTCGACGATCTCCATACCCTTGGAGACATGGGTCTTCATGACGTCGAACTCTTCCGGGGTCAGCCGGCCGGGCTTGAACAGGATCTGGTCGGGCACGGCGATTTTGCCCACGTCATGCAAGGGCGCGAACTGAAACAGGAATTCCACCCATTCGTCCGACAGCCCGCAGCGGGGCGCCAAGCGCAGGGCGATCAGGCGGGCGTAGCGGCCCATGCGTTCCAGATGAGCGCCGGTTTCCTCGTCGCGGGCGCGGCTGATCTGACGCACGGTCTTGACCGCCGCCTGGATCATGCGCACCGCATCCAGCTCCATGATGGTGTGTAGCGACACCACCTCGGCCACCGGGCGCAGGCGCTGCACCACCGGCGGAGTGAAGTAGCCGGTCTGGAACGAGTTGAAGAAGATGAAACCGTGGAAGGTGCCCTTGTGGAAGATGGGCACCGTGTAACTGGACACATACCCCGCCGCCAGCAGGCGCTTGGCATGGGCCGGAGTGGCGGGCACGTGGGTGGTGAGGTCGTTGATGACCCGGCGCCCACCGGTGCGCGCCAAGGCGGCCAAGGGCTTCAGATCGGCCAGCCGGGCGACCGTATGGTCGAAGGGGTTATCGCCCTCGCTGGAATGGACGAAGGATTTCAGGATATCGGAGACGGGATCGTAGATGGCGATGGCGATGCGGTTGATACCGTCGAAATCGCGCTTGATCTCATCATGGAAGCAAGCAAGGCGTTCAGCCAGACCCTGATGGACCGGCCTGAACCCCTGGGTCCTGGCCGCAATTGCCGGCGCATCCACCTTCCCCATTTTCATGGGCGCTTCTCCCCCGACAAGACCTCGGTTTGCCCTTATTTGTGCGCATCATAGACTGTTGCGCGGGCACACGTCAAAGACCGTCCATCGGGTGAGGACCTTAGTCGTAGAGGGTCTCACCGAACTGGGATGCCCGGAGCATGCAAGCTCCGGGCGTTCGCTTTGTCTTAGCCGTTCAGCTTCTTCGCCATTTCGCGAAGGATGAACTTCTGGACCTTACCGGTGGAGGTCTTGGGCAACGAGCCGAACACCACGGTGCGCGGGCATTTGAAGTGGGCCAGACGCTCGCGGCAGAACGCCATGATGTCCTTGTCGGTCACTTCGGCGCCTTCACGCACATTGACGAAGGCGCACGGCGTCTCGCCCCACTTCTCGTCGGGCCGGGCGACCACCGCCGCCTCGGTGACGTCGGGATGGGCGAACAGGACGCCTTCCACTTCGATGGTCGAGATATTCTCACCGCCCGAGATGATAATGTCCTTGGAGCGATCCTTCAGCTCGATATAGCCGTCCGCATGCATGACGCCCAGATCGCCGGTGTGGAACCAGCCGCCGGAGAAGGCTTCCTCGGTGGCCTTGGGGTTCTTGAGATAACCCTTCATCACCACATTGCCGCGGAAGAACACCTCGCCCATGGTCAGGCCGTCGCGCGGCACCGGCTCCAGCGTGGTCGGGTCGGCGATCATCAGACCTTCCTGCATGACGTAGCGCACGCCCTGGCGCGACTTCATGCGGGCGCGCTCGTCCAGGGGCAAATTGTCCCACTCGTCATGCCACGAACACACGGTGGCCGGGCCGTAGCTCTCGGTCAGACCGTAGACATGGGTGATCTTGAAGCCCTGGGCCTCCAGCCGACCGATGACGGCGGCGGGCGGCGGCGCGGCGGCGGTCATGAACTCCACCGTATGGGGCAGCGGACGGCGCTCGGCCTCGCCCGCATTGATCAGCATGCCCATGACGATGGGGGCGCCGCACAGATGGGTGACCTTGTGCTGCTCGATGGCATTGAACATGGCGGCGGCGTCAACCCGGCGCAGGCACACATGGGTGCCGGCCAAAGCGGTGATGGTCCACGGGAAGCACCAGCCGTTGCAGTGGAACATGGGCAGGGTCCACAGATAGACCGGATGGCCGTGCATGCCCCAGGTGACCACATTGCCGATGGCATTCAGATAGGCGCCGCGATGGTGGTAGACCACGCCCTTGGGATTGCCGGTGGTGCCCGAGGTGTAGTTGAGCGAGATGGCATCCCACTCATCCGCCGGCCAGTGCCAAGCGAAGTTCTCATCACCCTCGGCGATGAACTTTTCGTAGGTGGTCTCGCCGATCAGCTCACCCTTGACCTGAGGGTCGTCGATGTCGATGACCAGGATCTTGCGCTGGGTCAGCGTCAGGGCCTTCTTGATCACGCCCGAAAACTCGCGGTCGGTGATCAGCACCTTGACCTCGGCATGGTCCATGATGAAGGCCAAAGCCTCGGCATCCAGGCGGATGTTCAGGGCATTCAACACGGCGCCGACCATGGGCACGCCGAAATGAGCTTCGAAAATCTCGGGAATATTGGGCGCCATCACCGCGACAGTGTCGCCCACGCCGATGCCGCGCGCAGCAAGCGCCGAGGCAAGTTTGCGGCAACGGGCATAGGTCTCGCCCCAGCTCCGCGACACATCACCATGAATGATGGCGGTGCGGTTGGGATAAACGTAGGCGGCCCGCTCGAGGAACTGCAAGGGAGTGAGGGGAACATTGTTCGCCGGGTTCTTATCCAGGTTCTGCTGGTACGGATTTGTCATTGGTATTTCCTCCCTTTGGGCGCGCGTGCCGTGCCGCTGCATGCAGGCGACGGCAGAGCATGCGTCGGCGCGCGGACTTTTTCAATACAGGCTGTTCCATCCGCAGTGGTTGACACGCGCGCCATTTAGCGCATGTCATTCGGCATGCATCTTGCCTTGGTCATCAACCATTCCGCCGGCACCTTCCGCCGCCTCGCCCTGGAGCCCACCGTGGCCGCCATCACCGACGCTTTGCGCGCGGCGGGCCATCGGGTGGAGCTGGTGGTGTGCGGGCGGCGCGATCTGGCCGGGGCGCTGTCGGCCATGGCCCAGCGGCCCGATATCGACGCTGTAGTGGCCGGCGGCGGCGACGGCACGGCGCTGACCGCCATCCTGGCCGGGCTGGGCCAGAGCAAACCCCTGGGTATCCTGCCCCTGGGCACACTGAACCTGCTGGCCCGCGATCTTGGCCTGCCGCTGGACCCGGTGGAAGCCGCCGCACTCCTGGCCCAAGGCCACCCCGCCAGCATTGATCTGGCCGAAGTCAACGGACTGCCCTTCGCCATCTGGGCATCGCTGGGCATGCACCCGTGGGTGGTCCGGCGGCGCGACAAGCTTCAGCGCGGCGGATTGAAGAAATGGCCCGCCTTCGCCCTGGCGGCGCTGCGCGCCTTCCGCCGCTATCCGCTGGTACGGGTCACCTTGTCGGTGGGCGGCGAGCTGATCACGGTGACCACGCCGCTGCTGGTCATCTCCAACAACGCCTGGTCCGAGCAAACCCTGCCCCTGAAACGCGCAGCCCTGGACCGGGGCGAACTGGTGGTACATGTGGCCAAGGTCACCTCCCGCGCCGGCCTGCTGTGGCTGGCGGTCAATGCGCTTTTTGGCTTCTGGCGGATCGGCCGCCTGCTGGACACCTACAAAGCCGACGAAGTGCGCGTCACCAGCCGCAAAGGCCGGGTGATGGTGTCCTTGGACGGCGAGGTCACCGTGTTACGCTCTCCCCTGGTCTTCCGCCTGCGGCCCAAGGCACTGACCGTGCTGATGCCCCGTTCCGAACCGGAGGGATGATCCGTGCCCGTGCTCGCCCATCTGTCCGATCTGCATTTCGGCCGCACCGATGCCGCTGTGGTGGAAGCGCTGCTGGATGACCTTACCCAAGCGCGGCCCGATCTGGTGGTCATCTCGGGCGATTTGACCCAGCGGGCGCGGTCCTCCCAATTCGCCGAGGCCCGCGCCTTCCTGGACCGCCTGCCCGCCCCTGCCCTGGTGGTGCCCGGCAATCACGATCTGGCGCCGCTCCACAGCCCGCTCAACCGCCTGTTCCGCCCCCGCGCCAAGTTCCATCGCCACCTAGCCGGTCATGCGGAACGCCAGATTTGGCAGGATAACCAAGTGGTGGTGGTCGGCCTGGACAGCACGCGGCATTTGCGCTGGACCAGCGGCAAGCTGCGTTCGTCCCATCTGGACCGCATCGATACGGTCCTGGCCGGCGCGGAAGATAGCGCCTGCAAGGTGGCATTCCTGCACCATCCGCCGGCCACCGCCCTGTCGGGACACCCGTTCGAGGTGCTGGCCGATCGCGGCATCGATCTGGTGCTGGCCGGTCACGTGCACAAAGTCCGTGTGGAGTTGATCGCCGGCGCCCATCACAGCTCATGCATCCTGGCGCAGGCCTCCACCGCCTGCTCCACCCGCTTGCGCGACGAGGCCAATGGGTACGGCCTGATCCACATCGCCATGCCCGACATGGTGATCGAGATGCGGGGCTGGACCGGCCATGCCTTCCACACCGTGCGCCGCCAAGCCTTCCATAAGAGCGGCAGCCATTGGCGCCACGGTCCTCATCTGGCCTGATTAACCGCCTCCCGCGTGGCGATGATGTCCTGTTGGCCGCTATCCAAGGCGAAGGCCTTATCGGCGGCAATGCGGGCTTCCTTGCCCCGCCCCCGCTCCAGCAGCACATGGGCCAGATTGTTCCACCCCGCCGCCGAGTCCGGATGGTGCTTGACCGCCAGACGGAACGCCGCCTCGGCGCCGTTGCGGTCGTTTAGGGCGTAGCGGGCATTGCCCAGCCCCATGGCAGCCCCCAGACTGTCGGGCCAGCGGGACAACGCGGCCCCATAGGCCTGGGCCGCCGCATCCGCCAGCCCCACCCGTTCCAGCCCAGCGGCAGCGGCCACCACGGCCGGCTCGGTGGCGGTGGCCGGCAATTGGTCGGGCGGCAGCACCACCAGCGCCCAGCGGTCGGCGCGGTCCCAGGTGAGCTCGAACGTGTCCAGGGACAGGCGCTGGGAATCCTCAATCCCGGAATGCAGCACCACCTTGCGCTCGGGCAGGTCGTAGCCCACGGCCACGGCGAAGTGCCACACCGGCCAGATGTCCAGCCCGAGGTTTTGGAACACCAGCACCGGGTGTCCGGCGGCCAGTTCGGTCAGCAGATCGGGCAACTGGGTCACCGGCACGGCAAGCCGCCCGTTACGGCGGGCGGCGGCCATCATATCGGTGGCGAAACTACCCTCGCGCCCCGGCGTGTAAACCTGGGTTGACACAGCCTCGGGGCTGACGGGCACGCCCGACCATGTCAGCACCATGGCCAACGAGGCCGGGCCGCAGGCCCGCTCGGTCTGGGGAAAGAACGGCACCCCTGCCACCCGCGCCACATCCGCTCGACCGTCAGCCACCAGCCGTTCGGTCTCGCGCCCGGCGCAGGCCGCCAGCCCGCAGGCCAGCGCTAAGACGATCAGCGTACGCTGCGGGTCCACGGGAACACTTTGGTCAGTCCGGCAATGTCGGTGATCAGCAGGATGACGAAGATCAGCACGGCGGCGCCGATGATGACGCCTAGGCCGTCGCCGCCCGCCGGCTCATCGGGCAATTGACCGGCAATGCGGTGGATTTCCTGATCGGACAAAGCGGCCACGCGGCTGGACGCTTCGTCGGCGGACACGCCCAGGGACTGCATCTGCTGGCGCACGTCGGCACGGGCCAAGAAGTCCTGCACCCGCTGGCGTTCAGCGTCCGTTTCTTGGCCGGCCAGCACCGCATCGGTGGAAATCAGGCGGGCCTGGGCCGGAACCGGCAGCGTTGTAATAAAGACGACACCGGCGGTTACCGCCGCGACAACGGCGCGCAAGGGACGAGAACAGGCCATGGCTCACATCCTCATTCCGGTTAGGACGAAATCGGGATGTGACGTCGGCCCGCCCGCCGGACAAGTCCGTGCAAGCGGCATATACCGATGGTCAGTTCCGATTCAGGGCGTCCTGGCGGCGCTGAATGTCCTCGGGCCATGTGGATTTGATATAGGCGATCACCGCGCGGATTTGACTGTCGGACAGCTTCCCGATGAAGGCCGGCATGGCGGTCTTGTAATCCGCCGGCGCGAAGCGGGACATGCCGTGCTTAGTGATGGCGAAGAGTTGCTCATCCGGGTGATGCCAAGTGTGACCGCTGAGATCATGGGGCGGCGCCGGCAATTGGCCGTCAGGCTTGCGAATGCGCCAATCGGGCTCGCCTTCCAGCTTGGCCCCGTGGCATTCAGCGCAATGGCCGGCATAGACCTGCGCCCCCAGGGCCACTTGGCGGGCATTGCCGGAATCCATGGTTTGGTTGGTCAAGGCCAGCCATGCCGCCATGAGGCTGACGGCCAAGGCAGCACCGGCAAAGGCCATGGAACGACGATTGAGCACGCTTCTCCCCCCGAAATCCGATCGGAAGTATAGCGTCATGGCTCAGAACCGGTAGCCCCAACGGATGCCCAGATTGTTCAGTCCGGCATTGTGGCTGGCAAGGTTGGCGTTGCTTTCGTGGTCGAAGGCGATGGACACGGAATGGTGGTCGTCGATGCGATAGCCCAAGGACAGGGATTCACGGAATAGAACCCGCGATCCCAAAGACTTGCGGTCCATTTCCCTGGTGTTCAGCTCGCCATTATGGACCGAACCGCCGAAGCTGAAATCCATGAACACCTTCTGGATCGGCTCATAGGTCCAAGTCAGCCCGGCATAGAGCTGGCTGGTGTCACCTTGGGTGTTGACGCTGGCCCCCATATGGGGCCGTGGCGCCCAGATGGCTTTCAGAAAATCAGGCGAGTCGAACAACGCTTCCGCATTGATATCGGCGCCGCCCTCCTTGTCATGACCAAGAAAGCCGATGTCGTGGTCGAACACGCCAAGGCGTATTTCCGACAACCCGGCCTGGGCAGGCACCGAGGCGAGGAGCAACAACAGCAGCGAGAGCCGGCCCATATGTTTCATGCCCCACATATGGACTGGGTTTGCTACGGAAAAACCCCGACGGCGGGACTAGACCGCTCCAACGGTGGGGTTGCAAACGGCCAGGAACCGCGCATCATAAGGTCCCATTGCCACCGGAGAATTCCATGACCACCGTGCTGATCTCGATCTTCTGCCCCGACCGCACCGGCCTTGTCGCCGCCATCACCGGGCGGCTGTTCGAGGTGGGTGCCAATCTGGGCGACACCAGCTTCGCCATGCTGGGCAGCGGCGCCGAATTCACCTCGGTGTGCGAGTTGCCGCCCGAGGTGAGCGCCGCCGAATTGGACGCGGATCTGACCGCCATGCCCGAACTCGAGGGCGCCCGCATCACCGTCCGTCCGTTCGATTTCGACCCGGCCAATGGCCCCCTGGGCCGCGTCACCCATCGCGTGGTGCTGTCCGGCGGCGACCGCCCCGGCCTGATCGCCCGGCTGTCGGAAGTGTTCGGTGAATTCAAAGCCAACATCGTCCGTCTGGACGCCCAACGCGTGCCCGAACAAGGCCTCTACGTCACCCGCTTCTCCGTCTCCATCCCCGAGCGGGCGGAAGCCTGCCTGAACACGGTGGCGAATACGGCGGGCGAGTTGCACTTGTCATGTCACGTGGAAGAGGCTTAAAGCGTAACATTACGAAAACAAAATAACGCATTGACATAACATAACAATCAAGACGCCTTCGCCTTCCTCATGTCGCCCTTTCCCGCCCCACGGGCGGCACGGCGATGGGCGCGGGCGCCCCGCGCCAAGGCCTCGTCGATGGCGTTCTGCAACAACGGCGCCTGGACCGGCTTATGCAGCAATCCGTGGCCCAGTGCCTTGGCCTGTTGCAGCCGTTCGGGCGCGGTGTCGCCGGTCAGGATGATGGCCGGCAGTTTGACGTCGGGGCATAGATGGGCCTCGATGCGGGCGATAGCCTCGCCGCCGGTATCGCCGTTTTCCAGGCGGTAATCGGCGATGACCAATTCGGGCGTGCGGCCCCACAGGCTCAGGCGGCGCAAGGCGTCCTCGGCACTGGCCGCCGACAGCACCACATGGCCCCAGCTTTCCAGCAGCAATTCCAGGCTTTCGCGCACGTCGGGCTCGTCTTCGACCACCAGGATGGCGGCGCCCTTGCGGGCCAGACCCAGTTGAAGCTGGCGCGGCTTGGTATGGGCCGGCGCCTGTTCCGTCGCATGCACCGCCACCGAGAACACCGAGCCCTTGCCCTCGTTGGACTTCACCGTGATGGAATGTTCCAACAGGGCGGCCAGCCGTTCCACGATGGAGAGACCCAGGCCCAGACCTTGGCGGCGGTCGCGACCGGAATTGCCGACCTGATGGAACTCGCGGAAGATGTTCTTCATTTCCGCCTGGGGAATGCCGATGCCGGTGTCCCACACCTCGAACACCAGATCCTTGCCCTGCCGCCGGCAGCCGAACAGGATGCGGCCGGTCTTGGTGTAGCGCACGGCGTTGTTGAGCAAATTGCGCAGAATGCGTTCCAGCAGGGATGAATCGCTGCGCACCACCCGGCGGCACGGCACCATTGTCAGTTCCAGCCCATTGGCTTGGCACAGCGGCTCGAATTCCGCCGCCAGCCGGTCCATCATGCCGGCCACCGGGAATTGAGATATATGCGGCACGATCAGCCCGGCTTCCAGCTTGGACACGTCCAGCAGGCTGTTCAGCAGCCCCTCCAGCGCGGTGACCGAGTCCTGGATACGGGTGACCAAAGCCGCCTGGGCCGGGTCCATGGCGTGCCCCGCCAGCACGGCGACGAACATGGACAGCGCCTGCATGGGCTGGCGCAGATCGTGGCTTGCGGCGGCCAGGAAGCGGGTTTTGGCGATGTTGGCCTCTTCCGCCGCCTCCTTGGCGTCGAACAATTCGTCTTCGAACAATTGACGGTCGGTGTTGTCGTGCATGAAGGCAAAGAAGAACTGCACCCGCCCGCCTTCGTCACGCAACACGCCCGCACGCTGCCACAGCGGGAAGATGCGCCCCGAGGGATCGGTGGCATCCATCACCCCTTCCCAGCTTTCACCGCGCAGCAGGGCCGGCGCGACCGTGCGGTCGATCACCGCCTGGGACGATGGCGGGAAATAGGTGCGGTAATGGCTGCCGGACACGGCGTTCGGCGCCACTCCGAACAAGCGGCCATAGGCCGAGTTGGCATAAAGGATGTGGCCCGATGGCGATAGGATGGTGACCGCTTCATGGGCGGCATCCATGACCTTGCGGAACAGGCTCAGATTGGCCTCGGCCCGTTTGCGGTCATCGATATCCTCGATCATCACCACGGTGAAGCGGTCCTCGCCATCGCCCGGCACCACCGAGGCGGTCAGCCGCCCCCAGAAATTCGTGCCGTCACGGCGCAGGTAACGGTTCTCGCGGCTGTAGCTGTCCACCTCGCCGGTGACCAGCTTACGTGCCGCCGTGCTGTCGTCGGCGCGGTCTTCGGGGTGGGTCAGCTCGGTGAAGCTCAACCGCAGCAACTCGCCCGCCGGATAGCCGAACATGGCCTCCAGCGCCTGATTGGCCTGGACCAGCCGGCCACCGGGCCGCACCACGGCGATGCCCAGGGCGGCATGTTCGAAGATGGTGCGGAAGCGGTTTTCGCTTTCGCGCATTTCGCGTTCCACCGGCACCGTCACTTCCTGGCCGATGCCGCGATAGCCGGCGAAGCGCCCGGCTTCCAACCAGGGCCGGCCCGACAATTGGAAATGGCGCATGCGGCCACTGAGCGCATCCCACAGGCGAAGGTGCAGATTGCGGAACGGAGCGTGCGCCGCCAGCACCCTGGCCTGCTGGGTCAGTTCGGTCTCGTCCATGAGGAAGCGCAGCAGAAATTCGTCCAGACTACGCCCGATCACGTCTTTGGGCGAGATGCCGGTGACCTCGGCGAAGCGGGATGACAGCCGTACCAGCTTTTGCTCGGCATCGGCCTCCCACACCCAATCCACGGCGGCGGCCAGGACATCCTCGATCAGCGACGCGTCCCACCCGCCGGTCAGGGAGATGTCCCGCACGTCGTGGCCTTTGGTCGTGCTCAGCATGGTCATGGATGCATCACGCAAGGTCTGAAGGAATTGGTCCTTCAAACCTAGGGCCTGTGCGGGTAAGTCAGCAATATGGCCTTAGTCCGGCAGCAGTACTGCCATCAGTAAGGTGGCCTGGAACGGATTGAAATTATCATCCGAAACCAAGTAGGCGACCACGCGCCCATCTTCCCGCTGGCGCAGGGCGATGCCTTCGTAATTGTCCACCAGCCAGGGCGGCTCCAGCCGGAACAGCTCGGCCCCGTTCAGCACCGCGCCAGATCGGATGTCGGCGGCTTTGAGGCGCACCAGCCGCAGCGCCACCCCGCCCATCCAGGTGAAGCGCCGTTCGGTCACCAGCACATCGCCATTGGGCAGCGTCGCCGCCCCAGTGGGGTGGAACAGGCCCTCACGCCGGTAGCTGAGGCGTTCCCAGGCGCCGGAGCGGCCCAGCCACGCCCAGCCGGTACTGTCGTCATTGCCACCCTCTTCCGACAGCAGCAGCAGGCGGCCATCGGTCAGCCGCGCCACCGCCTCGCCCCCGCCATTGCCGGGCTGGCGGGCATAGCCCTGGGGCGCGGCCAGACGCACCGGCTTGCCGGACAGGGTGTCGGGGTAAAGCATCAACCGGTGGCGGCGCTCGAAACTGACCACCCAGCCTTCGGGCGTTCTGGTGATTTCTTCGGAATCGCCGTCCTGCTTGCCGCCGTCCAAGCCGCCAAGCTCGCCGATTTCCAGCTGGCCCACATTTGTGGGGCGGCCCTCATTGTCCACATCCAGGCGGAAGCTGAGCCAACGGCCCTTATCGCTGACGGCCACCAAGTTCTTTCCGTCGAAGGACAGGCCGGACAAACCGCCGAAGCGATTGTCGGAACTGCGCAATTCCATGATGCCCAGCACTTCCGTTTCGCCCAAGCGGGGACGCGGGCCGGCATCGGGGGCCAAAGCGCGGGGCACCGCCTGGAGGTCGCCGGCCATTGCCGACCCGGCCAAGCAAAGCAGCAAAAGGGCAATACGGGTAGGACGCATCTGAAGCTTGTAGCCTAAGCCGGCGGGTTTGGGCACTATGCCCGTCCATGAACGCAGAAATCGCCACCTGTTTCCCGCAATTCGCCCGCCTGGACGCGGATTCCGCCCGCACGCTAGAGGCCTCGGCCCGTGTCATGGCGATCCCCGCCGGCACCTCGCTGTTTCAGGACGGCGCCGAATGCTCCAGCTACGTGCTGGTGCTGGAGGGCTCGATCCGGGTGCAGAAGGTGTCCGAGGGCGGACGCGAGATCGTGCTGTACCGGGTGGAAAGCGGCCAATCCTGCGTACTGACCACCAATTGCCTGATCGCCCGCGAGGACTATTCCGCCGAGGGCATTACCGAGACCGCCGTCAAGGCGCTGATCCTGCCCGCCGCCACCTTCCGCACCCTGCTGGGCAAGTCGGAAGCCTTCCGCGATTTCGTCTTTTCCGCCTATGCCTCGCGCATCGCCGATTTGCTGATGCTGATCGAGGAAGTGGCGTTCGGCCGCATCGACGTGCGCCTGAGCGGATGGCTGCGCCAGCATGCCGATGCCCAGCAGGAAATCCGCGCCACCCACCAAGACATCGCCGTCGAACTGGGCACCGCGCGCGAAGTCATCAGCCGCCAGCTCAAGGAATTCGAGCGGCGCGGCTGGGTGATCCTGCATCGTGGCCGTATCGAGGTGAAGGACCGCGAAGGGCTGCAATCGCTTTCGTAAAGACCGCATCGCTTTCTTAAGATCTTTGTGACCTTGTCACGGACCCGCCAGCAGGAACCGGTTACACCAGTGCCAGTTCACACCTGCTGGAGCACCCCGACCATGAACAAGAACGTTGGCGGCATCGACCGTATCCTTCGCATCGCCGCTGGCATTGCCCTGATCGCCCTGGCGGTCACCGGCACCGTGGGCGTCTGGGGTTATATCGGCGTGGTTCCCCTGCTCACCGGCATCATCGGCTGGTGCCCGGCTTACCTGCCGCTGGGCATCAAGACCTGTGGCTGCGGCAAGTAAACCAAGGTTGACGGGGTGGGTTGCCACCCCGTTATTACTCCATTTGCGCCAATAACGCGGCATTCCCGCCCGCTGCGGCCACGTTCACCGTGACGCTTCTTTCGCAAGCGAAACGGTAAAGGCTGTGGGGACCGCCCGCCTTGGGTCCGGTGCCCGACAAGCCCTCGCCGCCGAAGGGCTGCGACCCCACCACTGCCCCGATCATGCTGCGATTGACATAGATGTTGCCCACGGATGCCTGCCGGCAAATCCGTTGCACAAACGCATCGATCCGCGAATGGATGCCCAAGGTCAGGCCGTAGCCGCTTGCCCTGATCCACGCCAACACATCGTCCAGCCGGTCGGCATTGTAACGCACCACATGCAGGCACGGCCCGAACACCTCGCGGTCCAGCCATTGGGGCCGGTCCAGCACATAGGCGCGCGGGGCGAAGAACGTTCCGTAACGGGTTGAAGGCGGCAGCCGGCATTGGGCCAGCAACTGGCCGTCTCGGGCCAATCTGGCCGCGTGAGCCTCTAGCGCATCCCGCGCCGGGCCATCGATCACCGGCCCCACATCCGTCGCCAGATGGGCAGGGTCGCCCACCGCCAGTTCCATCATGGCCCCGGCCAGCATGTCCTGAATCTTGGCTGCGATATCATCTTGCAGGAACAGCAGGCGCAAGGCCGAGCATCGCTGGCCGGCACTGCCGAAGGCGGACGTCACAACGTCAGCCACCACCTGTTCCGGCAAGGCTGAACTGTCCACGATCATGGCATTGATGCCGCCGGTTTCCGCCACCAGCGTGGCGATGGGGCCGTCCTTGGCCGCCAGGGTGCGGGCGATCATCCGCGCAATTTCGGTGGAGCCGGTGAAGGCCACACCGGCAATGCCGGGTTGGCTGACCAACATTTGCCCCACCCTTCCATCACCCAAAACCAACCCAAGCACATCCGTCGGCACCCCGGCCTTGTGCAGCAGGCGCACCGCGCGGGCGGCGATCAGCGGGGTTTGTTCGGCTGGTTTCGCCACCACCCCATTGCCCGCCGCCAGTGCCGCCGCCACCTGCCCGGTAAAGATGGCCAGGGGGAAGTTCCATGGCGAGATGCAGGCGAACACCCCGCGCCCGTGCAGTTCCAATGTGTTGGTTTCGCCGGTGACGCCCGGAAGGGCCATGGGCTGAAACTTGGCCCGCGCCTGGGCGGCGTAATAGCGCAGGAAATCCACCGCCTCGCGCAGTTCCGCCACCGCATCGGGGATGGTCTTGCCCGCCTCGCGGATGGCCAGCAGCATGAGTTCTGGCGCCGCTGCCTCGTACAAATCGGCGGCCCGCTCCAGAATGCGGGCACGGCCCTCGCCACCCAGACTGTCCCAGTCCCGGCTGGCGTCAACCGCACGGTTGACGGCGCGGGTGACATCTTCGGGCGCGGCTTCTGTAGCGCTGCCAATCTGGCATCGCGTATCCGCCGGGTTCATCACCGCAATGGATTGCCCAGAAAGCCCATGGCCGGCAGTGAATTCCTGCCCGGCCGCCGCCATGCCCGCCTGCAACTCCGCCAGGGTCTCGGGATCGGCCAAATCCCAGCCACGCGCATTGCGCCGCTCGGGGGCATACAGTTCGGGCGGCAGCGGCAGGCGGGGATTGGGCAGCACCGTATACGCCGCGAGAGTGTCAACCGGGTGGCTGACAATGCGCTCCACCGGCACCGCCTCATCGGCCAAACGGTTGACGAAGGAGGTATTGGCGCCGTTCTCCAGCAGGCGGCGCACCAGATAAGGCAACAGTTCCTCATGACTGCCCACCGGGGCATAGACCCGGCACGAATGGTGCTCCACCACTTGGTCGTAGAGTGCCTCGCCCATGCCATGCAGGCGTTGATACTCCCAGGCGCGATTGGTCCCGGCCATGGCGTGTACTGCCGCCACCGTATGGGCGTTGTGGGTGGCGAAAGCGGGATAGAACGCGTCCGGCGCCGCCAGCAAATCCCGCGCGCAGGCCAGATAGGACACGTCTGTGGCGGCTTTGCGGGTGAACACCGGATAGAGGTCCAGGCCGCGTTCCTGCGCCCGTTTGATCTCGCTGTCCCAATAGGCGCCCTTGACCAGACGAACCATCAGCCGCCGCGATTGGCCGCGCGCCAATTCCGCCAGCCAGCCGATCAGCGGCCTCGCCCGTTTCTGATAGGCCTGCACCGCCAAGCCGAAACCGTCCCAGCCCGACAAGGCGGGATCGGTGAACACCGCCTTGATGACGTCCAGGGACAAACCCAGCCGGTCGGCTTCCTCCGCATCCACCGTCAGGCTGATGTTTGCATCACGGGCCAGCCGGCACAATTCGCCCAAGCGCGGCACCAGCTCGGCCATCACGCGGGCATGCTGGGCATATTCATAACGCGGATGCAGCGCTGACAATTTAACCGAGATCCCCGCCCCGCCCCCTTCGGCACCGATGGCGGCAATGGATTCGGCATAGGCGTGTTGATAGCGCTTGGCGTCTTCGGCGGTGCGCGCCGCCTCGCCCAGCATGTCGAAGGAATAGGCATAGGCCTTGTTATCGCGGGCGCGGGCCAGCGCCTCGGCGATGGTGCGGCCCATGACGAATTGACGGCCCATGATACGCACCGCCTGGATCATGGCCTCGCGCACCACCGGTTCGCCGGTGCGGGTGACCAGCCGGGCCAGCACGCCCATGGGCTCGGCCTCCAGCCGCATGAACCGCCCGGTCAGCATCAGCGCCCAGGTGGAGGCATTGACGAAGGCCGAGTCCGAGCGCCCCAAATGGCGCGCCCAATCAGCCCCGCCCACCTTGTCGCGGATCAGCCGGTCGGCGGTGTCCGTATCGGGGATGCGCAACAGCGCCTCGGCCAGACACATGAGCACCACGCCTTCCTGGGTGGACAGGCTGAACTCGCGCAGGAAAGCGTCCAGATCGCCGCCCGATTTCCGCCGCCGCACGCCTTCGACCAACCGGGCGGCATCGGCGGAAACCGCCGCCGCCATGGCGGGGTCCAGCCGGGCATGGGCCATCAATTCCGCCAGCAGCGTAGCCTCATCTGCACGTATGGCGGCCCCCATGCGCGAATGGGCATCGGCGTTGTGGGGTCTTTCAGGTATGATCATGGCATATCTCCATCCCTCCTAAGGGATGTGCGCCCGCTGTGCCTAAGCTGCAAGCTGCCCATTCACTGGTCAGGCAATCGCCCGAACTGCCCTCGCTTTGGGCAGCGCGGTCCTGCCCCCCACGGTTTTCGGCGGCTGCGCGCTAGGCATGAAGGTTGCAGAGGTTCTAAACCGGGTTGCTACGCAGAGGGAGACCAATGGCGTTCGACGAAATGAAGAGTCCGGACGGCGCAGTTCGTGCGCCCTACCGGTCATACGAGAACTGGCTATTGTCCGTGGCGCCCGATCTGCTGCCGCGCAAGCATGAGCAGGCGGACGAACTGTTCCGCCGCATCGGCATCACCTTCAACGTCTATGGCGATCAGGAGGGCACCGAGCGCCTAATCCCGTTCGACCCCATCCCTCGCGTGCTGACGGCCAAGGAATGGACCAAAATCCATGACGGCTGCATTCAGCGGGTCAAGGCGCTGAACGCCTTCATCCACGACATCTATCATGACCAGAACATCCTGAAGGCGGGGATCATCCCGCCCGAACAGGTGCTGGGCAATGAAAGCTATCGCCCGGAAATGCACGGCCTGGACGTGGCCCGCAACGTCTATGTCCAGATCGCCGGCGTGGACGTGGTGCGCACCGGCGCCGACGAATTCTACGTGCTGGAAGACAATCTGCGCACGCCGTCCGGTGTTTCCTACATGCTGGAAGACCGGGCCATGATGATGCGCCTGTTCCCGCAATTGTTCGCCCGCCACCGGGTCAAGCCGGTGGATCACTACCCCGACATGCTGCTGAAGGCCCTGCGCAGCGTCGCCCCCGCCGCCTGCGACGGCGAGCCCAAGGTGGTGGTGCTGACGCCCGGCTATCACAACAGCGCCTATTTCGAGCACGCCTTCCTGGCCGAGCAGATGGGCGTCGATCTGGTGGAAGGCCGCGACCTGTTCGTGTCCGAGGGCTTGGTCTGGATGCGCACCACGCGCGGCCCCCGGCGGGTGGACGTGATCTATCGCCGCATCGACGACGACTTCCTGGACCCGCTGGCGTTCCGCGCCGATTCCACCTTGGGCGTGGCCGGATTGCTGTCAGTCTATCGCCAGGGCGGCGTGACCCTGGCCAATGCCATCGGCACCGGCGTGGCCGACGACAAATCCACCTATATCCACGTCCCCGAGATGATCAAATTCTATCTGGGCGAGGAACCGCTGCTGGCCAACGTGCCCACATGGCGGCTGGAGCGCGAGGACGAGCGCAAATACGTGCTGGAGCATCTGGGCGAACTGGTGGTCAAGGAAGTCCACGGCTCGGGCGGTTACGGCATGCTGGTGGGACCGACCTCCACCAAGGCGCAGATCGAGGATTTCCGCGCCAAGATCCTGACCAACCCCAGCAACTACATCGCCCAGCCCACCCTGGCGCTGTCCACCTGCCCGACCCTGGTGGACAAGGGCATCGTGCCGCGCCATGTGGATTTGCGCCCGTTCGTGCTGTCGGGCGAAACCACCACGGTGGTTCCCGGCGGCCTGACCCGCGTCGCCATTAAGGAAGGATCGCTGGTGGTCAATTCGTCGCAAGGCGGTGGAACCAAGGATACCTGGGTGCTGGAGGAAGACGAATGCTGAGCCGCACCGCCGATCACCTGTACTGGATGAGCCGCAACATCGAGCGCGCCGAGAACATCGCCCGCTTCCTCGATGTCGCCAGCCGCCTTGCCTTGTCCGGCGTCAGTGCCCGCGATTGCTGGGCCCCGGCGCTGACCATCACCGGCGGCGTCGAAGCCTATACGGAACGCCACGGCGAAGCGTCCGCCGGCGCCGTCATCACCTGGGCGGTGCTGGATTCCACCAATCCGTCCAGCATCTTCAGTTGCCTGAAATATGCCCGTGAAAACGCCCATGCGGTGCGCAGCGTCGTTCCCACCGAGTTGTGGGAGGTCATCAACTCCACTTGGCTGGCGCTGAAGGGCATCGACGGGGCGCGGCTGCGCGAGCAAGGCCTGACCGGCTTCTGCGAATGGGTCAAGGACCGCTCGCACACCGTGCGCGGCGCCACCCACAGCACCATGCTGCGTGACGAGGCCTTCAGTTTCGTCCGCCTGGGCACCTTCCTGGAACGCGCCGACAACACCGCCCGCCTGCTGGAGGTGCGCTCGCAAGGCGTCACCGCCGAAACCCGCGTGGTTGAGGCTTCGGACCAATTGCATTGGGCGGCAGTGCTGAAATCCGTGTCGGCCTACAAGGCCTATCGGGCACTGACCCGCGACGACGTGTCACCCGCCGGCGTGGCCGAAATGCTGATCATGAATGCCGACGTACCCCGTTCGCTGCATTTCTGCCTGAACGCCGTCTCGGAAATTCTCGAACGTATTTCGCCGGTGGCCGAATGCACCCGGCTCGCCGGGGCACTTCATGCCCAATTGCATTACGGCCGGCTGGACCAAATCCTGGCCGAGGGATTGGACGGTTTCGTGACCGACTTCCTGGCCCGCAACAATGAAGTGGGCAGCCAAATTCACGCGGACTTCCTTTTGCTCCCCTGAGGTCTGCATGCAACTCGCCATCGACCACCATACGGATTACGGCTACAGCGCCGAGACGACCTATGCCGTGCAATACGTCCGTCTGTCCCCGCGCGAAGAAGCGGGGCAGCGGGTGTTGCGCTGGAATTTGGACGTGCCGGGCCAAGCCATCCCGTGGCGGGACGGCTTCGGCAATCTGGTCCATTGCGTGGTCCAGACCAGCCGGCACGACCATCTGAACATGCGCGTCTCGGGCGAGGTGGAGACCAGCGAAACCCACGGCATTGTGCCCGTGGACCCCACCGCCCTGCCGCCCGCCGCTTATTTGCGGGCGACACCACTGACCAGCCTGGATGGGCGCATCCGCGACTTCGCCGCCCCATTCGGCAAGTTCCGCGCCCGGGGCGATCTGGCACTGCTGCATGCGTTGATGGCGGGCATTCACGACACGGTGAACTACTCTCAAGGCGACACCCACGTGCATTCGTCGGCATCCGAGGCCTTGGCCCAGGGCAGCGGCGTGTGCCAGGACCATGCCCATCTGTTCATCGCCTGCTGCCGCACCTGGAACATTCCGGCCCGCTATGTCAGCGGCTATCTCCACACCAGTGCCGAGGATGGCCGCCATCTGGCAACCCACGCCTGGGCCGAAGCATTGGTGCCCGATCTGGGCTGGGTCAGCTTCGATCCCAGCAACAAGCAAAGCGCCACCCAGGCCTATGTGCGGCTGGCGGTGGCTTTCGATTACCAAGGAGCTGCGCCCGTGCGGGGGATGCGTCTGGGCGGCGGCCATGAGGAAATGAACGTGACCGTCCAGGTCGCTGATATGTTTGAGCAATAGCGTATAATCGGGGGGACTAATGACCTATTGCGTGGCGATGGCCCTGGATCAGGGCTTGGTGTTCGCATCGGATTCGCGCACCAATGCCGGTGTGGATCACATCTCCACCTACCGCAAAATGCGCATCTGGGAACGCAAGGGCGAGCGCCTGCTGACCCTGATGAGCGCCGGCAATCTGGCCATCACCCAGGCCGTGGTCGCCATCCTGGACCAGCATATCAAGTCAGAGAACCCCTACCGTTCCATGATGGTGGTGGATTCCCTGTATGACGCCGCCGTGCTGGTGGGCCAAGCCGTGCGCGAAGTGCACCAGCGCGATGCCAAGGCACTGAAGGAAACCGGGGTGGAATTCAGCGTCTCGCTGATCCTGGGCGGCCAGATCAAGGGCGAGGCCCCGCGCCTGTTCCTGATCTACGCCGCCGGCAATTTCATCGAAGCGACGCCCGAGACGCCCTACTTCCAAATCGGCGAAACCAAATACGGCAAGCCCATCATCGACCGCGTCATCACCACCAAAACAGACCTCACCCAAGCTGCGAAGTGCGCGCTGTTATCCCTTGATTCTACTATCCGTTCCAACGTCACAGTCGGCCTGCCCATCGACCTCATGCTGTACCACGCCAACAGCTTCGAAGTGGGCACCCATCAGGTCATCGGCGAACACGACGCCTATTTTGAAACCATTCGCGGCATGTGGGGCCAGGGGTTGAACAACCTGTTCCAGGTGTTGCCCGACCCGCCATGGCACACCAAGGGCTAAAACCGCCCCAGCAACGCATTGACCGCCAACCGCACCGGCATGGGCCGTGGCCGCGCCACTCGGGTGTCGAACACGTCCCAGCCCGCCCGTTCCAGGGTACTCAAATGCCCCGAGGCCAAAGTGGCGGGCAGCAGGGCGGGCACAGCCTTGCGCTCCACCCGCACCCGCCGCGCCTGAGCCAGCAGCTCCCGCGCCCGCTCGCCCACCATGCGGGCGGCCTGGGCGATGGCGGCTTTGTCGGCACGGCCGGCCAGGACTTGATCGGATGACGTGCCGGCGGCTTGCAGCACCGCCTCGGGTAGCGCCAACCGGCCAGTTGACAGATGCACCGGCACCGCCCGCAATAGGCCGGTCAGGGCATAGCCGGCACCAGCCAGACGGCCCGCTTCCGCCGCTTCGGCCCCCAGGATCGCCAGGGCCAATTGGGTCAACGCCCCCGACGTGCCTTCCGCATAGACCTCCAGCGCAGCCATGTCTGCGGGCGGTGCGGCGGAAAGATCGGTTTCGCGGGCCTCCAGCAGGCGCTCGAACGGCTCCAAGCTCAGCCCGCGCTGGCGGGTCAGCGCCAAAAGCGGCCCAGCCACCGGATGGCGGGCGGCTTCCTCGTCCCGGCTGCCTGACAACATCTCGCGCCACCATTGCAGGCGGATCATGCCGGCCATGGCCTCGTGCACGCTTTCGCGCACCTTGGCCACCTCCAGATTGAACGCATACAGCACCAGCAGATCGGCGCGCGCCTCGGGCGGGGCGAACAAGGCGGTGACGAAGCGCTCGCGGTCATGGCGGCGAACATCCTCGGCGGCGGGGGACAAGGTATGGTCAGAAGACATGGATGCAGCAAATCCCCTATACGGCCCTCACATGGGCGTGGCATATATAAACGGTTTCCTGCATCGCACCAATGGGAGGTCCCTTTGCCCCGGGCCGCCGTTGTCGCCCTGACAAGCCAACCTGGAAAGACCGCCCGCGAGGAAAACTTCCCCGTGGCTTCCCTGTTGTTGGCCGCCCCCATCCGCGATCAGGTGATGGCGTTCTATCGCTTTGCCCGCACCGCCGACGACGTGGCCGACAATCCCCATCTGACTGCCGACGTCAAACTGACCCGCCTGGACGCCCTGGAAGAAGCCCTGCTCGGCGCCACCGCCCGCCCCGACACCCTGTCCGCCTTGGCCCTGCGCCAAGCCGTGGACGGCGACGAGGTGCTGCTGGGCCATGCCGCCCAATTGCTGCAAGCCTTCCGCCGCGACGCGTTGGTGGACCATTGCCGCGACTGGTGCGATTTGATGGCCTATTGCAAGTTCTCGGCGGCGCCAGTGGGACGCTTCCTGCTGGAATTGCATGGCGAAAGCGCCGAGTCCTTCGCGTCATCGGATGCCCTGTGCGCGGCCCTTCAGGTGCTCAACCATTTGCAGGATTGCGGCGACGATTTCAGCGCGCTGGGCCGGGTCTATGTGCCGCGCGATTGGCTGCAAATGGCGGGGCTGGGCTATGACGCCTTCGCCGAGGAAACCACCGGCCCCCAATTGCGCCACGTGCTGGACATGGCGCTGGACCATGTGGATGGGCTGATCGAGATGGCTTGCCCGCTGCCCTCGCGCATCCATGACCGCCGCTTGCGCTGCCAAGCCGCCATCACCTTCGCCGTGGCCGAGCGCCTGTCTAAACGGCTGCGCCACGGCGACCCCCTGGCCGGGCGGGTCAAGCTGTCATCCCTGGATTACGCCGGGGCGATAGTGGTGGGCGTGCTGCAAGGCCTTGGCATCCGGGCATGAGCGGCGGTTCCTCCTTCTATTGGGCCATGCGCCTGCTGCCCGCCGAACAACGGGCCGCCATGTTCGCCCTGTACGGCTATTGCCGCCGGCTGGACGACATCGCCGATGGTGACGCCCCCATGGACACCCGCCGGGCCAAGCTGTCCGTCATGCGCGGCGCCGTCGCCGCCCTGTTCGAGACCGGCGTGGCACTGGACCCCACCTTAGTCGCGCTCAAACCCGCCATCGACCGCTTCGCCCTGCCCCGCGCCGAGTTGGATGCGCTGATCGACGGCATGGAGATGGATGTCAATGGCCCGTTGACGGCCCCCAGTTTGGCGGAACTGCGCCTGTATTGCCGCCGGGTCGCCGGGTCCGTGGGCATGCTGGCGGTGCGCATCTTTGGCCGTCCCGACGCCGACGAATTGGCCGTCGTCCTGGGCGAAGCGTTGCAGTTAACCAACATCCTGCGCGACGTGGCCGAGGATGCCGGGCTGGGCCGGCTGTATCTGCCCGCCGAAGCCCTGCACGCCGCCGGCATGCACTTCCTGACCCCGCGCGCAGTGCTGACTCACCCTGCCCTACCCGCCGCCTGCGCCATGGTGGCGGAGATGGCCGAAGACGACTTCCGCGCCGCCGAAGCCCAACTGGCCCGCCTGGGCCGCCATGCCCTGCTGCCCGCCAGGGTGATGATGGCGACCTATCGCCGGCAATTGGCCCGGCTGGTCCGCAACAATTGGCGCCACCCCGAAACCCCGCCGCGCCTGGGCCGGTTCACCCGCCTGTGGATCGCGCTGACCGTCGCGGCGGCGGGGTCATGACCGGAACACTCCCCCAACAGACTCTTCACGTGGTCGGCGCCGGTATGGCCGGCCTTGCCTGTGCGGTGGCTGCCGCGCGGGGCGGCTGGCGGGTGGCGTTGCATGAAGCGGCGCCCCAGGCCGGTGGCCGCTGCCGCTCGTTCCGCTGCGACCGGCTGGACCGCATGATCGATAACGGCACCCATCTGATGCTGGGCGCCAACCGCCACGCGCTGGCTTTCGCCACCGCCATCGGCGGCCATGAAACACTGGAGGCCGTAGCGCCATTATTCCCCTTCCTCGACCTTGCCAGCGGGCGGCAATGGGTGCTGTCACCGGGCAAGTTGACATCGGGCGTGTGGGAAACCGTTGCGGCCATGGGATTACCCTGGGTGCCGGCGGGCCAAAGCGTGGCCGGGCGCCTGGGCGGCAAACGGTCTTTCGCCGCGTTGTGGCAGCCGTTGTGCGAGGCCATGCTGAACACCCAGGCGGAGGATGCCTCGGCCAAGCTGTTCGGCTGCGTGCTGCGCGAGCTGCTCATGGGCGGCAAGACCGCCATGCGTCCGTTCATCGCCCAAGGCGGCCTGTCGGCAGCCTTCGCCGCCCCCGCCATCGCCACCTTGGGCTCGTACGGCGCCCAGGTGAATTTCCGCCGGCGCTTGGTGGCTGTGGGCGACCGTTCCTTGGAATTCGACGATGGCACCATCGCCTTGGGTCCCCATGACCGCGTGGTGCTAGCGCTGCCGCCCTGGGCCGCATCCGAGCTGCTGCCTGGGCTGCCGCCCATGCCGACCCGCGCCATCGTCAACGCCCATTACCGCCTGAACCACCCCGCTGAATTGCCCGGCGGCCAGCGCTTCCTAGGTTTGATCGGCGGAATGGCCCAATGGCTGTTCGTGCGCGACGACGTGGCCTCGGTGACGATCTCCGCCGCCGACCGCCTGCTGGACATGTCCACGGACGATCTGGCCGCAACCCTGTGGCGTGACGTGGCCGCATTGCTGGGGGCCGATCCCGCCCGCCTGCCGCCCTGCCGTGTCATTAAGGAACGCCGCGCCACCCTGGCCCATACCCCCGAGGTGGTGGAAAACCGTCCCGGACCTGCCACCAAGATACCGTTTCTATGGCTTGCGGGCGATTGGATGGCGTCCCCCTGGCCCTGTACCATCGAAGCTGCCATTGCCTCCGGACTGACCGCCGCGCGCCTTGCCATCGGGCGCGACGACCTGTCATTCGCGTGATAGGATTTTTGGGACTTCACATTGGTGCCGCCCTTACCTATCTTGGGCGGCAGGTTTAGACCTTTTCCAAAGTAACCTTTGGCCCACCCATCCAACCAAAAGAGGCACAAATGGCTTTCGAGCTTCCCCCGCTTCCCTATGACAAGAGCGCGCTCGAGCCGCATATCTCGGCCCGCACGCTGGAATTCCACCACGGCAAGCACCACGCCGCCTATGTGAACAATCTGAACGGTCTGATCAAGGACACCGATCTGGCGGACAAGCCGCTTGAGGACATCATCCTCGCGGCTGCCAAGGATCTGCCGGCCAAGCAGGGCCTGTTCAACAATGCCGCCCAGGTGTGGAACCACACCTTCTTCTGGAATTGCATGAAGAAGAACGGCGGCGGCAAGCCGTCGGGCAAGGTTCTCGCCAAGATCGAGTCCGATCTGGGCGGCTTCGATAAGTTCATCGAGGACTTCCGCTCCGCCGCCACCACCCAGTTCGGCTCGGGCTGGGCTTGGCTGGTGCTGGAGAACGGCAAGCTGAAGATCACCAAGACCGGCAATGCCGACCTGCCTTTGGCGCATGGGCAGAAGGCGTTGTTGACGGTGGACGTGTGGGAGCACGCGTACTATTTGGATTACCAGAACCGCCGTATCGATTTCGTCCAGGCCTTCATCGACAATTTGATCGATTGGGAATTTGTCGAGAAGAATCTGGGCTGAGACCACAGTTTGTGGTAAATGGGCGGCCTCTCCCCCCAAAGGAGGGGCCGTTCCATATTTCTGCCATTTTCATCGGCGAAATTGCCGAGAACAAGACACTACCAGGGGACACACAGCTATGCGTCGCATCGTCGTTTCGTTCACCGCCCTCGCCGCGCTGATGGCCATTTCGGCCTGCTCGGATGAATCCCAGCAAACCGGTGGCGCTGCCGGCTCGGGCTCGGCCCAGGGCTACCAGCAGCCCCGCGGTGCCATCGGCCAGGGTGCGCTGACCGAGGCCGAGCGTCTCGCTCAGCTTCAGAAAGAGTTCCAGACCGCCGTCGGCGACCGCGTCTATTTCGGCACCGATGCCGTCAGCGTGAACGGCGAAGGCAAGCAAATCCTGGATCGCCAGGTCGCCTTCCTGCGCCGCTACCCGACCATCAGCCTGCGCATCGAAGGCCATGCCGACGAGCGCGGCACCCGCGAATACAATCTGGCGCTGGGCGACCGCCGTGCCCAGTCGGTGCGCGAGTACCTGCTGGCCCAGGGCGTCTCGGGCAGCCGCCTGCAGACCACCACCTACGGCAAGGAACGCCCCGAATCGGTCGGCGCCGGCGAAACCGCATGGTCCAAGAACCGCCGCGCTGTGAGCGTCATCGCGCAGTAATCGGTTCCGTTATAAGAAAGCCCCCCGGTTTACGCCGGGGGGCTTTTTTGTTGTGTGCAGGTAAGGTTTTTACACGAATGAACACGAATAAGGTCGAATTCCAGGTGCACGACCTGGGTCGGCCACACTGCCCCATTCGTGTTTATTCGTGTTCATTCGTGTAAAAAAACGGACCCTGCCATTACAGCAGGGTCCGCCACAGACTTATTTCTTCACCGGGTTGGTCAGCACGAACTGGTCGAAGCTGAACTCGGCCACCTTCCACCACAATTGAACATCGTCGCGGAATGCCTTCCACGGCCCGTAGATCTTGGCGAATCTCGGGTTCTCCTTGGCGATCTCGTCATACAGCTCGAAGGCGGCCTTTTGGGCAGCGATCATGACGTCCTTGGGGAACGGGCGCAAAGCCGTGCCCGCACCCACCAGCTTCTTCAGGCCGGTGATGTTCTGCACGTCGTATTTGGACTGCATGTCCATGGTGGCTTCGGCACACGCGGTCTCGAAGGCGATCTGGTACTGCTTGGGCAGCTTGGCCCACTGATCCAGATTGACGTAAGCCGAGAAGGTCGGGCCGCCTTCCCAGAAGCCAGGGTAGTAGTAGTTCTTGGCGACCTTATAGAAGGCCAGCTTTTCGTCGTCATAGGGGCCGACCCATTCGGCGGCGTCGATGGTGCCCTTTTCCAGCGCCGGATAGATGTCGCCGCCGGCCAATTGCTGCGGCACCACACCCAACTTCGCCATGACGCGGCCAGCGATGCCGGCGATGCGCATCTTCAGGCCCTGAAGGTCCTGGACCGATTTGATTTCCTTACGGAACCAGCCGCCCATCTGGGTGCCCGAATTGCCGGCGGGGAAGTTGATGACGTTGTAGTCCTTGTAGAACTCGCGCACCAATTCCAGACCGCCGCCATGATAGAGCCACGCATTGTTCTGCCGGGCGTTCAGGCCGAACGGCATGGCGGCTTCGAAAGCGAAGGTCGGGTCTTTGCCCACGTAATAATAGGCCACGCTGTGGCCGCATTCGACGGTGCCCTGCTGCACGGCGTCCAGCACCTGCAAGCCGGGAACGATTTCGCCGCCGGCGAAAACGCGGATTTGGAACTTGCCGTCAGTCAGTTCGGCCACACGCTTGGCGACAAACTCACCGCCGCCATAGATGGTGTCCAGGCTCTTGGGAAAACTGGATGCCATGCGCCATTTGATTTCGGGCATGGTCTGAGCAAGAGCCGGTGCCGCAATGGCGGTGGCGGCGGCGCCCACAGTGGCGGCCTTCAGGAACGAACGTCTTTCCATCGTTTCCTCCAGTAATTCTTAGATCCGCACTTTGCGCGCGGTACTAATCAATCCTGGCATGAAGATGGTGGTGTGACCACAGGGAAACCAGCCCCTTCCCTCTTAACTGAACTTGTTGCTCCGGGGGAAACCGTTGGGCGGCAACCGTCCGACCGAGGCGCGCTTGCCGACCCAGGCGGTCAAATCCGGCTCGGTGCGGGTGCGCTCGCCCGAGGGCCAGGACAGGCCGTCGGCCAAATTGAACACCTTGATGTCGGCCACATGGCCGTCGCGGTATTTCTGCAGGATGACTCCACGGCCACGGGCCATGACCGGGATTTCCTCGGTCATGAACACCAGCAATTTGCGGTTATCGCCCATGATGGCGACCGCATTACCCTCGGCCGGCAGGCAGAACGCCGCCTTCTCGCCGTCGCCCAAATTCAGCACCATCTTGCCCGATTTGGTCTGGGCGAGAACCTCGTTCTCTTCGACCACGAAGCCGCGCGCGCCATTGGACGACAGCAGCAGCTTGCGGCCCGGCTTGTGCGGGAAGACATGGGCGATGTCGGCATCGTTGGCCATGTCGATCATCAGACGCAGGGGCTCACCGAAGCCGCGGCCCGACGGCATCTTGTCGCCACCGATGGTGTAGAAGCGGCCATCGGTGGCGAAGAACAGGATTTTATCCGTGGTCTCCGCCTTGATGGCGAATTTCAGCTGGTCGCCTTCCTTGAATTTGATGGTGTCCAGCTGATCGCTATGGCCCTTCAACGCACGTATCCAGCCCTTTTCCGACAGAATGACGGTGATGGGCTCGCGCTCAATATAGGCTTCCATGGGGACGATGACCGCGGACGGCGCGTCGCCCAATTCGGTGCGGCGGTCGCCCAGCAGGCCGGAGCCGAACTTCTTGCGGGTCTCGGCAATTTGCGCGGCGATGGTGGTCCAGCGCAGGCCTTCATCGGCCAGCAACGCCTCCAGCGAGCCCTTCTCCGCCGAGAGCAGGTCATGCTCCTTGCGGATTTCGAACTCCTCAAGCTTGCGCAACGAGCGCAGGCGCATGTTGAGGATGGCTTCGGCCTGGTTATCGGTCAGCCCGAACGCCGTCATCATGAAGGTCTTGGGCTCGTCCTCCTCGCGGATGATGCGAATGACTTCATCCAAATTGAGGTAGGCGACCAGATAGCCTTCCAGCACCTCCAGCCGCTTGGCGATCTTTTCCAGGCGGTGACGGGTGCGGCGCTCCAGCACGACCATGCGGTGGTCGAGGAAGGCGCGCAGCACCTCCTTCAAATTCATGACGCGCGGGATGGCATCCTTATCCAGCACGTTCATGTTGAGGCCGAAGCGGATTTCCAAATCGGTCTGACGGAACAACTGCTCCATCAGCAATTCGGCCTCGACGGTGCGGTTGCGCGGCTCCAACACGATGCGCACGTCTTCAGCGGATTCGTCGCGAATGTCGGCCAGCAGCGGCAGCTTCTTCTCGTTCAGCAGTTCAGCGATCTTTTCGATCAGCTTGGACTTCTGCACCTGATAGGGAATCTGCGTGATGACGATCTGGTACATGCCATGGGACAGCGGGTCGCGCTGCCATTTGGCGCGCAGGCGGAAGGCGCCACGGCCGGTGCGGTAGGATTCCGCCACCGCCTCGCGGGTCTCCACCAACACGCCGCCGGTGGGGAAATCCGGGCCGGGCATCAGCGAGATCAGGGCATCGATGGAGCATTCCGGCTCGCGGATCAGATGACCCAGCGCGTCGCAGATTTCGCCCACATTGTGGGGCGGAATGCTGGTCGCCATACCGACAGCAATGCCGGTGGAGCCGTTGGCCAGTAGATTGGGGAAGGCCGACGGCATGACCACCGGCTCTTCCTCGGTGCCGTCATAGGTCGCGCGGTAATCCACCGCGTCTTCGTCCAACCCGTCCATCAGGGCGGCGGCCACGGCGGTCAGCTTGGCTTCGGTGTATCGCATGGCGGCGGCGTTATCGCCGTCGATATTGCCGAAATTGCCTTGGCCTTCCACCAGCGGATAGCGCACGGCGAAATCCTGGGCCAGACGCACCAGGGTGTCGTACACCGCCACGTCGCCATGGGGATGGTATTTACCGATGACGTCGCCGACCACGCGGGCGCATTTCTTGAAACCGCCTTCCGGGTCCAGCTTCAACTGGCGCATGGCGTAGAGCAGGCGGCGATGCACCGGCTTCAGCCCGTCGCGCACATCGGGCAGCGACCGCGACACGATGGTGGACATGGCGTAGGCAAGGTAACGCTCGCCCAGGCACTCGGTGAGCGGCGTCTCGCGGATTTCGCCCACGGGCACAGGATCGGTCATCTCATTCCCCACTTGTCCGGCACAAGCCGGTATCCAAATATAGTATTTTCAGGGGCGGAAGCGGTCAACCAGTCGTGAACGTGCCGCCGGCATGGACACACGGTTGGGCCCTAAAACATGGCGTTCCAGGAAGAAGCCCGACAGCTTCAACCCCTGGAACACCGCCTCACGGTCGCCCTCGCCGCCCTGGACAAGGAATTCCGGCAAGATCAACAGCTTGTCGCGATAGGGCAGCCCCGCCTCTGCCGACACCGCCCGCCCGCTTTTCGGACTGACATAGGTCAGATTATCCATCACGCCGGTGGCGGCGCATTGGGTCAAATCCAGGCCGTAGCCCACATCACGCAGCAGCGCCAATTCCCAATGAACGTAAACACTGGGCCACGCATCGCTTTTGAACGCCTCCAGCAGCGCCACCAAAGCGACGAAGGCGGCGGGATGGGATTGGCGTTCGGGCAGCACCACATCGGTCAGGGCACAGGCCGAGGCCAAGGCGGACAGGCGGGCGGGATCGTCCAGAATATCGGCGGCATGGGCCTGGGCCAGTTCGACCCGATAGCTGCCCAATTGGTCGGCCAGCCTTGCCCGCCACCACGCCTTCACATGGTTGCCCGGTTGCAGCGTGCCGCGATTGGCTTTGCCCACGCCGCCATGGACCAAGCCGGGATGACGGCCATGTTCGCGGGTCAGCAGGCTGGCGAGCACACCGGTTTCGCCATGGCGGCGGACGGCAAGGATAATGCCCTCATCCGCCCATTCCATCAGATATAGCTCCAGACCGTCGCCCCAGCCCCGGCCAAGGCCAGCACCATGCCGGTAGCGGCAATGCCCACGGACCAGCGTTCGATGGGCGGCGGGCTATCGAAGGCCTCGGGCGTCCAGGCGCCCTTGCGCATGCGGTGCTGCAACACCGCCACCATGAGGATGGTGCCGAGCCAGATGAGGATCAGCCCGATGGCGCGTATGTCCATGGAGAACGCCTTGTTAGACGTCGAAATCCAAGCCCATTTCGCTGTAATGGGTGCGCCGGTCCTGCCAGTCTTCCTTGACCTTGACGTGCAGGAACAGGTGAATGCGGCGCTCCAGCAGCTTTTCCAGCTCTTCGCGGGCATTGGCGCCGATGGCCTTGATCATGGCGCCGCCCTTGCCCACCACGATGGCCTTTTGGCTGTCGCGCTGGATGTAGATGACCTGATCCACGCGGGCCGAGCCATCTTCACGCTCTTCCCACTGTTCGGTCTCCACGGTCAGGGCGTAGGGCAATTCCTCATGCAGCTTGAGGAAGGCCTTCTCGCGGGTGATCTCGGCGGCCAGCATGCGCTGGGGCAGATCGGAGATTTCGTCCTCGGGGAACATCCACGGACCCTGAGGCGAGCGTTCGGCGAACAGAACGGCCAGCTCCTTGAGGCCGCTGCCCTTCAAGGCCGAGACCATGAACACCTCGGAGAACAAGCCCTCGGCATGCATTTCCGAGGTCAGGGTCAGCAGCTTTTCCTTAGCCACCAGATCAACCTTGGTGAGAATCAGCACGGCCTGACGCTTGGTCGCCCGCAGACGGTCGACGATGGCGCGGCTGTCCAAATCATAGCCCTTCTGGGCATCCACCAGCAGACAGATCAAATCGGCATCGGCGGCACCGCTCCAGGCGGCGGCGACCATGGCGCGGTCCAGGCGGCGCTTGGGCGCGAAGATGCCGGGGGTATCCACCAGGATGACCTGGGCGGGACCGGACATGACGATACCCAGCACGCGGAAACGCGTGGTCTGAACCTTGGGCGAGACGATGGAGACCTTGGCCCCAACCAGCGCGTTGACCAAGGTGGACTTGCCGGCGTTGGGCGCGCCGACGATGGCCACATAGCCACATCGCTTTTCAATATCGGGGATTTCGGTCATTTCGTCACATTCTCCAGCATCGCGGTCGCAGCGGCCTGTTCGGCCGCGCGTTTCGACGTTCCTTTGGCGGCCACAATCTCCACTCCCTCGACTTCGACGGATACCATGAAGATGGGGTCGTGCGGCGGGCCTTCCATGCCCACGGTCGTATAGACCGGCAACTTCTTGCCCAGACCTTGCGCCCATTCCTGCAGCGCAGTCTTAGCATCTTTCGGCGGCGCCGCGCTTTCGTCCATGAGCGGCGTCCACATGCGGCGCACGAAGTTCTGCGCGATCTCGAAACCGGCATCGGCGAACAGGGCGCCGATCACCGCCTCGCACGCATCGGCCAGCAGGCCGGGATTGGCGCGCCCGCCGGCATCCTGCTCACCCTTGGACAACAGCACCTGTTCGGGCAGACCGATCTGGGCGGCGACACGGGCCAGGGCCTCGCGCCGTACCAAAGCGGCATGACGGCGGGCCAACGCGCCTTCGGGCTCAAGCGGGAAACGGTGGAACAGCATGTCGGCCACCACCAAGCCAAGCACGCGGTCGCCCAGGAATTCCAGCCGCTCGTAAGGCGTCGCCTTACGCGGCGCCCGGCCCTGGACGATGGACGGGTGGGTAACGGCCTGGATCAGCAACTCGGGGTCAGCGAAGTCATGACCCAGCCGCTGGGCGAGGTCTTGCAGCCGGGAGGCCATGCGTTACTCGATCCCCGAAAAGAGGCGCGAATAACGGATAGCCCACGGCCAACGCCAGACTTCCCACAAAGCGGCGGAACCGTCCGCCGAGAAGAACAGCACTTCCGCCCGGCCCACCAGATTTTCGGCGGGCACATAGCCCACGTCGTCCAGGAAGCGCGAATCGGCGGAATTGTCGCGGTTATCGCCCATCATGAAGTAATGGCCGGCGGGCACCACATATTCCGGCGTGTTGTCGGCGATGCCGTTATCGCCGGCATATTCGATGATGCGGTGCTTACGGCCTGTGGGCAGGGTTTCCACATATTGCGGCGCGCGCATGATGTTGCCTTCGCGAGTCATTTCCACGAAGTCTTCCACCCGCTCGCGCTTCACCGGCACGCCGTTGATCTGAAGGATGCCTTGGATGACTTGGATATGGTCGCCGGGCAGGCCCACCACGCGCTTGATGTAATCGACCTTGTTCTCCGGCGGCTTCTTGAAAACGATCACGTCGCCGCGTTCCGGAACCTTCTCCAGCAGGCGGCCACCATTGGGGCCCATGCTGAACGGCAAGGAATGTCGCGAGTAGCCATAGGCGAATTTGGAAACGAACAGATAGTCGCCGATCAGCAGCGTCGGGATCATGGACCCCGAGGGAATATTGAACGGCTCAAAGGCGATGGTGCGCACCGCGCCGGCGATGAGCATGGCATAGAGAACCGTCTTGATGGTTTCCCAAGTGCCGCTCGGCTTCCCTCTCGACATGAAAATCGCCGCCTAACTAAATGTTTTATAACAATTGTCCAGTGCCGGAATGGCGGCTGAACGGCGCGAGCAAATCAGCCCGCACGGCTGCTGTCAAGCGAGATGCCGCCGGGCATGTGGCTAGGCAGCGCGGAAATGACAACCACGGCCTCGGCCAGGGGGTATTCATCGGTCATGGTCAGATCGATACGGGCAACCATGCCGGGCGGAGTAAGCTCCGCCAGCCGCCGCGCGGCACCGCCGGTCAGCGCCAAGGTGGGCTGGCCCGAGGGCAGATTGACCACGCCCAGATCATGCAGGAAGACGCCGTCACTGAACCCGGTGCCCAGCGCCTTGGCGCAGGCTTCCTTGGCGGCAAAGCGCTTGGCGTAGGTGGCAGCGCGCAAATCCACATTGCGGCGCTCGGCCTTGGCCCGTTCGGTTTCAGTAAAGACGCGGGCGATGAAACGTTCGCCGAAACGGTCCAGGGTCTTGGCAATGCGCCGGATGTCGCAAAGATCGTTGCCGATGCCCAGGATCATTTCCGCGCCTCGATCATCAGCGCCCGCATGTGCCGCATGGAGGCTTCGAAGCCCACGAAGATGGCCTCGCCCACCAGGAAATGGCCGATGTTCAGCTCGGCGATGGTGGGAATGGCGGCGATGGGCTTGACCGTGTCGTAAGACAGACCGTGGCCGGCATGGCATTCCAGGCCGATGGCGGCAGCATGGGCGGCAGCCTTGATGATACGGGCCAGCTCGGCGTCGCGGGCGGCACCCTCATGGTCGCAATAGGCGCCGGTGTGGATTTCCACCACCGGGGCGCCCACGGCGCGGGCGGCGTCCAACTGGCGCGGATCGGCCTCGATGAACAGGGATACGCGAATGCCGGCCTGGGTCAGCTTGCCCACCATGGGCCTCAGCCGCTCCAACTGCCCGGCCACGTCCAGCCCGCCCTCGGTGGTGCGCTCCTCGCGGCTTTCCGGGACGATGCAGGCGGCGTGGGGGCGGTGGCGCAAGGCGATGGCCAGCATTTCCTCGGTGGCCGCCATTTCCAGGTTCAGCGGCAACTGAATCTCGTTGGCCAAGCGCTCGATATCGCTGTCCGAGATATGGCGGCGGTCTTCGCGCAAATGGGCGGTAATGCCGTCGGCACCGGCGGCGGCGGCCATGTGGGCGGCACGGATGGGATCGGGATGACGTCCGCCACGGGCGTTACGGATGGTGGCGACGTGATCGATGTTCACGCCGAGGCGGAGGGAACGCGCAGTCATCTCAATGGCTCCTGGGAGGCGTCTAGCTGCGCGCACGTTCGACCGAATTGATGGCCGGAGTGGCCCGCAGCGCCGCGATGATGTTGGTCAGATGCTTCACGTCGCGCACTTCGATGTCGATGATCATCTCGAAGAAATCGGTGGTGCGGTTGGTGATCTTCAGATTGATGATGTTGCCCATGTTCTTGGCGATGACCGTGGTCACCGCGCCCAGAGCACCGGGTTCATTGGCCACCACCAGATCGACGCGTCCGGCATGGGCATTGGCCTCGCCGCCTTCCCATGAAATGTCCAGCCAGCGTTCCGGCGTATCCACATACTGCTCCAGATTGTCGCAGTCGATGGTGTGGACGGTGACGCCCTTGCCGGTGGTGACGATGCCGACGATGCGGTCGCCGGGCAGCGGATGGCAGCAGCCGGCGAAATGCATGGCCATGCCGGGGATCAGCCCCTTGATGGGGACGGCGTTGGCCTTTTCCTTGGGCGTTGCCGGCGTCTTGGCCTTGTTGAGCTGCACCACGTTGTCGGGGCGGTGCGCGCTTTTGAGTTCCGGGTAGACGGTGGAGACCACCTCGCGGGCGGTTAGCGTCCCCTCGCCCACCATGGCGATGAGATCATCCACCGTGGGCGCCTTGAAGATCTTCAGGACGCCTTCAGCGGCCTTTTCGGTGAAGTCGTAGCCTTCTTGGCGGAACGCGCGCACCAAAATGGCACGGCCCAAATCCACATATTGGGCGCGCTGCTGGGTGCGGATGAAACGGCGGATACGGGCGCGCGCCTTGCCGGTGACGACGAACCGTTCCCAGGTGGGATTGGGCGTCTGCGCCTTGGAGATGATGATGTCAACTTGGTCGCCATTCTGCAGGCGCGACCGTAGCGGCATGATGCGGCCATTGATCTTGGCGCCCACGCAGGTGTCGCCCAATTCGGAATGGACCGCATAGGCGAAGTCCACCGGCGTCGCCCCCGAGGGCAGCGCGATCAAATCACCCTTGGGGGTGAAGCAGAACACCTGATCCTGGAACATCTCCAGCTTGGTGTGCTCAAGGAATTCGTCGGGGTTGGAGGCGTGCTCCAGGATGTCCAGCAATTCGCGCAGCCAGCGATACTGCCGGCCATCGGTCATCTTGCCGCCATCGGGGCTCTTGCCGCCGCCGGATTTGTACTTCCAATGGGCAGCGACGCCCAGTTCTGACACCTCGTGCATCTCGTTAGTGCGGATCTGCACCTCGATGCGGTGACGCTCAGGCCCGAACACGCCGGTATGCAACGACCGATAGCCGTTGGGCTTGGGCGTGGAGATGTAGTCTTTGAAGCGGTTGGGCACCATGGGGTATTTGGAATGGATCACGCCCAGGGCGCGGTAGCAATCCTCGACCGAAGGCACGGCCACGCGGAAAGCCATGATGTCCGACAGCTGCTCGAACCCCACATTCTTGCGCTGCATCTTCAGCCAGATGGAATAAGGCGTCTTCTCGCGGCCCGAAATCACCGCCTTGACGCCGGATTCTTCCAGGGTCTTGCGCAACTCTTCCAGAATACGGCCGATCAAATCGCCGCCCTGTTCGCGCAGGAAGTTCAGCCGCGCGATGATGGAGGACCGCGCATCGCCGTGCAATTCGGCGAAGGCCAGATCCTCCAGCTCCATCTTGATCTCCTGCATGCCGATGCGTTCGGCCAGCGGAGCGTAGATTTCCATGGTCTCGAGGGCGATGCGTTTCCGCTTCTCGGGCTTTTGGATGTAATGCAGCGTGCGCATGTTGTGCACGCGGTCGGCCAGCTTGACCAGCAGGACACGGATGTCCTCGCTCATGGCCAGCACCAGCTTGCGCAGGTTTTCCGCCTGCTTGGCATGGTCCGACTGTAATTCGATGCGGTTCAGCTTGGTGACGCCATCCACCAGCCGCCCGATCTCGGGGCCGAACAGCTTATCGATGTCCTCCAGCGTGGCCGGGGTGTCCTCGATGGTGTCGTGCAGCAGCGCCGTGATGATGGAGGCGCAATCCAGCCGGTACTTGGTCAGGATGCCGGCGACTTCGATGGGATGGGAAAAATAGGGATCGCCCGAGGCGCGCAACTGCGATCCGTGCATCTTCATGGCGAAGACATAGGCACGGTTGATGGCGTCCTCATCCGCTGACGGATCATAGGATTTGACGCGTTCGACCAATTCGAATTGGCGCATCATGGCCATGAAACCCTCCCCGGCACGCCGCTTCCGGGCGAGGCTGGGGGCGGCACAAGGCGGAGTTCATTCGCCATGGCCGCCCCCAAATAGATTACTCGTCGATATCGGCAATGTCGCCACCGGCGACGTCGTCGAAATCGACGCCTTCGTCGGTAACGGTCAGGCCGTCTTCAATGGCGTCATCTTCGGACGCCATGTTTTCGAAGGCCATTTCGCGGTCAGGCATGAAGGACTCCATTTCGTCCTCCTCCGGCTCATCGACCTCGACATGCTTCTGCAGGCTGGAAACCACCGCATTCCGCAGAATTTCGGTATTCACCGTGTCGTCGGCGATCTCGCGAAGCGCGACCACCGGGTTCTTGTCGTTGTCGCGCTCGACGGTCAACGGGGAACCAGCCGAGATGTCGCGGCCACGCTGGGCCGCCACCAGAACCAGCTCGAAGCGGTTCGGAACTTTAACTACGCAATCTTCTACCGTAACGCGCGCCATAGAACGTCCTTTGATGAGTGCGTTCGTGGGAAAGAGTCCTGCTTATATATTGGGGTCGCTGTGGAAAGCAAGCGCCGAGCCATGGGGCATGCTTGCCTTCGCCCTTGCGGCGGTTGGCAAGGACGCCTACCTTAACTCCATTGCATCGGTCCGGGTGTGACCGGGCCGCAGGTGCCCATTATTCTTTAAGTCGAGTTTCGCCATGCATTTCTATGACGCCGAGCGCATCGGCCTGTTTATTGACGGCTCCAACCTGTATGCCGCCGCCCGCGCCCTTGGATTCGATATCGATTACAAGCGCCTGCTGGATTTGTTCGCCTCGAAAGGCCGGCTGATCCGCGCGTTTTATTACACGGCGCTGATCGAGGATCAGGAGTACTCGCCCATCCGCCCGCTGGTGGATTGGCTAGACTATAACGGCTACACCATGGTGACCAAGCCCACCAAGGAATTCACCGATGCCATGGGCCGCCGCAAGATCAAGGGCAACATGGATATCGAGCTGGCCATCGACGTGATGGAGATGGCCCCCCATCTGGATCATGTGGTGCTGTTCTCGGGCGATGGCGATTTCCGCCGCTTGGTGGAAGCCATCCAGCGCAAGGGCGTGCGCGTCACCGTGGTCTCCACCGTGCGCTCGCAGCCGCCCATGGTGGCCGACGAGTTGCGCCGCCAGGCCGACACCTTCATCGAACTTCTGGACCTTGAGTCGCAGATCGCGCGTGCCGCCCTGCACCGCGAAGACCGCCACTATCAAGGGGGCGGCGAGCCTTCGTGACTGCTGCGGCCATCCTGACCCCGACGGGCGGCCTTGAGCCGCCCCGGGACTGCCCCCTGTGTCCGCGGTTGGTGGAGTTCCGCGCCACCAACCGCACAGCCTTCCCCGACTGGCACAACGCCCCGGTGCCCGCCTTCGGCAGCCTGGACGCGCGCTATCTGTTCATCGGCTTAGCGCCGGGATTGCGCGGCGCCAATTGGAGCGGGCGGCCCTTCACCGGCGATTACGCCGGCGACCTGCTCTACGCCACCCTGAAAACCTTCGGCCTTGCCCAAGGCGAATACGGGGCAAAGCCCGATGACGGCTTTACCCTGGTGGGTGCGCGGGTGACCAATGCGGTGCGTTGCGTGCCGCCGGAAAACAAGCCGCTGCCGGCGGAGTTCAATGCCTGCCGCCCATTCCTGCTGGCGGAAATGGCGGCCATGCCCAATCTGCGCGGCCTGTTCGCCATCGGCCGCAACGCCCATGAGGCGGTGATGTCGGTGCTGGGCCTGCGCAAAGCGGCCCACCCCTTCGCCCACGGTGCCGTCCATGCCCTGCCCCAGGGCCGGGTGCTGGTGGATAGCTATCATTGCTCGCGCTACAACACCAATACCGGGCGGCTGACCGAGGCCATGTTCCATCAGGCGGTCAGGACTTTGCTGGACCAGGGTTAAGGTGTTTTTTTCCCTTAACGTATTTTTGACAGCAAGGATGCCAATGTGGCTAGGGGGCACATTGGGAGGGCAAGCCATGTCACGCATCGAATGGACCGACGAATATAAGCTTGGCCTGCCCGCCATGGATTCCGACCATCAGCAATTGCTGGAACTGTGCAACCAGTTCCTGGAAGCCGTCCAGGCCGGCCATACCGTCCGCCAATTGGCCGCCGTGCTGGACCAGTTGATCCTGCGCACCCGCGCCCACTTCCTGGCGGAAGAACGCCTGCTGGACCGTCACGGCTATCCCGGCCTAGCGATCCACAAAGCCGAGCATGAGCGCCTGCTGACCCAGGCCAGCACATTGAAGGCGCGCTACGACGATGTGAGCCAGGAAGACGAAATCCGCCACCTGACCGTGGAAACGGCGGACTTCCTTCAGTTCTGGCTGCTGGACCACATCCGTACCAACGACCGGCCTTACCGGCCATTCCTCATGAGTCTGGCTTAGCCCCCTGGCGATGAACGATGACGACGACCATATAAGTCGCATCGTTCATTGATCCACGGAGGGTTATTTGGCTTCCGCCAATTGGGGAACCAAGCGCCGTTGCGCCAGTTGCGCTGCGGCATTCTACGACCTTAACCGCGCCCCCATCATCTGCCCGAAATGCCAAAGCGCCTACGTGGCGGCGCCGCCGCGTCTGCCTATGCGGGCATCGCGGGCGCGTCCGGTCGAGCCGGTGCTGCCCGAACCGGTAGAAGCCGATGCGTTCGAGGAGGATGAAGTTCTCGAACATCCTGATGATACAGAGGACGGCGAAACACCGCCCGACGTGGAAGGCGACGAGGAGGAATTGCGCGAATAGGTGGTTACTTAAACCGCGCAGACGTTCTCAGCGTTTACTGCGAATTCAAAATTGTTCTTGCCGTTTTTCTTGACGCTGTACATGGCATAATCAGCCATCTTCAGCAAAGAGTTCTCGTCGGTGGCGTTCTCCGGGAACAAGGCAATGCCGATGGAGCCGCGCACATGGCCGTCGCGGCCGTCCAGGTTGAACGGCTCGATCAGACGCTCCAGGATTTTGGCGGCAACCATGGCGGCGTCTTCGCGGCCATGGATGCCCGACAGGATACAGGTGAACTCGTCACCAGCCAGACGCGCCACCGTGTCCGACGAGCGCATGCACTCGGTCAGACGCTCGCCGGTCTGTTGCAGCAAGATGTCGCCGGCGGCGTGGCCCAAGGTGTCGTTGACCTGCTTGAAGCCGTCCAAATCCAGGAACATCAGGGCAAATTTCTTGCCCTCGCGCCGGTTCTGCCGCACCGCTTGGCTCAGACGATCCATGAACAGCGCCCGATTGGGCAGGCCGGTCAGGGCGTCGTAATTGGCCTGACGCCACACCCGCTCCTCATCCTCCTTGCGGTGGGTGATGTCGGAGAAGATGGCGATGTGGTGGGTGGTGTGGCCCTGATCGTCCTTGATGGCGGCGATGGACAACCACTCGGCAAAGAACTCGCCCGATTTGCGGCGGTTCCAGATTTCCCCCTGCCAGCGCCCGGATTTGGCGATTTCCGCCCACATGGCGCGGTAGAAATCGCCGTCATGGCGGCCCGATTGCAGCATGCGCGGGTTGAGGCCAATGACCTCCCCGGCCTCATATTCGGTGATGGTGGTGAAGGCCGGATTGACGTACTCGATCTCGTTGCGGATGTTGGTGATGACCACCGCTTCCGAGGCGCTTTCCACCACCTTGGCGGTCAGCTTCAGCTTTTCCTCCGCCGCCTTGATGGCCGAGATGTCGTAGACCCAGGCCAGATTGACCGTGTCCCGCTCCACCTTGGTGGTGCGCACAGTCAGCAGGCTCCAGAAATGGGTGCCGTCGCGACGGACGAACTCCACTTCCTGATCGTCGATCTTGCCCTGGGCCTTCAGTTGAGCGATGACGCGGTGGCGCTGGTCGTCGTCCACGTAATGGTTGCGGGCGAACTTGCCCAGCACCTGGTCACGCTCGGCACCAAGGATTTCGCAGAACCGCGTATTGGCGAACACCACCCTGCCGTCGTCGCGCCGCGAGACCGAGACGCCCACCGGGCATTCCTCAAGGATTTTCCACAGCCGCTCCTCGGAATCCCGCAGGCCCTTTTCGGCGCGGCAGCGTTCCTCGATATCGGCCTTGATGCGCGATACCATGGGCTGGAACACGCCGGCGGCGGAGATGACCAGCAGGCCCAGGATCGCCACCAAAGCGGCGCCATGCAGGGCCGACAGGCTGACCAGCCGCTCTTCGTTCTCGCGCTGATACAGCGCCGTCAGGGTGTCGAGCTGACGGAGGAGCGGCCCTGACGCGGCGGTGGTCAAGGCCACAAGGTCGGGATCATCCAGGGCCGGCACGGCGGGAGAGCGCAGCATGAGCACGCGGGCATGCTGGGAGAAAGCACGGACATCCGCATCCGCATTGCCGCCGGGGCCGAAATACAAGGATTGCAGCGCGACGGACGGCAGTTTGGGAGCGCGCAGTTCGGGCATGCCGGCCAGCAAGCCGGCATGGGAGGATTCCAGCAGATTGATGGCGTCGGCGAAGGAATGTTCCACCTCCGCCCGCTCGGTGCTGGCGACAGGCAGCACGGCCAGACGGGTGCCGAGGAAGGCGATGCGCTCCACCAGGGCGGCTTGACGGCCAGACACATTGACCAGGGCAGTGCCACTTTCCGCATCCATCATGATGCGGGCCAAGCCAAGGAACGAGGCAATAGCCAAGCTGCCCAGTACTGCCAGAACGGCCACGTACCGGATTGTTAGATCCTTGGTTATCTTTTCGCCGTAATCGGCCATGACTCTCCCGAAGACAGCACGTCCAGCGGTTGCGAAACCGTGATAGCACGGCTGCGCAGTTCTGGCGAATGCTCAAATCGAAAAGGGGCCTTGCGGCCCCTTCCCATGTCACATCACGAAACCGAAAGCCGCTGCATGGCTTCCTGGAATTTCAGCTTGGCCGCCGACCATTCCTCGCGGCGCTCGCGGTTTTCTTCCACCACTTCCGGGGCTGCGCGGGCGACGAAGTCAGGGTTGGCGAACTTCTTGTCCACCTTGGCGATCTCGCCCTCGACGCGGGCGATTTCCTTTTCCAGGCGGGCACGTTCCTTGTCGATGTCGATGACACCACCCAGCGGCATGACGAAGGTCGCCTCGTCCACCACCATCTGGGCAGCACCCTGGGCGAACGCCTGGGTGATGCGGTCCGCCGCCGCCTGGGGCTCCAGCACGGACAGGCGGGCCAGACGCAGGATCAGATCGGCATGGGTCTTGGCCCAGGCTTGCTTGGACGGGGCCAGACCGGAGACCAGCAATTCCACCTGAGCGGCAGCCGGCACGTTCATCTCGGACCGCACGCCGCGCACATTGGAGATGACGCGGACGACCCAGTCCATCTCCTCTTCGGCGGCGGCGTCGATCAGGCCGTCGAACTTCGGCCAGGGCCGCAGCATCAGTTCGTCGCTACGGCTGCCCAACTGCGCCCACAGCTCTTCGGTGATGAAAGGCATGAACGGGTGCAGCACGTGCAGGATCATGTCCAGCACCCAGGCGGCGGTGGCGCGGGTCTCGGCCTTGGCCTTGTCGTCAGACCCCATGAAGATGGGCTTGGCGAATTCCAGATACCAATCGCAGAAGGTGCCCCAGACGAACTGATAGGCGGTGCCGGCGGCGGCGTCATAGCGGTAGGTGTCCAGGGACGCGGCCACCTTGTCGGCCAGCTCGGACACCTTGCCGACGATCCAGCGGTTGACGGTTTCCGTCACATCCTTGGGGTCGAACCCGGCCACCGGGGCGCATTCATTCATCTGGCAGAAGCGCGCCGCGTTCCACAGCTTGGTGGCGAAGTTGCGGTAGCCTTCCACGCGGGACTCGGCCAGCTTGATGTCGCGGCCTTGGGCGGCCAAAGCGGCCAGGGTGAAGCGCACGGCATCGCAGCCGTACTTATCCATCAGCACCAGCGGGTCGATGACGTTACCCTTGGACTTGGACATCTTCTGGCCCTTCTCGTCACGGACGAGGGCGTGGATGTAGATGTCCTTGAACGGCACGTCACCCATGAAATGGATGCCCATCATCATCATGCGGGCGACCCAGAAGAAGATGATGTCGAAGCCGGTCACCAGCACGTCGCCGGGGTAATAGCGCGCCAGCTCGGGCGTCTTTTCCGGCCAGCCCAGGGTCGAGAACGGCCACAGCGCCGACGAGAACCACGTATCCAGCACGTCGGTGTCGCGGGTCAGTTCCACCCCATGGCCGTAATGGGCGGTGGCCGCCGCTTGCGCCGCCGCCTCGTCCATCTCTACGAAGACAACGCCGTCGGGGCCATACCACGCGGGAACCTGATGGCCCCACCAGATCTGGCGCGAGATGCACCACGGCTGGATGTTGCGCATCCATTCGTAATAGGTGTTCTCCCAATGCTTGGGATAGAACTTGGTCTTGCCGGTCTGCACCGCCTCCAGCGCCGGCTTGGCCAGGGTGACGGCGTCCACATACCACTGATCGGTCAGCCACGGCTCGATGACCACGCCGGAGCGGTCGCCGAAGGGCTGCTGCAGCACATGGGGCTCGATCTTGTCGAGCAACTCCAGCGCTTCCATTTCGGCCACGACCTGCTTGCGGGCGACAAAGCGGTCCAGGCCCTGATAGGCCTCGGGCACGGCATCGTTCAGCTTGGCGTCGCGGTCGAGGATGTTGATCTGCGGCAAATTGTGACGCTTGCCCACCTCGAAATCGTTGAAATCGTGGGCCGGGGTGATCTTCACCGCGCCGGTGCCCTTGGTGGGGTCGGAATATTCGTCGGCAACGATGGGAATCAGGCGGCCGACGATGGGCAGGCGCACCATCTTACCCACCAGATGGGTGTAGCGCTCATCCTCGGGATGCACGGCCACGGCGCTGTCGCCCAGCATGGTCTCGGGCCGGGTGGTCGCCACGGTGATGAAGGTGCCGTCCATGCCCTCGACGGGGTATTTGAAGTGCCACATGTGGCCCTTCACTTCGCGGGTCTCGACCTCAAGGTCCGAGATGGCGGTGTGCAGCTTGGGGTCCCAATTTACCAGACGCTTGTCGCGATAGATCAGCTTCTGCTTGTGCAGGGCAACGAACACCGTGCGGACGGCGTGGCTGAGCCCGTCATCCATGGTGAAGCGCTCTTTCGGCCAATCGGGCGAGGCGCCCAGGCGGCGAAGCTGGGTGGTGATGGTGCCGCCCGATTCAGCCTTCCACTCCCACACCCGCTCGATGAACTTTTCGCGGCCCAGATCGTGACGGGTGACCTTCTGCGCCTCAAGCTGGCGCTCCACCACCATCTGAGTGGCGATGCCGGCGTGGTCGGTGCCGGGCTGCCACAGGGCGTCGCGGCCGATCATGCGGTGATAACGGATCAGCACGTCCTGAAGGGTGAAGGTCAGCGCATGCCCCATGTGCAGACTGCCCGTGACGTTGGGCGGCGGCATCATGATGGTATAGGGGGGCTTGGGGGAGTCGGTGTGGGCGGCAAACGCGCCCGACTTCTCCCAGCGCTCGTAATGCTTCGGCTCGACTTCGGACGGGTGATACGTCTTATCCAGCATGGCCAGGTTATTCCTGTTGCTTTTGCTTATCAGCGAATGGGTAGGGCAAAAAAACGAAAGGCGGCCCAGGGTTTGCCCGGGCCGCCTGAAACTCGGGACCGGCAGAGACTAATAGTTCTCGGCGCGGTTTACCATCTTCTCGATTTCCTTCTTGATGATGCGCTCGATCATGTAGGGAAGGTTCTCATCGAGCCATTCCTTGAGGATCGGACGCAGCAACTCGCGCACCATGTCTTCCAAGGTGACGCCGCCATTGCCCAAACCGATGGCGCGCGTGCGCACGATTTCGCGGGCAAGGTCGGACAGCAGCGAGGTGGAGCGCTGGGCCACCGGCTCGGACACCAGATCGTCGTCGTCCTGGACCACCGGCTGCTTCATGCGGCGCGGCGGCGGCATGGGCTCGGGTTCGGGCTCCGGGTCGAAATCGTCCATGGCGACGTTGAACTGGCTCATGTCGAAGACGGGTTCCGGCTGATCCAGAACCATATCGTCGGTCAATTCCAGCACGTCTTCTTCGGGCTCGGGTTCCGGCTCCGGGGCGGGCGCCGCCTGGGCGAACAACGCGTCGATGTCGTCCTGGGGCAGCGGCTCGGGTTCGGGCTCGGGCACCCGTTCCGGGGTGACGTTGGCGAACAACGCGTCGATGTCGTCCTGGGAAGACGGCGCGGGTTCAGGTTCCGGCTCGGGCTCCGCCATGGGCTCGGGCAGCGGTGCCTTACCTTTGTCCTCAGCCTCATCCTCCGACAAAATGCGCCGGATGGAGGCGAGGATGTCCTCCATTGAGGGTTCCTGTTGGGCCTTGTCGTCGCTCATGTTCGACTGTCCGATGGTCCCTGTGTGCCGAGTATGCGGTCATCATGCCGCACGACTCGGTACAAATCATTAAAATATCTTCGATAGCTGAAAGGAAACGGGGCAGGACTGTTCCCCTGCCCCGTTTCCCGGCTAACGATTATTCGCCGTAGCCCGGTGCCGGTTGGATGCCGCCACCGATCCATTGATCACGCACATCCTGGTAATGCGTGGTCGAATCGTAGACTTCTACCGACAAAGCCAACCCGTCGGCGGTCATCTGACCCAGGGCCGACTTCACCTGGAACGCGGCAACCATTTCGTCACGCTGGGCACGCACCAGATTGACGCGGGCGTCGAACAATTCCTGTTCGGCATCCAACACGTCCAGCACGGTGCGCGAGCCCACCTTGGCCTCTTCCTCGACGCCGGCCAGGGCCATCTCGGACGCCTTGATCTGGCTTTCATAGGACCGGGTGCGGGCACGGGCGGCCTGAAGGTCTTCCCAGCCACGGGTCGCGGTCTCAAGCGAGTCACGGCGCGCCTGATCGGCTTCGATCTTGCGCTGGCCATAGGTGTGCTTCTGGGCGCGCAGGCGGGCGTAGGTGCCGCCACCCTCATACAAGGGAACGCTGACCTGCACCATGGCTTCCGCACTTTCGCTTTCGCTATCCAGCGAAGTGGTGTGCAGATTGCGGCTGAGCGTACCCACCAGCGACACGGTCGGCAGCAATTCGCCACGAACCAGATCGATGCCGTCCTTGGCCGCCTCAGCAGTCCAATCAGCCGCAATCACGTTGGGGTTCTTGGCCAGGGTCACGGTCTTCAGCTCGTCGAACGAGCTAGGGACCACGGCGGCGGCCTTGGGCGCTTCGGGCGCTTCCGGCGGACGGCCCACCACGTTGATGAAATTGGCGCGGCTGTTTTGCAACACGCCTTCGGCGGCGACGCGGTCGGCAGTGGCGCGCGACAGACGCGCCTCGGCTTGGCTAACGTCGGTGCGGGTGATTTCGCCCACGCGGAAGCGCTCCTGCGCGGCTTCCAGCTGACGGCGCAACACCTGCTCGTTATTGATGTTGAGCTTCAACACCGATTCGTCGCGCACCACGTTCAAATAGGCGGTGGCTGCGCTCAGCAGGATAGTCTGCTCGGTGGCCTGCAGCAGCGCCCGCTCGCCCAGGACCGAGGCTTCGGCCTGCTGGGTCTGCGCCATGGTGCGGCCACCGCGGTACAGCGGCTGAGTCATGCTCAGCGAGCCCGTGCGCGGCGTGCGCAACTGTTCACGGTCGGTGGCTTGATTGGAGTAATACGAACCACGGCCAACTTGACCGGTGACGCTGACGGTGGGACGCCAATTGGCCAAGGCCTGCGGCACACCTTCGTCGGTGGCGCGCAGCCGGGCCCGGCGGGCCTCCAGCGTCGGGTTGGTGCTGTAGGCGGATGCCAGAACATCCTCCAGCGTTTCGGCACGCCCGGTCACGGGCAAAAGCAGCCCAATCCCAACAAGCGCCGCACTGGCCAACAAACACGCTTTCCTCATTCCGCACCTTCCAGCAATGTTGGACCGCCCCCAATCCTCTGCGGCGAAAGATTCTCCTGGAACAATAACTTCCTCGAAAGAAAGATCAAGAAATATTCCTTAACGCACCGTTTGCCATTGACCTTCACCTCCATCCCAGCCTTTGGCCGCCGAATCCCAGGAAGTCCTAGGCTCTCAGCCCTCCCCCAAGACAAAGGGCCGGACGATGGTTCGCCCGGCCCTACTAACGAGTTATTTACGAACTCTTAACGATTAGCCTGCAGCCGCTTATGACCTTGGCTAACGTTTATCAGAACACGAATTTCGGCTTGGGCTGGAAACCCGGCAGCAGGGGCGTGGCGGCATCGAACAGAACCCGGCGGCCGAAGGTGTCGCCGACGCGCACGATCAGCGAGACCTTACCCACGCCCGGCGCAGTGGTAACCACCGCGACCAGCCGGCCACCATCGGCCAATTGGCGGCAAATGGCCGAGGGAATTTCGGTCACGGCGCCCGAGAACAAGATAACGTCGTAGGGCGCCTGAGCAGGATAACCCTGCTCCAGCGCACCCTGGACGATTGCGGCGTTGTCGATGGCCAGATCGTTGAGGGATTGACTGGCGCGCCCGGCCCACTCGCCGTCGCATTCCAATGTGACCACGGTCTGCGCCAGCTTGGAGATCACCGCAGTGGCATAACCGGTGGCGTCGCCGATATTGAGCACCACATCCGTGGGCTTGATGGCTGCGCCCACCAACAGGCGCGCCAGCACCAGCGGCTCCACCAGGAAGCGCCCGCCGCCCACGTCCAGATCGTCATCCACATAGGCGAAGCCGCGCATGGGCTTGGGCACGAAGACTTCGCGCGGAATTTCCGCCAACGCCGCGGTCACAGCCGGATCGATCACCCGGTTGGTGCGGATTTGGTTTTCCACCATGTGAAGACGCGCGGCGGTGTAGTCCATGTTTGCTCCCTCTCGGACGATACGGCATGCTCGGGTTGGCCCCGCTTGATATATGGCTTTATAAAGGGGCGACCGGCCAAACTCAATGGCGGCTGCCCCTGGGGCAAAACGTGCCGGTAAAAATCGTACAACATCGGCTTGACCGCTGTTCGCGAGCCGCGTATAAGCACCCACCTCACGTCGGTCCAGGCCGAAAATGAAAGTGGGCCGGGTGGCAGAGTGGTGATGCAGCGGACTGCAAATCCGCGTACGTCGGTTCAATTCCGGCCTCGGCCTCCATTTTCTTTCGGCGACAGGCGTGACGAATTAGTTTCCAGGAGCGCGACCACCGCTGGCGCGCCCTGATCCGGAGTAGCTCAGCGGTAGAGCAGCCGGCTGTTAACCGGCTGGTCGGGGGTTCGAATCCCTCCTCCGGAGCCAATTTGGGCCAGACCGCAAGGTCTGGCCCTTTTGCGTGTGCGCCCTCTTCCGCCGCAGCGTTCGCCGGTCAGCGTGACCGCCCCTACCCCATTGGCGAAAAGCATTCGCGCATTCTGCGTACTTTGGGTTTAAGCCCCCAGGGCGCGCCCCCAAATCCGTTCGTCACTCCCATGCGTGCTTCCTGGGGGATTTCGGAGCGCTTTTCCATGCCCGACGGATTTGTCCTGGTGCTGCTCGCCATCGCCTGCGCCATCGCTGGGGGAGCCATCGGCTTTTCCCTGGGCCGGCGCCGCGACGTGGGCACCGAGGTCCGGCTGATGCATATGGAGGCGCGCACCGACGCCATCCTCAACGCGGCGGTGGACGGTATCCTGACCATCGACGAACAGGGCCGCGTGGAAAGCATGAACCGCGCCGCCGAGGACATCTTCGGCTATCGCGCCGACGAGGTCATCGGGCGCAACGTCAACATGCTGATGCCCGAGCCCGACCGCACCCAGCACGACAGCTATCTGCGCAACTACCTATGGAGCGGGCGGGCCAAGATCATCGGCATCGGGCGCGAGGTCCAGGGCCTGCGCAAGGATGGCCGCGTCTTCCCCATGGATCTGGCGGTGGGCGAAGCCCGCATCGGCGGACGCCGGTTATTCGCCGGCACCGTCCGCGACATCACCAGCCGCAAGCGCACCGAGAGCCGCCTGCGCGAGTCCGAGGCACGCACGCGGGCCATCCTGGAAGCCGCCGTGGACGGCGTCATCACCATCGACGAAACCGGCATCATCCGTAGCGTCAACCCGGCCGGCGAGCGCATCTTCGGCTATCGCGCGGTAGAGATGGTGGGCCGCAACGTCAGCATGCTCATGCCCGAGCCCTACCACAGCGAACATGACGGCTATTTGCGCAATTACATGCATACCGGCCAGCCCCGCATCATCGGCATCGGGCGCGAGGTGCAGGGCCGGCGCAAGGACGGCTCCATCTTCCCCATGGATCTGGCGGTGGGCGAAGGCGCCTTGGGCGGCGGGCGCATCTTCGCCGGCATCGTGCGCGACATCACCGACCGCAAGGCGGTGGACGAACGGCTGCGCGCCGCCGACGAACGCTTCCGCGCCTTGGTGGAAGGGGTGCGCGACTACGCCATCATCATGCTGTCGCCCGAAGGCCGCGTGGTCAGTTGGAACGCCGGCGCTCAGCGGATCTATGGCTGGAACGCCGAGGAAGCAGAGGGCCAGCCCTTGGCGCTGTTCTATCCGCCCGAGGCCATCCAACGCGGCGAGCCCGCTCAGATGCTGGACATCGCCCAGCGCGAGGGCCGTCAGGAAGAAGAAGGACTGCGCGTCCGCAGCGACGGCAGCCAGTTCTGGGTCCATGTGGTGGTGACCGCCTTGCGCAACGGCGGCGGCACCCTGACCGGATTCGCCAGCGTGTCGCGTGACATGACCGAAAGTAAAAAACATGAGGAGGATTTATACCGCGCCAAGGACATCGCCGAGCGTACCAAGGAAGCGGCAGAAACTGCGCGAGTGGAAGCCGAACGGGCCAATCTTGCCAAGACCAAGTTCCTGGCCGCCGCCAGCCACGATTTGCGCCAGCCGGTCCAGGCTATCTTCTTCTTCACCTCGGTGCTGTCGCACAAGCTGCGCGGCCACGCCGCCAAACCCATCCTGGACGATCTGCAAAGCTCGCTGGAAGGCCTGAACATCCTGCTGGATTCCCTGCTGGACGTGTCCAAGTTGGATGCCGGCCTTGTCACGCCCAAGGAAACCGATTTCAGCGCCACCGCCTTGCTGGAGCGCGTCGCCGCCGATTTCGGGCCGCCTGCACGGGATAAGGGTCTGCAACTCAAGGTGGTTCCGTCTTCGGCCATCATTCGCAGCGACCCGGCCTTGCTGGCCCGCATCGTGCAAAATCTGGTCTCCAACGCCGTGCGCTACACCACCCATGGCCGTATCTTGCTGGGCTGCCGGCGCCGTGCCGGACGGCTGACCATCGAAGTGCGCGATACCGGCATCGGCATCCCCACCGAACGCATGCGCGAGATTTTCGAGGAATTCACCCAGCTGGGCAATCCCGAGCGCGACCGCAATCAGGGGCTTGGCCTGGGGCTTGCCATCGTCGACCGTCTGGCCCGTCTGCTGGGCCACCAGATCAAGGTGGTGTCCACGCCGGGACGGGGCTCGCTGTTCTCGGTGGAAGTGCCCATGTCGCCGTCGCCGCCCAGTTCCAAGGCGCAACGCCCACGCCGCCGGCCTAAGCTGCTGGCGGCCAACCGGGTCGTGGTGCTGATCGACGACGAGCCCATCGTGCTGAAAGGCTTGTCCATGGTGCTGCAAAGCTGGGGCTATCAGGTGCTGGCGGCCACCTCCGAGGAGGAGGTCATGAAGCAATTGGCCACCTTCCCCAACCCGCCCAGCATCATCGTCGCCGATTATCGCCTGCGCGAGGGCCGCACCGGCACGGAGGCGGTAGCCCATATCCGCGACTACTATTCCACCCCCATCCCCAGCATCATCATTACTGGCGACACCGCTCCGGAACGGTTGCGCGAGGCAGAGGCCAGCGGGTTGTCCATTTTGCACAAACCCGTCCAACCGCCCGCATTGCGCGAAATCATTCAAGAAACACTCGGGCGCCCACCATCGGCTCCCCTACATTAGCAAAAGGACGTAATACTATTAAGCAAGGCCTTGCCGCTTTTCGGCGGTCTCCTTATGAGGTATTGTCCCTGTGACGGCGCAAGGCCGCATTGAACCGGATATAGAGGGACAATGTCTGATACTTCCACCAAACAGTTCATCTCGTTCACCATCGGCGACGAGGAGTACGGGGTGGACATCATGGCGATCCGCGAGATCAAAGGATGGACGGCGACGACCGAATTGCCCAATACGCCCGCCTTCATGCGCGGCGTCATCAATCTTCGCGGCGCCATCGTCCCCATCCTTGATTTGCGCGCGCGCTTCAGCACTGTCCAGACCGACGCGTCTCCACGCCACGTGATCATCGTGGTGGCGGTGGGAACCCGCGTGGCAGGCATCCTGGTGGACGCCGTCGCCGACATCATCACAGTGGCCACCGACGACATTCAGCCGGTGCCGCAACTTGACCACGCCGCGAGCTCCGGCTTCGTAACCGGCCTAGTCACCGTCGAGGGGCGCATGGTCGCGTTGCTCGATCTCAGTCAGGTATTCGACTTCGACGCAATCGGCGATTTCGCCGATGCGGCGGCCTGACGGACTCGGCGGCAAAAGGAACTCAGCATGACGACAGGCCTTACCGTCAAGAACCGCATCTATGGCGGTTTCCTTGGCATTCTCTTCCTTTTGGTACTGGTGGCTGGCCTCAGCTTCTCGGGCTTCTTGACGGTCGGCGGCAATGTGGGCCGCTACGCCTCGGTCAGCACCGACACCGTGCGCATTCAGCAAATCGACCGCGACGTGGCGGATTTGCGCCGTAACGTCATCCTGTTCACCGAAAAGGACGACCAGACCGCGCTGGACCGTGTCCGCGCCCTGCAATCCTCGCTACGCGGCAAGGTCGACGAAGCGGCAGCGGCGGCGGTCGGCACCGAGCGTAAGGGCAACATCGACGGCATGAGCCGTCTGATCGCCGAATACGCCACCCTGCTGGACAAGGCCGTCGATCTGAGCAAGCGCCGGACGTCCCTGCTGAACGAATCGCTGATCCCCATCGGCAACCAGACCCTGGCCGCCCTGCAGGCCTATCGCGACGGCACCTCCCAGCGCGGCAACGACCAGATGGTCGTCACCGGCCGCGCGGTCGAGCAAGTGCTGACCGCGCGCCTGTTCGTCGCCCGCTTCCTGATCACGCCGCAATCCAAGCAAGCCGAAGACGCCCGCCGCCAACTTTCCCTGGCGACCGAGAAGCTGAAAGCGCTGGCGGAGGCCGAAAAGGACCCCAATTCCCGCCGTCAGGCCGAACAAACCGGCACCTTGATGGCCAGCTACGAGAAGTCCTTCGAGGAAACCACTGCGGTGATGTTCGATCTGGACACCATCGTCGGCAAGGAACTGGCCCCGCGCGGTGTGAAATTCGCCGAGCTGGCTGCGGCCACCCGCGATTCCCAATTGACCGAATCCGTCGGCCTGCGTGACAGCACCTTGGACACCGTGTCCCATCAGAAGGCGCTGACCGGTCTGCTGAGCGCCATCGCCGTCGCCCTGGGCCTCGCCTTCGCCTACCTGATCGCCCGCTCCATCCTGGTGCCCATCACCAACATGACCGATTCCATGGGCGAACTGGCCGGCGGCAAGCTGGACATCACCGTCCCCGCTTTGGAGCGCACCGACGAAATCGGCTCCATGGCCCAAGCCGTCCAAGTGTTCAAGCAGAACGCCGTGGACAAGCAGCGCATGGAGCAGGAGGCCGAGGCCGCCCGCATCGCCCAGGCCCAAGCCGAAGCCGAACAGCGTGCCCGCGAGGCCGCCATCGTCGCCGAAGTGGCCGCAGTGGCCTCCGCCGCCTCGGAAGGCGATCTGGACCGCCGCATTGATCTGGCCGGCAAGGATGGCTTCCTGCTGAATTTGTGCGAGGGCGTCAACAATCTGGTCAATTTGACCGGCATCGCCCTCAAGGACGTGGCCGGAGTGCTGGCCTCGGTGGCGCGCGGCGATCTGACCCAGCGCATCACCAATCAGTATGGCGGCCTGTTCGGCCAGCTCAAGGGCGACGTCAACCAGACCGCCGACAAGCTGTTCGAGATCGTCACCAACATCAACTCCGCCGCCGGCCAGATCGGCTCTGCCGCCTCGGAAGTGGCTGCCGGCTCGCAGGATTTGTCCGAGCGTTCCGAGCAGCAGGCGTCGGCCCTGGAAGAAACCGCCGCCTCCATGGAGGAGCTGGCCGCCACCGTGCGCCAGAACGCCGCCAACGCCCAGCAGGCCAACCAGCTGGCTGCGGGTGCCCGTGAGGTTGCCGCCACCGGCGGTCAGGTGGTGTCCGATGCCGTGGGCGCCATGGGCCGCATCGAAGCCTCGTCGCAGAAGATCGGTGACATCGTCGGCATGATCGACGAAATCGCCTTCCAGACCAATCTGCTGGCGTTGAACGCCGCCGTGGAAGCGGCCCGCGCTGGTGACGCCGGCAAGGGCTTTGCCGTGGTGGCCCAGGAAGTACGCAATCTGGCCCAGCGCTCGGCCCAGGCCTCCAAGGAAATCAAGACCTTGATCGGTCAGAGCACCATCGAGGTCAAATCCGGTGCCGATCTGGTCAATGGCGCCGGCAAGACCCTGGACGAAATCCTCGGCAGCGTGAAGCGGGTCGCCGACATCGTGGCCGAGATCGCCGCCGCTTCCACCGAACAGGCCTCGGGCATCGATCAGGTCAATTCCGCCGTCACCCAGATGGACGAAATGACCCAGCAGAACGCGGCCCTGGTGGAGGAATCCGCCGCTGCCGCCCATGCGCTGGAAGACCAGTCGCGGGAGCTGAACCGGTTGATGGGCTTCTTCCACACCGGAGCCCAACCCGCCCAGGCCGTCCCAGTAACTCAGAAAGCCGCCCCCCGCCCCGCTGCCAAGCCGGCAGCCAAGGTCCAAGCCCGGCCCAAGCCGGTCGCCGCCAAGGCCAAGGCGAGCAACTGGGAAGAGTTTTAAAACGGACAGGAATGGACACGGATGATTTTATCCGTGTCCATTCGCCTCACATTAAAATTTAATCGCGGTTCTTCTTCTTGCCCTTATGACCATGGTCGCCATCCTGGCGGCGGTCGTCGGACTTGCCCCAGTTGGGACCATCCTTGTCGCGCTTGCCCTTGGCGTCTTTCTCGCTCTTCTTGCCGCCGGCAGCCTTAGAAATGCTATCGGTAGTGGCTTGAACAGCGGCGTCCTTGGCAGCACCGGTGATGGCTTCGACGGCGGTTTGCGCCAGAACCGGGTTGGCGACCAAAGCGACAAGGGCAGCAGCGGCAAACAACGTCTTCATAAAGATTCTCCCGTCTGAGTGGTTGGATTGTCGCCCGTGTCGAGGACCTTCGTCAAATCCATTGGCTAGGCTATGATCCCTACGGACGCCTTTTTGAGACGGGGAAAGCCATGCGGTTTGGAGTTTTAGTCGCCGGAACGGCGGCGTTGATGCTGTCGGGTTGCCTCGGCCAAGGGGATTTGGAACGCCAAAGCACCGTGGTCAGCGCACCGCCGGGCGTCGCCCTGCCTCTGCCGGCGCGCACCATGCTGTACATGGCGCCGCGCGATCTGGACCGCCCGTTGATCATCGAGGCGACCCTGCACCGCAACGAAGAAACCAAGACGCCCGATGGCCGCACCTTGGAAAAGGCCGCCAAGGCGGTGCTAAGCCAAGCCTTCGCTCAGGTGGAAACCAACCAGACCACCATCCGCCCGCAATTGGTGATCAAGGTCATGGGCACGCCCCAATTCTCGCGCCGCGACAACCTGATGAAGATCGGCTGTGGGCTGGACGTGTTCCAAGCCGATGGCAGCATGCTGGGCAGCTTCGTCGCCCGCTTCAACACCAAAAACCCAGTGGATTACGGCGACGCCCTAGAGCCCGCCTATAAGCTGTGCCTGAAAAGCGCCACCGACCAGATGTTGGCCTCGCCGGCAGTAATCCGTGCCGCCAAAGCCGGCGGCGAGCCGCACCCGGCGGGCTATAAAAGCTTCATCGAAAGCCTGGGGCTGCGGCCTTAGAAATATTTCGTCACCCCGGACAAGCGCAGCGCCGATCCGGGGTCCATGGTGGTGCACCAAACATGGATTCCGGGTCGGCACGACGCGCCGCCCGGAATGACGAGAGAGTGGTAAATCCTCAGCCCAGCGCCGCCTCGATCTTGTCGATGGCCGCTTGGGCCTGGGACGCATCGGGACCGCCGGCCTGGGCCATATCGGGACGGCCACCGCCGCCCTTGCCGCCCACGGCTTCCGAGCCGACGCGGACCAGATCCACCGCCGACACCTTGGCGGTCAGATCCTCGGTCACTGCCACCACCAGACTGACCTTGCCGCCATCGGTGGACAGCAGGGCCACGACACCCGAGCCGATCTGCTTCTTGATCTCGTCGGCCATGCCCTTAAGGTCCTTGGCCGGCACATTCTCCAGCACGCGGCCGGCGAAGGTGATGCCGTTGATGACCTTGGTGGCCGCACCACCGCCGCCACCGCCACCGGTGGCCATCTGCTTGCGGGTTTCCGCCAGTTCGCGCTCCAGCTTGCGGCGATCGTCCAGGATTTGGGCGATGCGGGCCGGGATGTCGGCGGGGGCCGACTTCAAGGCGCTGGCGGAACGGGCCACCAGCTCTTCCTGTTCTTCCGCCCAGGTCACGAAGGCGCCGCCGGTGACCGCTTCCACACGGCGTACGCCGGCTGCGACCGCGCTTTCCGACACGATTTTGAAGCCGCCGATGTCGCCGGTACGCCGCACATGGGTGCCGCCGCACAGTTCCACCGAGAAATGCAGCCCGGCATCGTCGCCGCCCATGGCGACCACACGGACCTCGTCACCATACTTTTCGCCGAACAGCGCCATGGCGCCGGCCTTGATGGCCTCTTCCGGGGTCATCAGTTTGGTGCCGACGTCGCGGTTCTTGCGGATCTGGCGGTTGACCTCACGCTCCACCTGACGCAGCTCGTCCACGGATAGCGGCTTGGGGTGAGCGTAGTCGAAGCGCAGGCGGTCGGGGCCGACCTGACTGCCCTTCTGGGTGACGTGCTCACCCAGGGTGTTGCGCAGGGCGGCATGCAGCAGATGGGTGGCCGAGTGATGGGCGCGGGTGGCGTCACGGCGATCCACATCCACCGTCAGCAGGGCATCCTCGCCCACGGCGATGGAGCCGCCTTCCACGGTGCCGGTGTGGATGATCAGCTCGCCCAATTTTTTCTGGGTGTCCTTGACCAATACGCGGGCCTTGCCCACGGTGATGATGCCGGTATCGCCCATCTGACCGCCGGATTCGCCGTAGAACGGGGTCTGGTTGGTGATGACCACGACCTCATGGCCGGGATGCACCGCTTCCACCGACTTGCCGTTCTCCACCAGGGCGACGATCTTGCCCTCGGCTTCCATGGCGTCGTAGCCCAGGAATTCGGTAGCGCCGTGGGCGTCCTTGATTTCGAACCACAGGGTCTCGGTTGCCGCCTCGCCAGAGCCCGACCACGCCTTGCGGGCCTCGGCGCGCTGGCGCTCCATGGCTGCGCTGAAGCCGTCGGTATCCACGGCGATGTTCTTGGCCTTCAGCGCGTCCTGAGTCAGGTCCAGCGGGAAGCCGTAGGTGTCGTAAAGCTTGAAGGCGACCTCGCCGGCCAGGGGCTTGCCGGCGCCCAGACGAACCACTTCCTCATCCAGCAGCTTGAGGCCCTTGTCCAGGGTCACCTTGAACCGGGACTCTTCCAGCTTCAGGGTCTCGGTGATCAGCGCTTGGGCGCGGAGCAGTTCCGGATAGGCCTGCCCCATTTCGGCGACCAGGGCCGGGACCAGCTTCCACAGCAAGGGCTCTGTGCAGCCCATGAGGTGGGCGTGGCGCATGGCGCGGCGCATGATACGGCGCAGCACGTAGCCGCGGCCTTCATTGGACGGCAGCACGCCGTCGGCGATGAGGAAGCACGACGAGCGCAGATGATCGGCAACCACGCGGTGCGACACCTTGTGCGGGCCATCGGCATCGGCGTTGGACGCGTGGGCCGAGGCTTCGATCAGGGCGCGCATCAAATCGATGTCGTAATTGTCGTGCTTGCCTTGCAGCACGGCGGCCAATCGCTCCAGGCCCATGCCGGTGTCGATGCTGGGCTTGGGCAGGGCGATTCGGGTCGCCTTGTCCACCTGCTCGAACTGCATGAACACCAGATTCCAGATTTCGATGAAGCGGTCACCGTCCTGGTCGGGGCTGCC
>JACMKT010000168.1 GCA_014380005.1 Rhodospirillales bacterium
CCCCACGCCCTGCGCCATTCCTTCGCCACCCATCTGCTGGCCGGCGGCGGCGATCTGCGCACCATCCAGGAATTGCTGGGCCACGCCTCGCTGTCCACCACCCAGCGCTACACCAAGGTGGATGCGGCGCGGCTGAAGGGGGTTTACGACAGCGCCCATCCGCGGGCGAAGGTGAAGGTCTGAGCGTTGACATCGGACGCGCATATGCATACTGTATATACAGTGATGAGAGGGCGCGATGTCCACGCTCGAGTTTGAATGGCACGACGACAAGAACGCGCTGAACCGCGCCAAACACGGAATTGATTTCGAGGACGCCATCGCCATTTTCGAAGGGCCTCTGCTGGTCCGCCCCAGTCATCGGGGCGACGAGGAACGCTTCGTGGCGGTGGGTAGTGCGGAAGGCGTCGAGATCGCGGTGGTCTATACCCAGCGGGACTCCGCAATCCGCCTGATTTCGGCCCGGAGGGCACGTAGAAATGAGCGAGAAGCATATCGTCAAACGTTCGCTGAGCGAACGTAGGCAGGGCGCCACCGATTGGGAGCAGGTCCGCAAGCTGGACGATGCCGCGATCGACCGCGCCATCGCCACTGACCCCGATGCTGCGCCCGCCGTGACCGACGATTGGTTCGAAGGCGCCAAGGTTGTGATGCCGGAGCCCAAGGTTCCCATCTCGATCCGCATCGACCGCGAGGTCTTGGACTGGTTCAAGGATCAGGGGCCGGCATACCAATCGCGCATGAATGCGGTGCTGAAAGCCTATATGTCGTCCCGTAAAGCAGGGTGACGCCATTCGGGTGTTTGCGGTCGGCACTTGGTCAGGCTATTAGCAAACCATGAGCACGACCGTCACTCTTGACCTAGCCGACGAGGCCGCCACCCGCGCCTTGGGTGTCCGCTTGGCCCGCCTTGCGCGGCCCGGCGACGTCATTGCCTTGGCCGGCACCTTGGGCACCGGCAAAAGCACCCTGGCCCGCGCCTTCGTCCAGGCGCTGACCAGCGAGGACGAAGAAGTTCCCAGCCCCACCTTCACCCTGGTGCAGATTTACGACTGCAATGCCGGGCAGATTTGGCATTTCGACCTTTACCGCCTGGAAAAGGCGGAAGAGGCGTTCGAGCTGGGCATCGAGGACGCTTTCATCGACGGCATCTGTCTGATCGAATGGCCCGACCGGCTGGGCCGGCTGATGCCGCGCAAACGGCTGGAAATCGCCCTATGCGCAGGCGACACGGAAGCCGCCCGGCGCGCCACCTTGACCTCCCACAGCCAGTGGGACGACCGCATGGAGAGTCTGAGCCCATGAGCGAGCGCGAGGCGCTGATCACCCGATTCCTGGATGCCGCCGGCTGGGGCGATGCCCAACGTGGCCGCTTGGCCGGCGATGCCAGCTTCCGCCATTACGACCGGCTCAAGCGCGGAAGCGAACAGGCCGTGCTGATGGACGCGCCGCCGCCGAAAGAAGACGTGCGCCCCTTCGTCCGCATCGCCCGCCATCTGGCCCGCTTGGGCTATTCCGCACCGCGCCTGCTGGGGGTGGACGAGGAAAACGGCCTGCTGCTGCTGGAAGATTTGGGCGACGACACCTATACCCGCCTGCTCGCCAATGGGGCCGACGAGACCGCGCTGTATGCCCTGGCCACCGACACCCTGGCTGATCTGCACGCCAAGCCCGATTCCATCCCGCCCGGCCTGCCGCCCTATGACGACGAACGTCTGCTGACCGAGGCCTGCCTGCTGACCGATTGGTACATGCCCGCAATGGGTTTCCCGGTCAGCCCGGAAGCGCGCGCCGAATACGCCGCCCTGTGGACCGCTTTGTTCCCGGTGGCCCGCAGCGTGCCCGACACCATGGTGCTGCGCGATTTCCACGTGGACAATCTGCTGCTGCTGGACCGTCCCGGACTGACCGCCTGCGGCCTGCTGGACTTCCAGGATGCGGTGGCCGGGCCGGTCACTTACGACCCCATGTCCCTGCTGGAAGATGCGCGGCGCGACATCGACCCGGCCCTGATCGCCGCCATGAAGCAGCGCTATCTGGCGCACTTCCCCGAAATGGACCCTGCCGCGTTCGAGGCATCCTGGGCGGTCATGGCGGCCCAGCGCCACGCCAAGGTCATCGGCATCTTCACCCGCCTATGCAAGCGCGACGGCAAGCCCATTTATTTGGGCCACATCCCGCGCGTCTGGCGTTTGCTGGAACAGGCCTGCGCCCATCCCGCTTTGGCCGGCATCAAGGCATGGCTGGACCAGCACATTCCACCCGCCAGCCGCACGGTGCCCCAGCCATGAGCACGCAGCCCACCCACGCCATGGTGCTGGCCGCCGGTCTGGGCATGCGCATGCGCCCCATCACCGAGCACACGCCCAAGCCCCTGATCTCCGTGGCGGGCCGCACCATGCTGGACCGCGCGCTGGACCATCTGGCCGAGGTCAATGTGCCCCATCTGGTGGTCAACACCCATTGGCTGGCCCACCGCATCGACGGCCATCTGGCGGGCCGTAGCGACATCACCCTGTCCCACGAGGATGTGCTGCTGGAGACCGGCGGCGGCGTGACCAAGGCCCTGCCTTATCTGGGTACGGCGCCGTTCTACGTGGTCAATTCGGACATCATCTGGACCGACGGCGCCACCCCGGCGCTGAAGCGGCTGGCCGAGTTCTGGGATGACGACCGCATGGACGCCCTGCTGCTCATGCAGCCCACCGCCACCGCCATGGGCTATGACGGCCAGGGCGATTTCTTCCTGGATGCCTTCGGCCTGCCGCGCAGACGCCGCGACCGCGAGATGGCGCCGCTGTTGTTCTCGGGCGTGCAAATCCTGTCGCCGCGCTTGTTCCGCGACGCGCCATCGGGCAAATTCTCTTTGAACGTGCTGTATGACCGGGCGTTGGAAGACGGTCGTCTGTTCGGCATCGTCCATGATGGAAGCTGGTATCACGTGGGCACCCCGGACGCCCTGCCCGAGGTCGAGGCCGCGCTGAGGAAAACGGACGAAGCATGAGCATGGCATCGGCGGGATCCAAAATCTTCACCATCCCGCCGGGCCTGCCCTTCGTGGACTCGCTGGCGGCCCATTTGCTGGCGGAAGCCGATGGCAACCCGCTGAAGCTGGCCGAGGCGGTGGTGCTGCTGCCCAACCGGCGCGCCTGCCGTTCCCTGAAGGAAGCCTTCCTGCGCCGATCCGGCGGCAAGCCGCTGCTGCTGCCCCGCCTGCGCGCCATCGACGCGGTGGACGAGGACGAGATCGCCCTGTTCGCCGACGGCCCGCTGGACATCCCGCCCGCCATCACCACCGTCGAACGCCACCTGCTGCTGACCCGGCTGGTCATGGCCATGGGCGGTGGGCGCGGCGGCCATGCGCCCTCGCCCGATCAGGCGGCGCGGCTGGCGGGTGAATTGGCGTTGCTGCTGGATTCGGTACAGATCGAGCGGGTGGATTTCGCCCGCCTGACCGATCTGGTGCCGGCGGATTACGCCACCCACTGGCAAGTGACCCTGGAATTCCTGAAGATCCTGACCGAGCACTGGCCGGCTTTGCTGCAAGGCCGCCTGGACCCACAGGAGCGCGTCAACCGGGTGCTGGATGCCCAGGCCGAGCGCTGGCGCCTGGACCCGCCCCATACGCCCATCATCGCCGCCGGTTCCACCGGTTCGCGCCCGGCCACCGCCGCCCTGATGGGCGTGGTTGCCGCCCTGCCCCAAGGCAAGATCATCCTGCCCGGCCTGGATACTCATCTGGACGAGGCCACCTGGGCCGGGCTGGATGACAGCCATCCGCAGATGGGCATGAAGCGCCTGCTGGAGCGGCTGGGGGTGGAACGCAAAGCCGTGCGCCCGCTGTCGCCTTTGCCCGATCCCCGTGCCGCCCGCTCCATCCTGCTGGCGGAAGCCCTGCGCCCCGCCGCCACCTGTGAGGCATGGCGCGATCTGGGTGAATTCCCCACCGCCACCCTGGATGGGGTCAGCCGCATGGACGCCCCCGGCCCGCGCGAGGAAGCCGGCGCCATCGCCCTGCTGCTGCGCCAAGCCCTGGAGGTGGACGGCCAGACCGCCGCCCTGGTCACCCCCGACCGTTCCCTCGCCCGCCGGGTCGCCGCCGAGCTGGAACGGTGGAATTTGCAGATCGATGATTCCGCCGGACAGCCCTTGTCCACCAGCGAGCCCGGCACCTTCCTGCGCCTGATCGCCGACATGGTGGCCGACGATTTCTCGCCCCATGCCACCCTGGCCTGCCTCAAGCATCCGCTGGCTGCCGGTTCCGAGGATTCCGCCCATTTCCGCGCCATGGTGCGCCGGCTGGAGCTGAAGGCGCTGCGCGGCCCGCGCCCGGCGGCGGGCATTGCCGGATTGCGCGCAGCGGTGTCTGACGCCAAGCTGCAGCGCTGGCTGGACGGCCTTGCCGCCATCACCGCTCCGTTTGCCCATGTCATGGGCGCGCCCACCGCCACCCTGGCCGATCTGATCCGCGCCCATATGGAATGCGCCGAGGCCCTGGCCGCCGACAACAAAGGCCATGGCGCCCTGCTGCTGTGGCGGGCCGAGGCGGGCGAGACGCTGGCGAAATGGGCCATGGAACTGGCCGCCGCCGCCCATAGCGTCAAAGACACCTTCCCCGCCATTCCGCCGCGCTTCTACCCCGCGCTGTTCGACCAATTACTGGCCGGGCAAGTGGTGCGCAAGCCATGGGGCAGCCATCCCCGCCTGTTCATCTATGGCCCCATGGAAGCCCGGCTGCAGCATGCGGATGTCATGGTGCTGGGCGGATTGAACGAGGGCACTTGGCCGGGCCAGGCCGATTCCGACCCATGGATGAGCCGCCCCATGCGCCAAGCCTTCGGCCTGCCGGCGCCCGAGCGTAAAATCGGCCTGTCCGCCCACGATTTCGTCCAGGCCTTCGCCGCCCCCCGCGTGGTTTTGACCCGCGCCATCCGCGTGGACGGTACTCCCACCGTGCCGTCGCGCTGGCTTATGCGGCTGGATGCGGTGATGGAGGCGGCGGGGTTGCGTTTCCCCGAAGACGGCAGCCAATTCCTGGACTGGCACGCTTTGATCGACCGCCCCGAACGCTACGAACGCATGGGTCCGCCCGCCCCGCGCCCGCCGGTGGAGGCCCGCCCGCGCCGCCTGTCGGTCACCGAGATCGAGACCTGGATGCGCGACCCCTATGGCGTCTACGCCAAGCACGTCCTGGGCCTGCGCGCTCTGGACCCCATCGACCAGGACCCTGGCGCCGCCGATTACGGTTCTCTGGTTCACCGCGCCATCGAACGCTTCGTAGTGGAATTCCCCGGCGACTTGCCCGCCGATGCCGAAGCCCAACTGATCGCCATCGGCGAAGAGGTGTTCGAGGAAGCCCTGACCCGGCCCGGCGTGTGGGCGTTCTGGTGGCCCCGCTTCCTGTCGGTGGCGCGCTGGCTGGTCGCCCATGAGCGGGAACGCCGCCCCAATGTGGCCCGCAGCTTCTGCGAGATCAAAGGCGCCCTGGAAATCGAGTCTCCCGGCGGGCCGTTCCTGCTGCATGCCCGCGCCGACCGGGTGGATGTGATGGCCGACGGCACCCTGGCCCTGATCGACTACAAAACCGGCATGCCGCCCAGCGCCCGCGAAGTGGCCGCCGGCTATGCCCCTCAACTGCCCCTGGAAGGCGCCATCGCCCGCTTCGGCGGCTTCGAAGGCATCCCCCCCGCCGAAATCAGCCGCATGCTGTACTGGCGGCTGAAGGGCGGCGCGGACGGCGGCGAAGAAAAATCCGCCGGCGACGACCCGGTCCGCCTGACCTCGGAAGCCCTGGAAGGTGTCACCGCCCTGATCGCCACCTTCGACGACGAACGCACCCCGTTCGAAGCCCGCCCCCACCCGGACCGTGCGCCGAAATATTCCGACTATCTGCATCTGGCGCGGTTGAGGGAATGGGCCACGGGCGGCGAGGAGGGGGAGGAATGAGGGTGTCGGGCGCCTTGTTCAGGGGAACACAGATGAACGCAGATAAACACAGATGAACACAGATGCGGCGCGTCAGGATGATCCGCTGACGAGAGAAATCCTGCGGGCAGCATTCGAGGTGGGGAACACCTTGGGGCACGGCTTCCTAGAAAGCGTTTACCAGCGCGCCCTTGCCCATGAGCTTTACCTTGCCGGATTACAGACTGCGCGAGAAGTGCCGTTCAGGGTTCTTTACAAGGGCCAGGAAATGGGCACCTACGTTGCCGACCTTGTGGTCGAAGAAACCATCATCGTCGAGTTGAAGTCCATCAACGCCGCAATTGGCCTGCCCCAAATCAGCCAATGCTTAAACTACCTCCGCGCCAGCGGCCTGAAAAAAGCCCTCATCATCAACTTCGGCCGCGCTCGCATTGAATATAGACGGGTGGCGCTATGACCAACTGCATCTGTGTTCATCTGTGTTCATCTGTGTTCATCTGTGTTCCCCATGAACAATCGGGAGCCACCTCCCCATGACCGCGCTGCCCCCCACCGCCCTTCTTGACGACGCCTCCGCCAAGCAGCGCAAGGCCGCCGACCCGCAGGCGTCCGTCTGGGTGGTAGCCTCAGCGGGCACCGGCAAGACCAAGGTGCTGACCGACCGGGTGCTGACTCTGCTGCTGGCCGGCACCGCGCCCCATAAGATTCTGTGTCTGACCTTCACCAAGGCCGCCGCCGCCGAGATGAGCAACCGTATCGCCGCCCGGCTGGCGAAATGGGCCACCATCGCTGACGACAAGCTGGCCGACGATCTGACCAAGCTGCTGGGCGCTCCCCCAGACCCCAAGCTGATGACCCAGGCGCGGCGCCTGTTCGCCCGTGTGCTCGACGTGCCCGGCGGCATGCATATGGAGACCATCCACGCCTTCTGCCAATCCCTGCTGCGCCGCTTCCCCCTGGAAGCCGAGCTGGCGCCCCATTTCCAGGTCATGGACGACCGCGATGCCGGGGAGTTGCTGGAGGAAGCCAAGGAAGAGGTGCTGACCCGCGCCCGCCACGGCGACGAATCCACCCTGGCGACCGCATTGGCCGACATCACCGGCCGCATCCACGAGACCGCCTTCCCCGAATTGATGGGCGAGCTGGCGTCCGACCGTGGCCGCCTCAAGCGCCTGCTGGACCGCCATGGCGGGGTGACGGGCGTCATTACCGAACTGCGGCACCGCCTGGGCCTGGAACCGGAAGACACCCCGGATTCCATCATCGCCAAGGCCTGCGCCGACGCGTCCTTCGACATCGACGGCTGCCGCCACGCCATGCGGGCGCTGCTGACCGGCACCAAGACCGATATCGAGCGCGGCACCCTGATGGCCGCGTGGCTGGGCGACCCCCATGGACGCGCCGCCGGCTTTGCCAAATACAAGCTGGCCTATCTGACCGCCACCGAAGGCACCATCCGCAAGACTTTGTGCACCAAGAAGATCGCCGATATCCCCGGCGTGGAAGCGGCGCTTCAGACCGAAGCGGAACGCATGGTGCGCGTCATGGACCGGCTGAAATCCGCCACCATGGCCCAATGCACCGCCAGCCTGCTCACCTTAGGCCAAGCCCTGCTGGGTTCCTATGAGCGGCGCAAGCAGGCCCGCGCGTTGATGGATTACGACGATCTGATCCTGGCGGCCCGCGACTTGCTGGCGAAAGACGGCGTCGCGCCGTGGGTGCTGTTCAAGCTGGATGGCGGCATCGACCACGTATTGATCGACGAGGCCCAGGACACCAACCCGGACCAATGGGCGGTGGTCGCCGCGCTGACCGAGGAATTCTTCGCCGGACGCGGCGCCGTTGAGCAAATGCGCACGGTGTTCGCCGTCGGCGACGTCAAGCAATCCATCTATTCATTCCAGCGCGCCGATCCCAAGGCCTTCGACGACATGCGCCGACGCTTCGCCGAAAACGTGCCCAATGCCGGGCGGGAATGGGCGGAAATCCCGCTGAACCTGTCGTTCCGCTCGACCCAGGCGGTGCTGGATTCGGTCAACCGCCTGTTCGCCGAGGGCAGCCCGGCCCGTGACGGCGTGGCGGCGGTTGGCGAGGACATCACCCATCTGGCCTTCCGCTCAGGCGCCGCCGGACGGGTGGAGGTGTGGCCTCCCGTCGAGCCCCGCGCGGTGGACGAAGTGCCGCCGTGGAAGCCGCCAGTGGAGCGCATCAGCGGTGACTCGCCGCGCACCCGCCTTGCCAAGCTGGTGGCCCGCAAGATCAAGGCCATGATCGCGGGCGATACGCTGGAAAGCCAGGGCCGTCCGGTGCGCGCGGGCGACGTCATGGTGCTGCTGCGCCGTCGCGGCCTGTTCGTGGAAGATCTAGTGCGCGAGCTGAAGGCCCAGGACGTGCCAGTGGCCGGTGCCGACCGCATGGTGCTGACCGAGCAGATGGCGGTCATGGATCTCATGGCCCTGGGCAATTTCCTGCTGCTGCCGGAAGACGATCTGACCCTGGCCACCGTGCTGAAAAGCCCGCTGGTGGGCCTGACCGAGGACGAGCTGTTCCGCCTTGCCTGGAACCGGGGCGAGGCCGGGTTGTGGCAAACCTTGCGGGACCGCATGGGCGAAGACGAGGGTTTCGCCACCGCCTATGAATTGCTGGCCGGATTACTGGGCAAGGCCGACCGCCTGACGCCCCATGCCTTGTTCGCCCATGTGCTGGGACCGCTGGGCGGCAAGCGCCGGCTGGTGGCGCGGCTGGGGCTGGAGGCCGAGGACCCGCTGGACGAATTCATGGCCCTGACCTTGGCGTTCGAGCGTGGCCGCGCGCCCTCCCTGCAAGGCTTCCTGCATTGGCTGGAAACCGGCGCGGTGGAGATCAAGCGCGATTTGGAACAGGGCGGGCGCGACGCCGTGCGCATCATGACCGTGCATGGCTCCAAGGGCTTGCAGGCCCCCATCGTCATCCTGCCCGACACTTTGCAGGTGCCGACCCAGGGCTCCAAGCTGCTGTGGCTGGGCGAGGGCGACCATGAGATGCTGCTGTGGCCGCCGCGCGCCGAGATGAACGACGCGGCAGCCCAGGCCGGACGCGATGCCCAGAAGGCGGCGCGCGAACGGGAATACCGCCGCCTGCTTTACGTGGCCATGACGCGGGCGGAGGACCGGCTGATCATCTGCGGCTGGCAGACCAAAAAAGCCGCCCCGGCCACCTGCTGGTACAATCTGATCCGTGAGGCATTGAGCCCCACCGCCGAGGAACGCGACGATCCGTTCCTGGCCGACCAGGGCGAGACCGAGTCCCGCATCCTGCTGCTGACCAGCGCCCAGACCGCCGAGCCCGACCGCAAAGCCGAAGCCGCCCAGCATCACCGCGCCATCGCCGCCGAATTGCCCGCCTGGATCAACACCAACCCCGAGGCCGAACCGGCCCCGCCCCGCCCCCTGGCACCGTCACGCCCCGATGGCGAGGAACCGCCGGCCCGCTCGCCCTTGGCCGGGCTGGACGATGGCCGCCGATTCCAGCGCGGCAAGCTGATCCACAAATTGTTGCAGGCCCTGCCCGAACTGGCGCCGGACAAACGGGCCAGCGCCATGATGCGGTTCCTCGGCAAGGCCGGCCCGGAATTCGACGCGCCCGAACGCATGTCCATCGCCAACGAGGTCTCATTAGTGCTGGAAAACCCGGCCTTCGCCCAATTGTTCAGCCCAACCAGCCGGGCCGAAGTGCCCATCGTCGGCCTGATCGGCGAAACCCGCGCCATCGCCGGCCAAGTGGACCGGCTGGTGGTGACCGATACGGAAGTGCTGGTGGTGGATTACAAAACCAACCGCCGCCCGCCCATGGCCCCGGACGAAATCCCCGACATCTATGTGCGCCAGATGGCGGCCTACCGGCTGGCCCTGGCCTGCGTCTATCCCCACCACAAGGTGCGCTGCGCCTTGGTGTGGACCGACGGCGCCAAACTGATGGAGATCGACGGGCATCGGTTGGATGACGTTTTGGCGGATATGGTGGGGACCTAACCGCCGCCGTGGCGGCGGTTGCCAAGCGGCCGGATGGCCGCGCCCGGCGAGGGCTAACAAACAACTTTTTCTTCTAAAACTGAACTGGCTAGTTTAGTTTAGTCGCATGCAAAAAGCCTGTTCCCCTCGCTCCACCGCCAAGCGGGAAGCCATCCTGGATGCTGCCCAGGCTTGCTTCCTCGAGCACGGCTATTCCAGCACCAGCATGGACATGGTGGCGGCCAAGGCCACGGTATCCAAGGCCACCATCTACGCCCATTTCCAAAGCAAGGACGAACTGTTCGGCGCCATCATCCGCCGCCGCTGCGACGATCATTCCGAGGGATTGGGCGCAGTCACCCTGGCGGAAAACCTGGACGCCCGCGCCGCCCTGACCGCAATGGCCAGTCATTTGTTGACCATGCTGATGAACCCCGAAGTCATCGGCATCTACCGCATGGTGGTGGCGGAAGCGGCCCGCCACCCCGACCTTGCCAAGGCTTATTACGAAGAAGGTCCGTTGCGCGGCAAAAAGCGCCTGTCCGAAATCCTCGACACCTTGACCGCGCGCGGCGTCCTCAAGGTGCCCGATTCCTGGCAAGCCATGGACCAGTTCATCGGCATGCTGCGGGCCGAATACTTCAACCGCGCGCTGATGGGCCTGCCCGCCGACGATCGCGCCAGCTTCGACACCACGGTGACCGGCGCGGTGGACGTCATGCTGAAGGTGTATGGGGCTTAGGCGTTGAGGGCCTTAAACCTCAAAGGGCGTGTACACATGAACACATAATGCGTCCATATGAACACGCCCTTTGTGGAGGGTGTGGGATTCGAACCCACGGTAGGTGTTAGCCTACGGCGATTTCGCAAACCGCTGCCTTAAGCCACTCATGCCAACCCTGGAAAACGCACCCCTGTGGATGCCCTTTCCATGACTGGCACTCTCTTATTCTAGGCACGAACCAGCGCACATGTCAAGCATTAGGTGCATTTAGAGAAATCTCACTGCGCGGGTATGACACCGTCTAGGGAGGCCATCGCCGCCAATGCGGGCGCATCCAAACGCACCTCTTCACCAGCAAGTGTGAGCTATTCCAGGCCGTGGTCGCCCGCCTTTGCCGGATTGAACGAGGTTAAACGGAGCGGGCTAGGTAGAGAACGCGCCCAAAGACGTCCTGCCCCAATTCCCGAATTAAGGCTGGCCTTTGCCCCCTACTCCCCCGCCGCCCGCTGAGCCAACCGGAACGGGTGGGCCTGATAGACGCCCAGGATGCGGACTTCGTGGCTGAAGAATTCCAGTTCTTCCAGGGCCAGACGCAGATTGCGCTGGGCCGGGTGGCCTTCCACGTCCACATAGAATTGGGCGGCCACGAATTCGCCGCCCACCAGATAGCTTTCCAGCTTGGTCATGTTCACGCCGTTGGTGGCGAAGCCGCCCATGGCCTTGTACAAGGCCGCCGGCACGTTGCGCACCCGGAAGACGAAAGTGGTGACGCAGGACTGGTTGGGGTTGGGTTCCACCGCCTCGCGCGACAGCACCACGAAGCGGGTGGTGTTGTGCTCGGCGTCTTCAATATTGGCCTTCAGGCTTTGAAGCCCGTAAATCTCTGCCGCCAGTTCCGAGGCGATGGCCGCCTTGGTGATGTCGCCGGATTTGGCGAGGTCTGCGGCGGCGCCGGCGGTGTCGGCACCGACGATGACCGTCAGGCCCATCTGGCGGATCAGATTGCGGCACTGGCCCAGGGCATGGACGTGGCTTTCCACAATCTTGATGCTGTCCAGGGTGGCCCCCTGGGGCGCCAGCAAATGGTGATTGATGCGCTCGAAATGCTCGCCGATGATGTGCAGGCCCGAATAGGGCAGCAGGTGATGCACGTCGGCCACGCGGCCCGCCACCGAATTGTCGATGGGGATCATGGCATAGCGGGCACGGCCCTCGCGCACGGCGGCGAAGGCGTCTTCAAACGTGGCGCAGGGCAGCGGGTCCATGGCCGGATAGGCGGTGCGGCAGGCCAGATGCGAATAGGCACCGGGCAGGCCCTGAAAGGCGATAGCCTGCAAAGCATTGGGAGCACGCGAAGCTTCGGTCATGGAGAATTGCCTGGGTTTCAGGCGCCGGCGCGGATCAGCTCGCGGGCGCGGTCAAGGTCGTCGGGAGTATCGACACCCAGCGGAACGGTGTCAACCAAGGCGCAATCAATGCGCATGCCGTTCTCCAACGCCCGCAACTGCTCCAGCTTCTCGCGCTTTTCCAGCACGCCCTGGGGCAATTGGATGAAGCGCTGCAACGCCTCGCGGCGATAGGCGTACAGGCCGATATGGTGGTAATGCGGCCCCTCGCCCCACGGCGCCGTGGCGCGGGTGAAGTACAGGGCGCGGCCAATACGGGCCTGGTCCTCGAAGCCCACCACCGCCTTGACCACGTTGGGATTGGTACGCTCGGGCTCGTGCGAGATTTCGGCCACCAGGGTGGCAAGGTCCACCGCCGGGTTTTCCAGCGGCTGGAACACGGCGCGCACGATGTCGGGGTCCAGCGTGGGCAGATCGCCCTGGACGTTGACCACGGCGCCGAACTGGCGTTCCGGGTCCACCTTTTCCAGCGCTTCCCACACCCGGTCCGAGCCCGAGGGATGATCGGGATCGGTCATCACCGCCGTGCCGCCATGGGCGGTGACCGCATCGGCGACTTCCTGTTCCGCACACGCCACCACCACCGGTCCGATACCGGCCTGCACGGCCCGGCGCCACACATGGATGATCATGGGCTCGCCCAGGATGTCGGCCAGGGGCTTGCCCGGCAACCGCGTCGCATGCATGCGCGCAGGGATGACGACGATCGGGTTGAGCGTAGGCGGATGCTGAGACATGGACGGCTCCTCAATCGGCCTTGATCAGGGTCCCCACGCCATGGGGGGTGAACAGCTCCAGCAGGACCGCATGGGGCACGCGGCCATCCAGGATGACGGCGGCGTCCACGCCCTGTTCCACCGCGTCCAGGCAGGTTTCCACCTTGGGGATCATGCCGCCCGAGATGGTGCCGTCGGCGATGTAGCCCTTGGCCTGATGGGCGGTCATTTCCGGGATCAGATTGCCCGCCTTGTCCAGCACGCCGGCCACGTCGGTCAGCATGAGCAGACGGCGCGCGCCGGTGGCGGCGGCGATGGCGCCGGCAGCGGTGTCGGCGTTGATGTTGTAGGTCTCGCCCGCGCTGCCCATGCCCACCGGGGCGATCACCGGGATGATGTCGGATTCACGGAAGAAATCCAGGATGTGCGGGGTGATTTCCGCCGGCTCGCCGACAAAGCCCAGATCCAGGATCTTTTCGATGTTGGAATCCGGGTCCTTCTTGGTGCGGCGCAGCTTGCGGGCGCGGATCAGATGACCGTCCTTGCCCGACAGGCCCACGGCGAACCCACCGGCTTCGTTGATGGCCGACACGATCTGCTTGTTGATCTTGCCCGACAGGATCATCTCGACCACTTCGACCGTGGCCTGATCGGTGAAGCGCAGGCCGTCCACGCGGGGCGTGGTGATGTTCAGGCGCTTTAGCATCTCGTCGATCTGCGGCCCGCCGCCATGGACCACCACCGGATTGATGCCGACCTGCTTCAACAGCACGATGTCGCGGGCGAACAGCCGCGCCAACTCGTCGGATTCCATGGCGTGACCGCCGAACTTGACCACCAGGGTCTCGTCCGAGAACTGGCGCATGAAGGGCAGCGCCTCGGACAGGGTCTTGGCGCGGTCAAGCCAGGAAGCGCGGTCTTGCGTGTCGCTCATGGAGATTACTCCGGGTTGGCCAATTGAAGAATTTCGGCGCGCAATTCGGGGATGCCGATGCCTTTTTCCGAGCTGGTCAGGATCAAGGTGGGGTGGGCCGCCACGTGGGTCTTGATCTCATCCAATGTGCGTTGCTGCACCTCGGCCAGTTCGGTCGCGCTCAGCTTATCGATCTTGGTCAGGATGACCTGATAAATGACGGCGGCCTTGTCCAGCATGGTCATCATCTCGCGGTCCACGTCCTTCAGGCCGTGGCGCGAATCAACCAGCATCATGCAGCGCCGCAGGGTGGGACGGCCCTTCAGATAGCCGTTCACCAGGCGCTTCCAGGCGTCCACCTTGTCCTTGGGCGCCTTGGCGAAACCATAGCCCGGCATATCCACCACGATCAGGCGGCTCGACACGTCGAAGTAATTGAGCTCCTGCGTGCGGCCCGGCGTGTTGGACGTGCGCGCCACCGTGGAACGGCCGCACAGCGCGTTGATCAGCGACGATTTGCCCACGTTGGAGCGGCCGGCGAAGGCCACCTCGGGCATGCCGATCTCGGGCAGCCCGTCCAGCGCGGCGACACCGCGCAGGAAGGTTACCTCGCGGGCGAACAGCAGGCGGCCCGCCTCCAGCAGGGCGGCCGCCTCGTCTTCAGGCAGGTTCCCGCTCAGGACTTGGCCTCCGTCTTACGCATGATGACCCATTGTTGCAGGATCGACAGCGTGTTGCTCCAGGCCCAGTAGATGACCAGACCGGCGGCAAAGTTCGCCAGCAGGAAGGTGAACAGGATGGGCAGGAAGCTCATCATCTTCGCTTGCACCGGATCGGTGGGCTGGGGGTTGAGCTTCTGCTGCAGCCACATGGTCACGCCCATGATCAACGGCCACACGCCCAGATGCATGAAGGACGGCAGGGCGTTGACGGCATCCCACGGGATCAGGCCGAACAGGTTGAAGATGGTGGTCGGATCGGGCGCCGACAGATCGTGGATCCAGCCGTAGAAGGGCGCGTGCCGCATTTCGATGGCGACGAACAGCACCTTGTACAGGGCGAAGAACACCGGGATCTGGATCAGCATGGGCAGGCAGCCCGACACCGGGTTGACCTTCTCGCGCTTGTACAGCGCCATCATCTCCTGCTGGAGACGCATCTTGTCCTCGGCGAAGCGCTCTTGCAGGGCCTTCATCTGCGGCTGCAGGTTCTTCATCTTGGACATGGAGACGTAGGACTTATTGGCCAGCGGGAACATGGCCGCCTTCAGCAGCACGGTCAGCGCCAGAATGGCCAGACCCATGTTGCCCAGGGCGGTGTGCAGAATCTGCAGCAGATAGAAGAACGGCTTGGTCAGGAAATAGAACCAGCCAAAATCGATGGCCAGGTCGAAGCGGGCAATACCGAACTTCTCGGAATAGGCATCCAGCAGCTTGACCTGCTTGGCACCGGCGAACATGTGGAAACCGGCCTCGGCGGCGGCATTGGGGGCCACGGTGACGGCGCTTCCGGTGAAGTCCACCTGATAGCGATCCACATTGCCCTGAGTCTGATGGACGAAGCGCCCGGTCAGATCGGCCTGCTGGTCAGGGACCAGTGCCGTCAACCAATATTTGTCGGTGATGCCGGCCCAACCGCCCTTGGTCTTCTCGCGGATGCTGCCTTCCTTCTTCAGGTCGTCGTATTTGGTTTCCTTCAGCGTGCCGTCGAACACACCCAAGGGCCCCTCATGCAG
>JACMKT010000169.1 GCA_014380005.1 Rhodospirillales bacterium
CGGTGCTGGCCCTTGCCGATCAGTGCACCGGACAATTGGGTCAGGCGGACTTCACGGTTGACCAGACGGTCCTCGCGGTCGCGGATGGTGACGCTGGCCGGCGTCAAAACGGCCCAATCGCCGTCGTGCAGATAGCTGATCTTCTGGGTCAGCGGCGCCAGGGCCAAGGCGTCCGAGCCCAGGAACATCTCGCCCTCGCCATAGCCGATGGCCAACGGGCTGCCTTCGCGCGCCGCGATCATCAGATTGTCATGGCCGGCGAAGATGATGCCCAGGGCGAAAGCGCCGTGCAGACGCTTCAGCGCCAGGGCGGTGGCGGCTTCCGGGGCGTGGCCCTGCTGCAGGTAAAGGTCGATCAGCTGGGCGACCACTTCGGTGTCGGTGTCGCTTTCGAAGCTTTGACCGGCGGCGGTCAGTTCGGCCTTCAGCTGGGTGTAGTTCTCGATGATGCCGTTATGGACCACGGCAACACGGGCGGTGGCGTGGGGATGGGCATTGCGCTCGGTGGGCACGCCATGGGTGGCCCAGCGGGTGTGGCCGATGCCGATACGCCCGGAAAGGCCGTTGTCACGCAGCAGCATCTCCAGATTGGCAAGCTTGCCCTCGGCGCGGCGGCGCTCGATATGGCCGTCCACCAAGGTGGCGATTCCGGCGGAGTCGTAGCCGCGATATTCCAGCCGCTTCAGTCCCTCGACCAGTGACGGCGCCGCGTCGCTTTTGCCGATGATGCCGACGATGCCGCACATATGAGTGCTCCTTGAAGACGCTTATCAGAAGCGCAGATGGGGAGGAGTTTACTTCTTCGCCTTTTCGGCCCGCTTCCGGTCGCGGAAACGGTCGGCCCATGCGGGCAGCTCCATCTGCGAGGCGCGCGCCACCGCCAGAGCCCCGGCGCCCACTTCCTTGGTGATGACCGAGCCGGCGCCGATAACGGCACCGTCACCAATTTTCACCGGAGCCACCAGCGAGGTGTTGGAGCCGATGAAGGCATTCTGGCCGATATCGGTGAAGGATTTGGTATAGCCGTCATAATTGCAGGTGATGGTGCCGGCCCCCACATTGGCCCCGGCCCCGATGCGGGCGTCGCCGATATAGGTCAGGTGATTGACCTTGGCGCCTTCCTCGATACGGGCCTTCTTGATCTCGACGAAATTGCCGATATGGGCCTTGGGGCCGATATGGGCGCCGGGTCGCAGGCGGGCATAGGGGCCCACATCCGCATCATTTTCGATCTCGCACTGCTCGAAATGGCAGAAGCCCTTGATCTGGACGCCGTCGCCCACGGTGACGCCGGGGCCGAACACCACATGGGGCCACACCACCACGTCGCGGCCAAGCTTGGTGTCCCAGGCGAACCACACGGTGGCGGGGTCGATCAGGGTGGCGCCGTTTTCCATGGCGTCGATACGCAAACGGCGCTGAACGATGGCTTCAGCCGAGGCCAATTCCACGCGGGAATTGATGCCCAGCAGCTCTTCCGCCTCGCCCAGCACGAACGAGCAGGCAGCACCGTCGTAACGGGCCAAGGCCACCAGATCGGTCAGATAGTATTCACCCTTGGCATTGGTGTTGGTGATGCGCTCAGCCAAGCCCCACAGGCGCGCACCGTCCATGGCGAGCACGCCCGAATTGCACAGGGGGATTTCGCGCTGGTCGTCGGTGGCATCCTTCCACTCGACGATGGCCTTAAAGCCCTCGGCGCCCACCACCAGGCGGCCATAATGGCCGGGGTCCTCGGGCTTGAAGCCCAGCACCACCACCGCCGGGTTCTTGGCGCTGCGGCGTTCCTCCAGCATCTTTTGCAGGGTGTCGCGGGTGATCAGCGGGGTGTCGCCGTACAGCACCAGCACGTCGCCGGTGAAATGCTCCAGCGCGGCGCGGGCCTGCATGACCGCATGGCCGGTGCCCAGACGCTCATGCTGCACCACCGTTTCGGCGGGGGCGACGGCGGCGGCGACCTGATCCATGCCGGGGCCGACCACGACCACCACCTTATCCGGGTTCAGGCCGGAAATGGTGTCCATCAAATGGCTGACCATGGGCCGGCCAGCCAGCGGATGCATCACCTTGGGGAGGCCGGATTTCATCCGAGTGCCCATGCCGGCGGCGAGCACGATGACGGCGAGCTGCGTTTTTGCCATGCCGACCCATAGACCCAAGCTGTTGCGATTGCGGCGGGAAGGTGCCACAAAGGGCGCTTGGGGGCTAGTCAATCTTTGTTGCGGAAGGTTTCAATGGGGCGGTTCAAAAGAGCTGTGATTTTCGACCTGGACGGAACGCTTATCCATTCACTGCCCGACCTGACCACCGCAATAAACATGACCTTGGCCGAGCATGGCCGCGCCCCGCTGACCGAATCCGATCTTGGCCCCATGGTGGGTGACGGCGCCCATACCCTGGTGGAGCGCGGATTTCGGCGCACGAACTGAGCACCGATCTGGTAGTAGACGATTTCCGCACCATTGCCGACGCGGTGGTGGGGTGGGAATAAAAGCGGCATAACCCCTGAAAATACAGGGGATGCTTTGGGGGGGGGGCAGTGGTGTGAAGGGCCTGATCGAGGCGATAGTGCGCTCTTGCGCCGACCTGGCTACGGTCGGGCCGTCCAAACTGAATGCGCCGGCCCGCTATGCCATGGCGGTCGGCCTGATCGTATTGGCAACCATGGTGCGCCTGGCCATAGCGCCCCAACAAGCGGGCTTGCCCTACGTCACCTATTTCCCGGCCGCCACCTTGGCTGCCATTCTGGGCGGTTTGGGACCAGCCGCAGTCTCCACCGTGCTGGGCGCCGTCACTGCCGCCATATTATTCATTCCGCCATTCGGCAGCGTCAAACTGGACCACCAAGCCATCGTCTCCGCCTTGGTGTTTTGCATTGACGAGGCCGTCGTCTGCTCGGCCATCGAGGCCATGCGGCGCTATTACCGGCGCTTCGCCGAAACCGCCAAGGCGCTGGAAAAATCATATGCCGCCGAAATCCGCGCCCGCATGGCAGCCGAGCGGGCCAACGAAGCCAAGTCCCGCTTCCTCGCCTCGGCCAGCCATGATTTGCGTCAGCCCTATCAGGCCTTGCGGCTCTTCCATGGGGCGCTGGAGAACCCCCAATTGACCCGCCAGGAGATTGCCCCAATCCTTGCCAAGATGGATGTGGCCATGGCCGCAGGCGAGGAATTGCTGCAATCGCTGTTGGACCTGTCCACCCTGGATGCCGGCGTGGTCACCCCCAAGCCTGTACCAGTGGACATCGGCAATTTCATGACCGGCCTGGAGCTGAGCTATCGCAGCGTCGCGGAAAGCAAAAAGCTGGATTTCCGCATGCGCTCCATGGATGGCACCGTCACCATCGACCCGGTGCTGCTGCGCCGCATCTTGGATAATCTGATCTCCAACGCCATCCGCTACACCCACAAGGGCGGGTTATTGATCGCGTGCCGCAGGTATGGCGGCCACACCGTCTTCGAGGTGTGGGACACCGGCCTCGGCATCGCGCCCCAGCATCAGGACGTCATTTTCGAAGAGTTCTATCAGATCGGTAATTCCGAGCGCGACCGCACCAAGGGCATGGGTTTGGGGCTGGCGGTGGTTGCCAAGACGGCTCAGTTGATAGGGCTGACAGTGACCATGCAATCGCAGCTGAACCGGGGAACGCATTTCCGCGTCAGCCTGCCCTAAGCGCACATCCCCAATGCCACCAGCCGAGGCCGGCGCAAGCGCAGGAATTGTCCATACAGGCGCGTCATCTCCGCCAAATTATCGTCTACCGTCTCCAGCCATTGACCATCCCGGCGCAGGCGTTTTCCCCGTTCGGCCAGCACGGTCCAGGCGAAGGCGGCGGGGTCCGCGCCTTCGCGTTCGGCCAGCAGGAACAGGCGGTCCAGCACATCCACCACCACACCGGTGCCCAACGCAGGCGCAGCCAATTGGCGGATATGGGGGGAATGGCGGTTGCGGGCCAATACGGCGCCGTTGAAGCGGTGGCAACGTTCGGTGTCGCCCACCCCCAAAGACGGCGCCACCGCCCCCAGACCGGCCAGCACCACCAGGGCCTCGACCACCGCGTCAAAGCCGTGGGGCAATTGGGCCACAAGCTGCTCCAGGGATTTGGGCTCCACCAGGGCATCGGCCAGGGGTGCGTACAGAGTGGCGGGCAGCATCTGGTCACCGGTCAGCGAGGTGGCGCTTTCGGGCACCTCATGGCGGGGCACGGTCAGGCCGAAGCGCAGGGCGCCCAAGTGCTGGCGCCGTTCGGATTCGGACAGCAGGCGGGGCTCGCGCACGAAGATATCGCGGCGGAAGCGGGTGTAGGTCAGAGTGTCGCGCAGGGTCTCGCACGCGCTGCCGTGGGATTCCGCCACCAACGCCGCCGCCTGGGGGCTGAGACGCCAGCCATCCAGATGATCCAGCAAGGTGGCGGAGGCGGCGAATTCCAAGCCCGGCAACTGGGCGGCGATGTCGGCGTGGTAGAACGGCGACCAGTCGCGGTTCAGATATTCATGGGCGATGTAATTGTCAGTCTTGCCGCGCAGGCTTTCCAGCAAAGCCGCCGCACTGGGGGCGTGGTCGAAATAGCCGCCCTGGCGGGATAAACGCATCATGAAGTCCAGCGCGCGGTCGATGCGCTGGGGCAATGGCCCCTGCTCTGCTGCCACCCGCTCCAGCAACAGATGGCGCACCGGCATGTCGGCGGCCCAGCCCGGCAGGCAATTGTAGCTGAGGAACACCGCCCCGCCCGGCTTCAGCCGGCGGCTGATGATGTCCAGCAGGATGCGGCGGTTCTCAGCACTGACCCACGACCACACTCCGTGCAGGGCAATAATGTCGAAATCCGCCCCGCCGCGCCCGGCGAAGGCTGCGAAAGTTTCCTCAAAGAACTGAACGTTGTCATGCCCGGCATCATCGGCCAAAGCCTGGGCATTGGCGATGTGGGACGGCAGCACATCCACCGCCTGGAACCGCGCATCGGGGTGCAGGCAGGCCAGCGTATTGGTGGTCAATCCCTGACCGCAGCCCAATTCCGCATAGGTGAAGCCCTGCGTGGGCGGCGGAGCGATGCCCTTCAGCAGCAGGGCGAAGGCCAGATGGGCAGGCGCCATCTCGGGATAGAAGGCGTGGGTGTAGTCGATTGCGGCAACGCCGTCGGTCCACATGGCCTAGCGCCTGACCTGAGACAACACGAACAAAACCACCGCCGCCACCACCACGGACGGGCCGGACGGCGTGTCGAAGCGCCACGACCCGGCCAAGCCCAAGACCACCGCCAAAGCGCCGATGACGCTGGCAAGCACCGCCATGTGCTCGGGCGTGCGGGCGAATTTGCGGGCGGTGGCGGCGGGGATGACCAGCAGCGCGGTGACCAGCAGGATGCCGACCACCTTCATGGCGGCGGCGACCACCAGGGCCACCAGCACCATCAGCACCATGCGGGCGCGGGCGACGGCGTGGCCCTC
>JACMKT010000170.1 GCA_014380005.1 Rhodospirillales bacterium
GCCGCGAGATGTTCGACGATATCAATGCCCTGGTGGGCGCCGTCGCCAAGGCCCACGACACCAGCGATATGGACGTCATCACCGCCAGCGAGGAAGGCAGTCTGGCCATGGAGATGATGACCGATGCGGAAGGCCGTAACTTCATCGCCGTGGATCATGACGGCAAGGCCGTCCGCGTCTATCCCGGCGCCATCTATCGCCAAGGCGATGCGCCCGAAGCGGTGGATGAAGAAGATTGCGGCACCGGTGGTTGCAGCTGCGGGCACTGATTAGCAGCATCACCCCTTAAAACCTTCCGCGTGCCACCCTACCTAATACGGCAGGGGGGCGCGTTGGAGGACGTGCCATGCACAGCACCACCGTTTCACACGGCCACCAAGAGGTTCGCATCCGCACCATAACGGCGGAGCATCCGTGGAACTGGCTATCCTCGGGCTGGCTGGACATGTGCTCCGAGCCCGGCGTCAGCTATCTGTATGGCGCGACCTTCACCCTGGCGGGGTTCGCCCTGGTGATCGGGCTGGAAAGCCTGGATGCCGCCTTCCTGATCCTGCCTTTGGTCTTCGGTTTCATCCTGGTCGGCCCAGCCATGGCCGTCGGCCTGTACGAGGTCAGCCGCCGTCTGGACCAAGGCATCCCCACGGAGGTGGGCGACGCCTTGGGCGCCTTCCGCCGCAATCCCAGCCAGATTGCCTTGGTCGGTCTGTTCCTGCTGGTGGCCTTTGTCGCCTGGGTGCGGCTGGCCATGCTGGAATTCATGCTGTTCTTCGGCTCGGCGCCGCCTTCGGTGGATCATCTGGTGGATGCCTTGTTTCTGTCGCCGTCCGCCGTGCCGTTCCTGGCGGTGGGCGTGGTCACCGGTGCGGTGCTGGCCATGGCCACCTTCGCCATGACCGCCATCGCCATTCCCATGCTGGTGGACCGGCCCGAATGCGACGCCATGACCGCCATGCTGACCAGTGTGGATGCGGTGCGGCGCAATTGGCGGCCCATGGCGCTGTGGGCCTTCCTCATCAGCTTTTTCACCATGTTCGGCTTGGCGTTGTTCTTCGTCGGGCTGGTGGTCACCTTCCCGCTGATTGGTCATGCCAGTTGGCATGCCTATCGTGATCTGGTGGAACGCGAGCACTGACCGTAGGGGCAGGATGAAACCAAAGGGCGACGTCTCGACATAGCAGGGGAAGATCCTTGTGGGAGGCGTCGCCATGTTCCGCCCGCTCGCCGTGGCAATTGTCGTCAGTTGGGCCGCAATGGCGCCCGCCAGTGCTGATTACGGCACCGGCGTGCGGTATTGGGGCCATGGCGATTTTACCGGTGCCGCCCGGGAATTCATGCCCGCCGCCCAGGCCGGCGATGGGGAATCCCAATACATGATGGGCCGGCTGTATTCCCTGGGCGACGGCGTGCCCAAGGATTTCGTCCAGGCCTGGGTGTGGTTCGACCGCGCCGCCCGCCAGGGTCATTCCTTGGCCGGTGAGGCGCGCGACAGCATGGCTCATATCCTGACGCCCGATCAATTGGCCTTGGCCCGGGCAAGCGGCCAGCCGGTGGCCGCCCAAGCAATGGTCCAGCCCCAGCCCCAGCAACCGGTGGAGGGCCGCCAAGTGGTGCTGGTGCCCCGTCAGGGCGTCGTCGCCTCGGCCCGCAAACCCGCAGCCCGCAAACCCGCCCGGCTGGCCGCGCCCGGCGCCACGGCGGAAGGCTGGTTGCTGGCTTCGGGCGATTTGACCGAGCGGGTGCGGCAGGTTCAGCGCTCGCTCATGCGCGAAGGCTATTACGACGGCCCCGCCGATGGCACCTTGGCCCCGGTCACCCGCGACGCCATCCGCCGCTATCAGCGCGATGTGGGCCTGCCCCAGACCGGTTTGCTCAGCACCCCCATGGTCGAGCAATTGGCTCAGGACGATCAAATCCGCATGAAATCCGATCAGCAGCAGGCGGCGCGATAAGGGTTTAGGGGGCGTTGCCGCTGGGGACGGAGCGCCCAATTCTGAGGATATGAATGTCGCCGCTCCCAAACCACGCCTTGCTCAACCGGGCCGGAATTGCTGGCGCACCGCGCGTGCCGATCATTTCGGCGTGGTGGTGGACGGTGCCGATTATTTCCGTGCGCTCAAGCATGCGCTGCTGGCGGCCAAGCGTTCCATCCTGATCATCGGCTGGGAATTCGACAGCCGTACCACTTTGGTGCGCGGCGAATTGACGTCAAAGCCTAACGAGATCGGTCCCCTGCTGGACCATCTGGTGCGCACCCGGCCCGGCCTGCGCGCCCATGTGCTGATCTGGGATTCGGCCATGATCTATGCCTTTAACCGGGAATTCGCCGGCATGGTCAAGATGGACTGGCTGACCCATCGCCGGCTGCGCTTCAAGCTGGATGACAGCCATCCCATCGCCAGTTCCCAGCACCAGAAGATCGTGGTGGTGGACGAGGTGCTGGCCTTTGTCGGCGGCTTCGACATCACCAGCCAGCGCTGGGACAGCCGCGACCATGTGCCGCTGGACCCGCACCGCAACGACCCCGCCTTCACCGATTACCCGCCCTTCCACGACATTATGGCGGTGGTCACCGGCGAGGCCGCCCGCGCCTTGGCCGAAATCGGCCGCGACCGTTGGCGCCGGGCCAGCGGCGAGGTGCTGAAGGTGCCCCGGCCCGGCGATGCCGAGGCATTGTGGCCGCCCTTCCTGCCCGTGCTCATGCGCCGGGTGGAGGTGGCCATCGCGCGCACCAGCCCGGCCTGGGACGGAGTGCCGCCGGTGCGCGAGGTGGAACAGCTTTACGTGGACATGATCGCCGCCGCCCGGCGCTTCATCTACATGGAAAACCAATATTTCGCCTCGCGCCGCATTGCCGAATTGCTGGCCGACCGCCTGTCCAGCCCCGATTGCCCCGAGATCGTGCTGATCAATCCGGGTGAGCCGGTCAGTCTGGTGGAACGCTCCACCATGGGCGTGACCCGTGCCCGGCTGGCCCGGCGGCTGGCCCAGGCCGATGGCGGCGGGCGGTTGCGCATCTATTACCCGTCGGTGGATGGCGACGACGTCAAAGTGCATTCCAAGCTGATGATCGTGGACGATGTCCTGCTGCGCATCGGTTCCAGCAATCTCAACAACCGCTCCCTCGGGCTGGACACCGAATGCGACGTGCTGGTGGAGGCCGAATCCGATCCCGCAATCACCGGCGCCATCCGCGCCCTGCGCCATGATCTGCTGGCCGAACATCTGGGCACCACGGCGGACGAAGTGGCGCGGGCCGAGGCCGAACAGGGCGGCATGCTGGGCGCCATCCAGTCGCTTCAGGGGCGCCGCCACACCTTGGTGCCGCTGGACGACCGCGAGCCCAGCGGCATCGTTCATATTCTCGATGATAGCGGTTTGCCCGACCCCGAGGAGCCGGTGGAAACTCTGGTCTGGCTGGACCGCGCCATGCCCGGCCCGGCCCGGCGCGGGCTGGCGGTGCGGGTGTGGGGCCTGACTCTGCTGCTGGCGACTCTGACCTTGGGCGCCGCCCTGTGGCGTTGGGCGCCGTTTTCCGTGTGGGCGGTGGTGTGGCCGTGGGTGCAAGGCCTGCTGTCCCTGCGCGGCCAGTCCGGCATCACCCTGGCGGTCATGGGCGGCTTCCTGCTGGCCGGGCTGCTGCGGGCGCCGGTATCCCTGGCGGTATTGGCGACGGCGGCCTTGCTGGGACCGTGGCTGGGCTTCGTACATTCCCTGCTGGGCGTCATGTCCAGCGCGGCGCTGCTTTACGGGTTGGGCCACGCGCTGGGGCGCGCCAGGGTGCGGCGGCTGGCCGGGTGGAAGGTCAACCGGGTCCATCGGGCGCTGACCCGCCACGGCATGCTGGCCATTCTGCTGTTGCGGCTGATGCCGGTGGCCGGGTTCTCGGTGATCAATCTGGTGGCCGGCGCATCGGCGGTGGGCTTCCGCGATTTCGTCTTGGGCACCATCATCGGGGTAGCGCCGGGCATCCTCGCCATGAGCGTACTGGGTGACCGCCTGCTCGCGGTGCTACGCACTCCCTCGGTGGAGAACATCTCCGTCCTGGTCTTCGCCACCGCGCTGGTCATTACCGCCCAGTTCCTGGTGGTGGGCCGCCTTGGCCGCGCCCGCGCGCCCAGCCCTGGACGTTAAACTCCCGGACGGACAAGTTAGGAGGCTGCGCCTGCAAGTGCCCAATGATTTAATGTCTGCTGATACATCGACTCGATCGGAAGCCATGGCGCTGTCCCTGGCCAGCTACAACATCCATCGCTGCTTCGGCACCGATGGCCGCTACACGCCCGAACGCACCGCCGAGGTCATCGACGCCCTGGACGCCGACGTCATCGGCTTGCAGGAAGTGGACATGCGCCTGCTGGTGGATGGCCGCGCCCAGTTGGATTTCCTGGCTGACCGGCTGAACCTGAACCCGGTGCCGGGACCCAACATCAAGGGAAGGCGGGGCAAGTTCGGCAATGCCCTGCTGACCCGCTGGCCGGTGCTGTCGGTGCGCCGTACCGATCTGACCGTACGACATTTTGAGCCGCGCGGCGCCATTCTGGCCGAACTGAACGTGCGCGGCCAGCCGTTGCGGGTGGTGGTCACCCATTTGGGCCTGAACGCCGCCGAACGCCGCCTGCAAGTGCGCCACTTGCTGTTGGCCTTGGAGGAAGAAGGCCATGACGATATGGCCACCATCATCATGGGCGACTTCAATGAATGGCGGCCCACCCGTGGCTGTCTGCGCACCATCGACCGGCGCTTCGGCCAGTCGTTGATGCCGCGCACTTTCCCGTCGCGCCTGCCTTTGCTGCCGCTGGACCGGATCTGGGCTTGGCCCGCCGATGGGTTGAAGCGGCTGTCCGTCTACGCCACACCATTGTCACGTATGACGTCCGATCACTTGCCGCTGCGTGCCGAGGTAGCCTGGGACGCCCATGAGCTGCCGGGGGGGTGGCGGCGCAGGATGACTATCACCAATGTGTGACTGCCCCGCGCATAGGGAATCCCCTGCCTTGCCGGTGGGTACGGTAGTGATTGAAATGTGCGAAGCGAAAATTAAATACCCGAATGTGGAACGATGCCGAGGTAGTCACCGCTACCTTGTTTGGGCTCGATAGATGCACTTCCCAAATATACTACCCAGTACGTGGTATGGCGGGGGGGGTATTATCCGAAAGATGGGTTATAGCGCACCGCGTTCCACGCTATACCGACATTGCGGCCCAACGCCGTTAAAGAGGCATTGAACATGGTAGTACTAATCGCCGACGACCACGCCTTGTTCCGGTACGGCATCTCCCTGGCCCTGGAGAGCCTGTACGGGAAGGACGTGACCATTTTGCAGGCGAGCAATGCGGAAGAGACCCGGCGGATCGCCCATGAGAACCCCACTCTCGATCTGATCCTGTTGGATTTGATGATGCCGGGCCTGAATGGCATCTCGGATTTGAAGAAGTTCATCGACTCGCTGCCCCCCATTCCCGTGGTCATCGTGTCCGGTTCGCGCCAGCGCGCCACCATCCGCTCGGCCATCGAATGCGGCGCGCGGGGCTATGTGCTCAAATCCTCCAACGGTGAAATCCTCAAACACGTGCTGCCCCTGGTGTTGTCGGGCGAGCTTTACGTGCCGGCGCAAGCGGTCGCCAGCGAGGATTTGAGCGACCAATACGAAGGTTCTCCCCTGGACGAAGCCGGCGATTTCAACCCCGATTTCAAGTCGCTCACCCCGCGCGAAACCCAGGTGCTCAAGCTGCTGACCCTGGGCTATTCCAACAAGGAAATCGCCCGGTCGCTGGGCATGCTGGAGGGCACGGTCAAGGTTCACGTCAAATCCATCATGAAGAAGCTGGGCGTGAACAACCGCACCCAGGCGGCCATCGCCGCCAACCGCAGCTTCGCCCGCCAGCCCACGCCGACCATGTGACGATTTCCGCCCCCGTGCGCCGCATGGGGGCCTTTTTCTTTCAGCCAAGCATGCGCATCTTTGGGAGAGGAGGCCCCTCCCATGCCCGTGCTGACCACCAGCCTGGAGCCCAATGCCGACGACCGCCGCGCCATGACGGCGCTGGTGGCCGATCTGCATGCCCGTGTGGCCCAGGCGGCGCTGGGTGGCGGGGCGCAGGCGCAGGACCGTCATCACGCCAAGGGCAAGCTGCTGGTGCGCGAGCGCATCGACCGGCTGCTGGACCCCGGTTCGCCCTTCCTGGAATTGTCGCAACTGGCCGCCAACGGCCTGTATGGCGATCAGGTGCCCGGCGCCGGGCTGGTCACCGGGATCGGGCGGGTGGCGGGCCAGGACATCATGGTCATCGCCAACGATCCCACCGTGAAGGGCGGCACCTATTATCCGCTGACGGTCAAAAAACACCTGCGTGCCCAGGAAATCGCCGAGGCCAACAATCTGCCCTGCGTCGCCCTGGTGGAATCCGGCGGCGCCAATCTGCCCCATCAGGACGAGGTCTTTCCCGACCGCGACCATTTCGGCCGCATCTTCTATAACCAGGCCCGGCTTTCGGCAGCCGGCATCCCCCAGCTGGCGGTGGTGCTGGGGTCGTGCACCGCCGGCGGCGCCTATATCCCGGCCATGAGCGACGAGGCCATCATCGTGCGCAACCAGGGCACCATCTTCCTGGGCGGCCCGCCTTTGGTCAAAGCCGCCACCGGCGATGTGGTCAGCGCCGAGGATTTAGGCGGCGGCGATCTGCACGCCCGTATCTCGGGCGTGGCCGATTATCTGGCCGAGGATGATGCTCATGCGTTGGACATGGCACGGACTAGCCTGAGCAATCTGAACCGGGTCAAGCGGGTGACCCTGGACATGGCCCCGCCCGAGGAACCGCTTTACGACCCGGCGGAACTGGATGGCGTGGTGCCGTCTGATCTGCGCCGTCCCTTCGACATGCGTGAAATCATCGCCCGATTGGTGGACGGCTCGCGCTTCGACGAGTTCAAACCCCTGTACGGCGCCACTCTGGTGACTGGCTTTGCCCGCCTGTACGGCATGCCGGTGGGCATCATCGGCAATAACGGCATCCTGTTTTCGGAAAGCGCGCAGAAGGGCGCCCATTTCATCGAGCTGTGCTGCCAGCGCGGCATCCCGCTGATCTTCCTGCAAAACATCACCGGCTTCATGGTGGGCCGCAAATACGAGGCCGGCGGCATCGCCAAGGACGGCGCCAAGATGGTCATGGCGGTGGCCAACGCCGCAGTGCCCAAGCTGACATTGGTGGTGGGCGGCAGTTTCGGCGCCGGCAATTACGCCATGTGCGGCCGCGCCTATTCGCCGCGCTTCCTGTTCCTGTGGCCCAGCGCGCGTATCTCGGTCATGGGCGGCGAGCAGGCCGCCAGCGTGTTGGCGGAAATCCGCCAGCCTGAAGACCCCGACGCTTTCAAGACCGCCATCCGCGCCCAGTATGAAAGTCAGGGCAATCCCTATTACGCCACCGCGCGGCTGTGGGATGACGGCATCATCGCCCCCATTGATACGCGCAGGGTGCTGGGCTTGGCGCTGTCGGCATGTTTGAATGCTCCGGTTGAGCGGACGCGGTTCGGCGTCTTTCGCATGTAGGCCGCCAAGCGAGCGGATGCGAGCGCCCGGCAAGGGGCTAACAAAGGGGATGCCCATGACCGAGAACAGCCTGCGGATCACGGTAACCGGCCCGGTCGCCACGGTGACGCTGACCCGGCCCCAGGTGCACAACGCCCTGGACGAGATGCTCATGGGCAATCTGGCCCAGGCCTTCCAGAAACTGGCGGTGACCGATGCCGTCCGCGTCATCGTGCTGGAGGCCGAGGGCAAAAGCTTCTGCGCCGGTGCCGACGTCAATTGGATGCGCCGCGCCGCCGACCTTAGCCGCGAGGACAATCAGCGTGACGCCATGCTGCTGGCGGTGATGATCGATTCCATCGACCGCTGCCCCAAGCCGGTCATCGCCGTGGTCCAGGGTGCGGCATTAGGCGGCGGCGTCGGTCTGGTCGCCGCCTGCGACATGGTCATCGCCGCCGAGGATGCCGCCTTCGCCCTGACCGAAGTGCGCCTGGGCCTGGAACCCAGCGTCATCGGCCCGGTCTGCATGGCCGCCATGGGTGCGCGGGCCTGCCGCCGCTATTTCCTCACCGCCGAACGCTTCGACGCCCGCGAAGCCTGCCGCCTGGGTCTGGTCCACGCCGTGGTGCCCGCCGACAAGCTGGCCGAAGCCCGCGACCATCTTGTGGACTCCTGCCTGAAGGGGGCTCCGGGGGCTCAGGCCGCCGCCAAGGAACTGATCCGCGTGGTCCGCGACACGGAAGCCGGCCCCGACCTCATGCGCCTGACCGCCCACCGCATCGCCGAACGCCGCGCCAGCGACGAGGGCCGGGAGGGGCTGGCGGCGTTCATGGATAAGCGCAAGCCGGTTTGGGCACCGTAACCCCATGCACTCCCCCCTGCTCATCGCCAATCGCGGTGAAATCGCCTGTCGGATCATCCGAACGGCGCGGCGGTTGGGATTGCGTACTGTTGCGGTTTATTCCGACGCGGACCAAGGGGCGCTGCACACCGAATTGGCCGATCAGGCCATCCGCATCGGTCCGGCGCCGGCACGCGACTCCTATCTGAACATCCCCGCCATCCTGGACGCCGCCCGCCTCAGCGGTGCGGCTGCCATTCATCCCGGCTATGGCTTCCTGTCGGAGAATGCCGATTTCGCCGAGGCCTGTGCGGCGGCGGGGCTGGTCTTTATCGGTCCGCCCGTTTCCGCCATGCGCGCCATGGCCGACAAGGCGGGGGCGAAGACGTTGATGCAGGCTGCCGGGGTGCCGGTGGTGCCGGGGTGGCATGGCGACGACCAGGGCCAGATCGTGGGCGCCGCCCAGGCGCTGGGCCTGCCCCTGCTGGTCAAGGCGGCGGCGGGTGGGGGCGGCAAGGGTATGCGGGTGGTGCGTGACGCCCGCGACCTGATCGACGCCATGGATGGTGCGCGGCGTGAGGCATTGGCGGCGTTCGGCGATGGCCGGCTGATCCTGGAACGCTATCTGGACCATCCCCGCCATGTGGAGGTTCAGGTTCTCGCCCATGGCCGGGACGTGCTGATCCTGGGCGACCGCGATTGCTCGGCCCAGCGGCGCCATCAGAAGGTCATGGAGGAAGCGCCGGCCCCGAACCTCTCGCCGGAGCTGCGCGCCCGGCTGCACCAATGGGCGGCGGAGGCGGCCCGTGCGGTGGCCTATGTGGGGGCGGGGACGGTGGAGTTCCTGGTTCAGGACGACAACGCCTTCTTCATGGAAATGAACACCCGCCTGCAGGTGGAGCATGCCGTCACCGAGGCCCTGTACGGCCTGGATCTGGTGGAATGGCAATTGCGCATTGCCGCTGGCGAAGCCCTGCCCGACCTGCCCGAACCCCACGGCCACGCCATGGAAGCGCGCCTGTATGCCGAGGACCCGGCGCGGGACTTTCTGCCCTCGCCCGGCAAGCTGGTGCATCTGCGCCTGCCTGACGGCGTGCGGGTGGATGCGGGCATTCGCCAGGGCGACCACATCTCCACCCATTACGATCCCATGATCGCCAAGATCATTGCTCACGGTGCCGACCGCGCCGAAGCCATGGCCCGGTTGGACGGGGCGCTGGCGGCCACGCAGGTGCTGGGACCGTCCACCAATCAGAACTTCCTGCGCGCCGTGCTGGCCCATGCCGCCTTCGCCGCCGGGCCGGTGGATGTGGGCTTCCTTGACCGCGAGCGTGCCGCCTTGGCCGAGACCGGCCCCCCGCCCCCGCAAGCCCTGGCGGCGGCGGCGCTGGTGCTGCATGGGGAAGGGGCCGGGGATGTCTCGCCGGATGCCTCGCCTTGGGGCCTGCGCGACGGCTGGCGGCTCAACGCCCCGGCCCAACCCATGGCGCGGGTGGGCGAAATCATGGTGCCGGTGCCCCATGGCGCCGGGGATGCCGTGGCGGTTCGGGTGGGCGGCACCATGCAGGTGTGGCTGGACGGCCATGTGTGGACCATCCCCTTGAAAGCCAGCCGCACGGATGCCACGGCTTCGGGCGCCGGCATGGTGGTCGCCCCCATGCCGGGACGGGTCACCAAAATACTGGTGGCAATGGGCGACGGGGTCACGCGCGGCCAGCCCTTGGTGGTGCTGGAGGCCATGAAGATGGAGCACACCCTGCGTGCGCCTGCCGATTCTGTGGTCCAGCGCGTCGCCGCCGCCGAGGACGATCAGGTGGCCGAAGGCGCCGTGCTGGTGGTGCTGGTCCCCCACGCGAACTGAGTGCGCCCGCGCGAAGAAGGCCACCTTCCCCCTGAAGTCGTGCGCGTCGCCGCATTATCAAATATTCAACACATGAACATGACGTTCAACGAAACCCCCGCGAGGGTTCAAAGGGAGCGCACTTGCACTCATTCCCGCGGTTCCGGGGCGGCTTACGGCGTCACCTGGTTATTCTCGTCCTGGTCACCTTGGTTCCCATGCTGCTCTGGGCCGCCGGGCTGACCCTGTGGAGTTCCCTGCAAGAGCGCCGGGCCATGGAACGGGGCCTCAGCGAGACCGCCCGCGCGCTGACCATTGTCGTGGATCAGGAAATCCGCCTGACCATGGCGGCATTGGACAGTGCCGCCCTGTCGCCCGCCTTGGTGAACGACGATCTGCCCGCCTTCGCCGACGCGTCGCGCCGGTTGGCGGCCATTCATCCCGAATGGAACAATACGGTGCTGTACGATGCCTCGGGCCATCAGGTGCAAAACAGTCTGTGGCCCTACGGCACGCCGCTGCCCGATTTGTCCAATCCGGGCTATGAAGAGGCCGCCAAGGCGGTCGGCAAGGTGATCGAGACCGGGCGCCCGGTGGTGTCCAACCTGTTCTATGGACAGATTTCGGGCGCCAACGTGGTGCTGGTGGCGGTGCCCGTGCGCAACCAGGTCGGCCTGCTGGCCCATGTGCTGGCCGCCGCCATCCGGCCCGAACGCCTGGGTGATCTGTTGGCTGCGCAGCAGATGCCTCCAGGGTGGTTTGCCGCCATCACCGATGGTGCCGGCGTGGCCATTACCCGCGTGCCCGGCCATGAACAGGTTTCGGGTAATCTGATGCCTGAATGGTTCCGCGCCCAGTTGAAAGCCGCGCCGCACGGTATCGCCGATGGGACCTCCATGTTGGGCGACAAGGTGACGGTGGCGTTCGAGCGTTCCGGGCTGACCGGCTGGACCTTGACCTTCGGCGCCAACCGCAGTGTCTTCCAGGCCAATCTGCGCGGTTCGCTGGGGGTGACGGTGGGGTTCGGCGCATTGGTGATGGTGGGGTCGCTGCTGCTGGCCTTCGCCATGGCCCGGCGCATTCTTGGCCCGGTGCAGGCGCTGACGGCGGCGGCGCGTCCGTTCATCGAGGATCGCAAGCTGGACGTCGGCATCTTCGGCATCGCCGAACTGGATGCCATGCACCAAGCCTTGGACGTGCTGACCGGCGAATTGGCCAAGACTCAGCAGCACTTCCTAACCTTCTTTTCGGCGGCGCCGGTCATGCTGTTCGTCCAGGATGATACCGGCAAGTTGATCGCCGTGAACGATGCCTGGCTGCGCATCCTGGGTTACGACCATGACGAGGTCATTGGCCGCTGCCCGTGGGAATTCCACACCGAACAATCGCGCGCCTATGGCGAAGCGGTGGTGTGGCCCGAATTCCTCAAGCGCGGCCAGATGGATGCCGTGTGGGGCGAGGTCCTGACCAAGACTGGCGACGTGCGTGACGTGCTGGTCTCGCTGCGCGCCGATCGCGATGCCGACGGCACCATCGTGCGCACCATCGGCGCCATCCAGGACGTCACCGAACAGCGCCGGGCGGAAAAAGCCCTGGCCCATGCGGTGGAAGAGGCCGAGCGCGCCAATGATTCCAAGACCCGCTTCCTGGCCGCCGCCAGCCACGATCTGCGTCAGCCCTTGCAGGCGTTGTCCCTGTATCTCGGGGTGCTGAAGGCCCGGCTGAACGGGCGCGAGGAACAGGTGATGGATGCCGTCGGCCAGTGCATCGAGGCGCTGACTGGCCTGCTGAACGACATGCTGGACGTGGCCCGCCTGGATGCCGGCGTCATCACGCCTAAATTGACCGATGTGCCGGTCAGCCGCCTGCTGGAGCGGGTGGTGGCGGCGTGGCGCATCCAGGCCGAAGCCAAGGGTTTGCGGCTGGACGTGGTCGCCTCGGACAAGGTGGTGCAGACCGATCCGGCGCTCATGGACCGGGTGCTGTCCAATCTGGTGGCCAATGCGGTGCGCTATACGGAACATGGCCGCATTTTGGTGGGCTGCCGCAGCGTTGGCCGCGATCAGCTGCGCATCGAGGTATGGGACACCGGCATCGGCATTCCCCACGACAAGCTGGGTGAAATTTTCGAGGAATTCCGCCAGCTCGGCAATCCCGAGCGGCGCCGTGACCGCGGCACCGGTCTGGGCCTTGCCATCGTCCAGCGTATCGCCGATCTGCTGGGCCACGGCCTCAGTGTGCGTTCGGTGGCGGGCAAGGGCTCGGTCTTCGTCGTCACCCTGCCCACCGCCCCGGCGTGCAGCCAGGAGATTGTCTCGGTCAGCGAGACCCACGATGAAGCCCGCCGCATTCTGGTGGTGGATGACGAAATTCACGTGCGCAACGCTCTGGAACTGGTGCTGGGCGAAATGGGCCACCGGGTCGAAGGCGCCGATACGGTGGAAGGCGCCTTGCAAAGCACCATGCGCAACCGCCCCGAACTGGTCATCGCCGATTTCCGCCTAGCCAACGGCAAGACCGGCATCGACGTCATCCGTGCCGTGCGCGGCCAATGCGGCGATCAGGTCCCGGCGGTGGTGCTGACCGGTGACACCGACCCGGCCACCATCCGCCGCATCGTGGGCGAGGGGCTGCATCTGCTGCACAAGCCTATCGAGTTGGAGGCGCTGCGGGCGTTTCTGAAGCACGTGGCTTGACCCGGCTGATCCCGCCTGCTTCCCTAAGGGCCGCGGCAGTTGAACACGGAGGTCACGGACGCCGCTTCGCGGCCACGGAAAACACGGATTAATTTCTCCCCTCGTCATCCCGGGCGTAGACCCGGGATCCACATCTCGGGTGCACCACCATGGACCCCGGATCTGCGCTACGCTTGTCCGGGGTGACGAATAAAAAATATCCGTGCTTTCCGTGGCGGCAAAGCCGCCTCCGTGACCTCCGTGTTCAACTGTCGTGGCCTTGGCCCGCTCCCAAGGTTTCGCAACAGCCCCCAAACGCGGGAGACGCATATGCTTGCCGAATGCCTTGCCGGCACCAAGGTGCTTGACCTGACCCAGTACATTCCCGGTCCCTTCGCCACCCAATGGCTGTCGGATCTGGGGGCCGAGGTGGTCAAGATCGAGCCGCCGGCGGGCGATCCCATGCGCACCATGGGACCGCTGGATGCGGACGGCACCACGGTGTTCTACAAGCTCGCCAACCGCAACAAGACGGTGGTGGTGCTGGATCTCAAAAGCGAGCACGGCAAGGCCGCCTTCGCCAAGCTGGTGGAAAAGGCCGATGTGCTGCTGGAGGCCTATCGTCCTGGCGTGTTGACCCGGCTGGGCTTCGGCCCCGAGGTGCTGGACGGCCTTAATCCCAAGCTTATCCATTGCTCGCTGTCCGGTTACGGCCAGACCGGCCCCATGGCGCCCGTCGCCGGTCACGATCTGACTTATATGGCACTGACCGGCGGGCTGTTCGCCAGCGGCACCAATGAACGCCCGGTGATGACCTTCCCGCCTTTGGCCGATCATGCCGGCGCCATGATGACCATGACCGCCATCCTGGCCGCCTTGGTGCGCCGGGGCACCACCGGCAAGGGCGCGCGCCTTGATGTCAGCCTGTCGGAAGCGGCGCTGGCCTGGATGCCCGGCGCGCTGACCGGCGCCCATCGGTGGGGGGCGGAAAAGCGTGAGGAAGGGCTTATCAATGGCGGCGCGGCTTACTATCGCATTTACCGCACCCAGGATGGCCGCTTCGTCGCCCTGGCCGCGCTGGAAGAGAAGTTCTGGCAGAAGTTCTGCGATACCGTGGGGCGCACCGAATGGATTCACCGCCAGCCCGAGCCCCTGCCGCAGACCGAGTTGATCGCCGAGTTGGAGGCCCTGTTCCTGACCCGTACCCGCGATGAATGGGTGGCGCTGCTGAAGCCCGTGGATTGCTGTTTCGAGCCGGTGCTGGAACCGGGCGAAGTGGCATCGCACCCGCAATGGAAGGACCGCGAACTGGTCCAGTCCAATGTGGATGGCGACAAGCTGGTGGAAGTGCTGCTGCCGGTTCTGCTGGACGGCGCCCGCGCGCTGCACCGCCGCCCGTTCAAGCTGGACACCGCCGAAGGGGTGCTGGCGGGATGGCGTTGAGCCTGCCCATCCACGGCGGCGACCTTGCCGGGGCCGAGGCCCGCTGGGGCCGTCCGGCAGGCGGTTGGCTTGACCTGTCCACCGGCATCAATCCGTGGCCCTATGCATTGCCGACGTTGGCGGCTGAAGCCTGGACCCGGCTGCCCGGTGCGGCGGAGGAAGCCGCTTTGCGCGCCGCCGCCGCCCGGCGTTTCGGCACCGATTCGGTGTGTGTCTTGGCTGCACCCGGCACCAGCGCTTTGATCCAAGCCCTGCCGCGCACCGTTGCGGTCGGTCCGGTGGCGGTGGTTGGCCCCACCTATGGCGAGCATGCCCGCGCCTGGGCCGCCGCCGGCCATCAAGTCACCGAGGTTCCCACCCTGGAGGCCGCCCATGCGCCGGTGGTGGTGGTCGTTAACCCCAACAATCCCGATGGCCGCGTGGTCGAGCCCGCCGCCTTGCTGGACCGGGTCGAACCGGGCGCCCTGCTGGTGGTGGACGAGGCGTTCGGCGACATGAGCCCCGCTTTGTCGGTGGCCCCCCATCTTCGCCCCGGCTTGGTGGTGTTGCGCTCGTTCGGCAAATTCTACGGCCTCGCTGGTCTGCGTCTGGGCTTCGCCCTGGGCCTGCCGGAGGTGTTGGCTCCGGTGGCGGCGCAGTTGGGCCCGTGGCCGGTGTCCGGCCCGGCGCTGGCGGTGGGGGCCGCAGCCCTGGCCGATGACGGGTGGGGCGAAGTCATGATTGCCCGGCTGGCCCGCTGGTCCGGGCGCTTGGACGGCGTGCTGGCGGCGGGCGGGTTGACGGTGGTGGGCGGCACCAGCCTGTTCCGCCTAGCCTCCCATCCCCACGCCGCCGATCTTTACGACCGGCTTGGCCGTGCCGGCATTCTGGTGCGCGCCTTTGAAAATCGCCCCCATCTGCTGCGTTTCGGTCTGCCTGCCGATGATGCGGGAATGGACCGCTTGGCCCAGGCGCTAACATGATCACCGCTATCGCCTTCGACGGCGACGATACCCTGTGGCACAACGAGCCGCTGTTCTGGGCCTCTACCCAGCGATTCCAGCAATTGCTGGCGCCTTATTCCGATCCCGCCGCCTTGGCTGAACGCCTGACCGCGACCGAAATCGCCAATCTCGGCCTGTTCGGCTACGGCATCAAAGGCTTCGTGCTGTCCATGATCGAGACCGCCATTCAGGTCTCGGGTGGCCGCGTACCCAACGCGGTGATCCAGGAATTCCTTGATCGCGGCAAGGACATGCTGGCCCACCCGGTTCACCTGCTGGACGGCGTAGCCGAGGCGTTGGCGGCTGTGCGTGCCCGTGGCGTTACCGTGATGCTCATCACCAAGGGCGATTTGTTCGACCAGGAAAGTAAGCTGGCGCGCTCGGGTCTGGCCGAGTTGCTCGACGTGATCGAGATCGTCAGCGAAAAGGATGCCGCCACCTACGGCCGCCTGCTGACCCGCCACGGCATCGCCCCGGATCAGGCGGGCAATTCGGTGCGCTCGGACGTCCTGCCCATGCTGGAGGCCGGCGGCTGGGCGGTGCATGTGCCCTATGCCAGCACCTGGGTCCATGAACAGGCTGACGCGCCAAAGGACCACCCGCGTTATCGCCCGATCGGCGGTATGGGGGAATTGGCCGGTGTGCTGGACGCTATCGCTTAAGCGTCCCCAGCAGCATACGTAGCCGCATGGGGTCCAGCGGTTTGCGCAGGACCTTAAGGTTGGCGTCTTCGCCGATCTCGGTGGGGGCGCCCGTATCGCCGGTGAACAAATAAGCGGGCGCCGGAACGCCGGTGCGCTGACGGATGGCGTCGATGGCGGCGATGCCGGAATTTTCATCACGCAGATGCAAATCGGCCAGGATGGCGTCGGGCGGCTTGCCTAGTTTAGCCAGCATGGCGATGGCTTCGTCCGCCGAGTCAGTCACCACCGGGATGCAGCCCCATTCCTCCAGCAGCATCTCCAGCCCCTCTTGGATATCGGGGTCGTCATCCACCACCACGACGGTGATGCCGCTGACATCGTGGACTTCCTCATCTTTCTGGGCGGTGGCGGCTGTGGGCAGGAACTCTTCCGCCAGGGGCACATCCATGGCGAAGACCGAACCGCGCCCCTCGGTAGAGCGCACGTCCAGCGCATGGCCCAGCAGGCGGGCAAGGCGCTGGACAATGGATAGACCCAGTCCGGTGCCGGCGCCGCGCCCCGCCATGTTGGGGGCGCCGTATTGGCGGAATTCGCGGAAGATTTCCAGGCGCTGGCTTTCGGGGATGCCGGGGCCGGTGTCGTAGACCGCCACCCGGACTCGTTCGCCATGGTGGCGCACCCCCAGCAGCACCCTGCCCGAGCGGGTGTAGCGGATGGCATTGGACAGGAAGTTTCCGATGATGCGTGCCAGCAGGCGCGGGTCGCTTCTCAACGCCGCGCTGGACGGTACCACACGCAGTTCCAACCCGGCAGCTTCCGCCTGGGGGCCGTAGATGGTTTCCAATTGCTCGAAGATGTCGTTGATCAGGAAGACCTGCGGTTCGGCCTTCATCACCCCGGCATCCAGCTTGGACATGTCCAGCAGGGCGTCGAACATTTCTTCCATGCCGCGCAGGGACGTCTTTAAGGACTGCACGATGGTTCGCCCCTGGGGCGTGTCCACGTGGTGATCCAGGGCGGAGGCGAACAGGGCCATGGCCTGGAGCGGTTGGCGCAGATCGTGGCTAGCGGCGGCCAAAAAGCGCATGCGGGCGCGGATGTTGCGCTCGGCCTCCTCATTGGCCTCAGTCAGCCGTTGCTCTTTCCGTTTCAACTCGGTGACATCTTGGAACACCAGCACGTAACGATCTTCGCCCTGGGCATTGAACCGTTGAGCGGATGCCAGAATCCACAATATCCCGCCATCGGGCCGGCGGGCCCGCATTTCCACCCGATCGACGGCGTCCTTGCGCTGAATTTGGTGGCACAGGCTGTCATCAAAGATTTCGCCTTCTTCGGCAAACTCCTGCACCAACCGGCCGGTCAGAGAATCGGCAGACACGCCCAAGGCCTCGGCGGCAGCTTGGTTGGTGCGCAGGATGGTGCCGTCCACGCGGACCGTCAGCATGGGCAGGGGAATGGCCTCGGTAAAGGCGCGCAGCCGTGCTTCACTCCGTTTCAACCGCTCCTCGGCATTGCGCTCTTGGCTGAAATCGCTCAAGCCGCCAACGAAGGCGACTAAACCGCCCGAGGCGTCGCGGATGGGCCGGATGTCTACCCGCATCCAGAACGCCTCGCCGTTCTTGCGATAGTTCAGCAATTCGGCGCGCACCCCTTCGCCCCGGCTCACCGCGTCGCGCACCCGTTCCACCTCGGCGCGGTCGGTATCAATGCCCTGCAACAGGCGCATATTGCGGCCCACCAATTCGTGGGTTTCGTAGCCGGTGATGGTGGTCAGCTCGCGGTTGGTGAAGACGATTGGGTTGTCAGGCTGGCGTGGGTCGGTGATGGAAATGCCCATGGGCGCGGCATCCAGTGCCAAATCCATGGGCACCAGGGCGGCTGCCGTATGAGCGTCAAGGACAGGACTACCCTGCCTGCTATCTGGATCGACCATGCCTGGGCTTCACTCACAATGTGATGGGGGCGGCGATGGCGGTAAGGCACATCTTAGCCGACGGAGGTGGTGAGTGTTGGACGAATCAGGGGGAGGCGCAATTGGACTGGATGGCTGGGGTCACGCCATAAGACCTTCGCGGGGTCGTCTGGCGGCGATAATAAAAGATGGTGGCCTTATCTGAACGGATTAATCCCGCCGAACTTGCCGTCGTGTCATCCGTAATACCACTCAAAGAATGTCTTACATTTGCCCTAGGGCGGTTATAGATTTCGACCGTATTGTGGGCATGGTATTTATGTCGAATGTGTTTGGACGTGCATACGCTCTTGTCTTGGGAAACGGCCAGGAGAGGCAAAATGCTGCGGAACAAACAGCACTCCAGGAAGGACCCGCCGCCGTGCCGACTAATGGCCGGAGTGGCGGAGTGCGATGTGCGTGTCGAGGTGTTGGCCGATTTGGTGGACAGTCTTGACCTGCATTCCTTCTTCATCGATCCCGTCTATCGACGCCGGCTGAACGAGGTTCTGTCCTGCTTCAGCGATGCTGAGTTCGACAGTTTCGAGCAGCTCTACACACGCCGATTCACCGTCAATTGAAAGGGAGCGCGCCCATGACGCAGGTCATCCCGCCGTCGCCGCTTCCCCATCGGCGGGCTCCCGGTCGGTGGTCCAGTCCATGGATCACGGGCGCCGTAGGCTTCCACATGCGAAGGGGTGCTTCATGATCGACGCGACCTTGAACCAACCATCGGCTGCTCAGGTGCCGGTGGCGCTCGCCGTCGAAGACACGCACATGGTCAGCGAGATTGTCGCCCGGTTCGAACCGGGCGAACGGCAAGATGTGCGAATCCTCGACGATCCCCGGCAACTGGTCGAACATCCCGAGACCTCGCCGGGCGAGGTGACCATCATTTCCTATCCGGTGATGAAACAGCTCGCCAAGTACCA
>JACMKT010000171.1 GCA_014380005.1 Rhodospirillales bacterium
CGGAATTCCGGGGAGCCTATGTGGGGATACGCTGCAGGTTTCACCACCAAGGGCACCAAGAACACCAAGACGACATGCCAGAGCGCACCGGCCCTGCCACCCGGCAGATAGCTTCGTGCCCTTAGTGCCCTTGGTGGTAAATCTTACGGTGACAGCCCCGCGCGATGGCCCCACTAATCCGCGAAGAACCCCTTAATTGCCTATCCGCATGAACAGCAGCGGGCGCAAACGGGTTCCAAAGCGGGAACCGGGTAGGCGAGCGGCTGTTCATCCTGTCAACGTCGGCGGCAGTCACGAAAGGCGAACCAGACGCCTGCTGTGACCTTGATCCTTCCCTTCAGCCCGGCTTAACCCTGCCCGTCCATAGTGCCGCCTCCCAGTGCTCGGAAGGCCGCCATGGACCATGCTTCCACCCAAGTGACGGCGGGGATTGCCCGCCTCTACCGCACCCTTTGGGCCAATGCCGAGGGCAAACGCCGCGTGCTGGTCGGCTTCCTGGTGTTGCTGTTCATGGCCCAGGCGGTGCGCCTCGCCATCCCCTATTTCTTCGGCTTGGCGGTGAACGATTTGCAGCAATCGGGCGCCCAGGATGTGGCCGGCGCGGCCCGTCACGTGGCCCTGGCTTTCGGCGCGGTGGTGCTGGGCTGGCTGCTGCACGGGCCGGGCCGGGTCATGGAACGCTTCCTGGCGGTCACCGTGCGCGAGCGGTTCGCCGATGCCCTGTACGCCAAGGCCGCCAGCCTGCCCTTGGCTTGGCATGAAGCCCGCCACACCGGCGAGATTGCCACCCGCATGACCAAGGCGGTGGCGGCGCTGTTCGGCTTTTCCCAGCATCAATTCGTCTATCTGCAAAACGCCGTCAGCCTGATCGGCCCGCTGGCCGCCATCGCCATGATTTCCTGGGCGACCGGCACGGCGGCGGTGCTGGGCTATGCCTTCATCTTCATCCTGCTGCTGCGCTTTGACCGCATCATGATCAGCCTGATCCGCACTGAAAACGCCGCCGAGCGCCACTGGCAATCGGCCCTGCTGGACGGGCTTGCCAACATTGCCACCGTGCTGAGCCTGCGCATCCCCGGCCCCATCCGCCGCACCATCGCCGCCCGCTATGCCCAGGTGTCCGAACCCCTGCGCCGCAACATCGTGGTCAACGAGGGCAAGTGGTGCGTCATCGATTTGCTCAACAACGCCATCCGTACCGGGCTGGTGGTGCTGTATGCGTGGCTGGCGTGGCGTCAGGGCGGCGTCATCCTGTTGGGCACGGCGGTGATGGTGCACCAATATTCCCAGCAAATGGGCAATGTGGTGGGGTCCATGGCTGGCCATTGGAGCGATCTGGTCCGCTTCGCCACCGATATCGGCGGCGCCGACGACGTGCTGAACGCCCCGTCCCGCCCCACGCCCACCGCCCCCGCCGTGCTGAAGAACTGGCGCCATATCAGCGTGGAGCAGGTCACCTTCGACCATGGCCGCCGCGACCGCCCCACCTTGGATTCCATCGGGCTGAGCATCCGCCGGGGCGAGCGCATTGCCTTGGTGGGCGAAAGCGGCGCGGGCAAAAGCACGCTGCTGAAGGTGCTGGCCGGGCTGTACCACCCGGCCAAAGCCCGCATCGAGGTGGACGGAATCGCCTGTCTGGGCCTGAGCGATCTGGCCGCCATCTCCACCCTAGTGGCGCAAGAAGCCGAGATTTTCCATGCCTCGCTGGGCTTCAACCTGACCCTGGGCCGCGACGTGTCCATGGAGGCAATTCAGTACGCCTGCACCCTGGCCGGCTTCGACACCGTGCTGGACAATCTGCCCCTGGGCTTCGACACCCCCATCGGCGAACGCGGCCTGGACCTTTCGGGCGGCCAGAAACAACGCCTTGCCCTGGCGCGCGGGCTGCTGGCGGCCAGGGACTCGTCCCTGCTGCTGTTCGACGAACCCACCTCGGCCCTGGACCCCATGACCGAAGCCCGCGTCACCACGGCCATCCTGGAACAACACCCCCACGCCGCCATCATCGCCAGCATCCACCGCCTGCATCTGCTGCCCCGCTTCGACCGCGTGGTGCTGATGGCCGACGGCAAAGTGGTGGATGACGGGCCGCTGGAAAAGCTGCTGGAACGCCAGAAGGGCCTGCGCGACATGTGGGAAAAGACGCCGCTGCCGGCTGAGCGTGAGGCGGCGGGGTAGTCTTCCGCGCAACCCTCCCCCTCATAATCGCGACTCGTAATTCGCGTCCTCAGGTGCCATATACCGTCTGGCCGGTACAGTACCGTCCGGTCGGTACAGTGAACTCCTGAGGCCCCATGTCCAGTCCCACCACCCGCGACAAAATCATCGACGCGGCCATGGCAATCGTCCGTGTACAGGGCGTTGCCAAGCTGACCTTGGACGAGGCTGCCAAAGGCGCCGGGCTGTCCAAGGGCGGCGTGCTTTATCATTTCAAAAGCAAAGACGACCTCATCAAGGGAATGGTTGAGCGCCTTATCAACCAATGCGACAGGTTGCAGCTTGCCTATTACGATAAAGAGCCGGAAGGCCCCTATCGCTGGGTGCGGGCGGTGGTGCAGACCACCTTCGACCCCAATGGACCAGCCGGTGACAAGGTCAGCGGCGCGTTGCTGGCGGCCATCACGGTCAATCCCGGACTGGTTGCCCCCATCCAAGCCAAATACGACGAATGGATCGAGCGTATCCATGCCGACAGCCCCAATCCCATGCTGGCCGGTCTGGTCTGCATGGCCATGGACGGTTACAGCTTCGAACGGATCATGGGGCTGGAGCTGTGCGACGAAGAGAAACAAATGAAGATGAAACAGTTCATCTTGGACTTGCTGAAGGCGGAACCGACCCATGAATAAGAAGCGCATGTTCATCATGTTGGCCGTCAGCGCCGTCATCTTCGGCGGCGTGTTTGGCTTCGTTCAGTTCAAGAACGCCATGATCAAAAATTACTTCGCCACCATGAAGCCACCCGCCGTTTCGGTCACCGTTCAGCCGGCCCATGCCGAGCAATGGCAGCAGACCGTGCCGGCAGTGGGCACCTTGCAGGCGGTCAATGGCGTGGATATCGCCGCCTCGGTGTCCGGGCTGGTCAAGGAAATCGCCTTCCAATCGGGCCAACCCATCCGCAAGGGGCAGTTGCTGGTGCGGCTGGACAGCGACGTGGAGCAGACCGATTTGCGCTCGGCCCAGGCCGATGCCGATCTGGCCCGCCTGTCGGCCAACCGCCAGCGCACCCTGCTGAAAAGCGAGACCGTCAGCCAATCCGCCCTGGACAAGGCCGAAGCCGAGCTGAAGGTCAAGGAAGCCAGGGTCGCCGGCATCCGCGCCACCATGGAGAAGAAGGCGGTGTTCGCGCCCTTCGACGGTGTGCTGGGCGTGCGCAAGGTTGATTTGGGCCAATACGTCCAGCCCGGCTTCGCCATCGTCAACCTGCAAGACCTTACTACCATGCTGGTGAACTTCACCGTGTCGCAGAAGGACCTTGCCGCCTTGCAGACCGGCGCCGTCATCAACATGACCACCGATGCGTGGCCGGGCCGGGTGTTCACCGGTACCATCGCCGCGGTGGAACCCCGCGTGGACGACAAGACCGGCATGATCGGCGTCCAGGGCCGCTTCCCCAACCCGGACGGCGCCCTGCGTCCCGGCATGTTCGCCAAGATCGAGGTGGTGCGTGCCGCCATCGCCCAGGTGGTGACCGTGCCGGTATCGGCGGTGGCCTACAACCTTCACGGCGATAGCGTCTTCCTGATCAAGGACGGCGCCGAGGGTGCCAAGGAAGCCCTGCGCGCCTTCGTCCAGTTGGGTGACCGCCGCGAGGGCAAGGTGGCCGTGCTCAAGGGGGTGACCGCCGGTGACTTGGTGGTGACCTCGGGCCAAGTGAAGCTGGAGAACGGCATCCCGGTGAACATCCGTTCCGACGATCCGTTGGCCGCCAAATCGGCTCAGGCCCAGTAAGGGGACCCGGCATGTTCGACATCTTTATCAAGCGTCCGGTGCTGGCGAGCGTGGTCAGCCTGCTGATCCTGTTCATCGGCCTGCGCGCCTTCATGATGCTGCCGGTGCGGCAATATCCCGAGATGAAGAACACGGTGATCACCATCACCACCACCTTCCCGGGCGCCGATGCCGATTTGATCCAGGGCTTCATCACCCAGCCCATCCAGAAGGCGGTGGCGACGTCGTCGGGGCTGAATTACCTGACCTCGCGCTCGCTGCAAGGCATGAGCGAGATCAAGGCCCATGTGCGCCTGAACGAAGACCCCGATGCCGCCATGACCGAGGTCATGAGCAAGGTCAACGAAGTGCGCTCGGTGCTGCCGCGCGGCATCAACGACCCGCTGATCAAGAAGGAAACCGGCCAAACCTTCGCCTCGGCCTATCTGGCGTTTTCGTCGGATCGGCTCAGCCAGCAGCAGATCACCGATTACGTCACCCGCGTGGTCCAGCCCAAATTGGCCGCCGTGCCCGGCGTCGCCAATCCCGAACTGTTCGGCGGCCAGAAATTCTCCATGCGGGTGTGGCTCGACCCGGAAAAGCTTGCCCAATACGGCATGAGCGCCGAGGACGTGCGCGTCGCCCTGACCACCAACAATTACAGCTCCGCCGCCGGCTCCACCAAGGGCTCGTACGACGTGGTCACCACCCAGGCCGACACCGATCTGAAATCGGTGGAGGAATTCCGCTCCCTGGTGATCAAGCATGCGGGCACCCAACTGATCCGCCTGGGCGACATCGCCGAGGTCAAGCTGGGCGCCGAAAACGACGATATGAGCGTGTTCGCCAGCGGCAAACGCGCCATCTTCGTGGGCATCTACACCACCCCGGAAGCCAACCCGCTGGATGTGGTCAAAGAAGTGCGTGAGGTCGCACTGCCGGCCCTGAAGACACAATTGCCGCCGGGCCTGACCGCCATCGTCGCCTATGATTCCACCGTGTTCATCGACGCCGCCATCGACGAGGTCATCAAGACCATCCTTGAGGCGGCGGTCATCGTCATGGTGGTGATCTATCTGTTCATGGGCAGTTTGCGGTCGGTGGCGATCCCGGTCATCACCGTGCCGCTGTCGCTGATCGGCGTCGGCCTGTTCCTGCTGGCCCTGGGGTTCTCCATCAATCTGCTGACCCTGCTGGCCATGGTGCTGGCCATCGGTCTGGTGGTGGATGACGCCATCGTGGTGGTGGAAAACGTCCACCGCCATATCGAAGAAGGCCTGAGCCCGTTCCAAGCCGCCATCGTGGGGACACGAGAAATCGCCGGGCCGGTCATTTCCATGACCATCACCCTGGCCGCCGTCTACGCCCCCATCGCCTTCATGGGCGGCCTGACCGGTGCGTTGTTCAAGGAATTCGCCCTGACCCTGGCGGGCTCGGTGATCATTTCGGGCATTGTCGCTTTGACCCTATCGCCCATGATGTCGTCGCTGATCCTCAAGCACGACACCGACAAGAAGGGCCTCGCCGCCCGCATCGATGCCACTTTCGACAAGGTGCGTGCCCGCTATGAACGCTGGCTGAGCGCGTCCCTGAAGGACCGCCCCACCACCTTGATGTTCGCCGCCATCGTGCTGATCAGCCTGCCCTTCCTGTTCATGGCGGTGCCCACCGAATTGGCGCCCGAGGAAGATCAGGGCGTGGTGTTCACCGCCTTCAACGGCCCGGCCTCGGCCAATACCGAGTTCATGGAGGTGTTCAGCCATGAAATCGACCAGAAGCTGCGCGGCAAATTCCCCGAGATCCAGGACACCTTCCTGATCAACGGCGTCGGCGCCATGAGCAACGGCTTCGGCGGCGCCGTGCTGAAGCCGTGGTCCGAGCGCAAGCGCCAAGCCAAGGCCCTGACCGCCGAATTCCAGCAGGAATTGAACTCGGTCTCGGGCGTGAAAGCATCCCTGTTCCCGCCGCCGGCCCTGCCCGGTGTGGACGGTTTGCCGGTGCAGTTCGTCATCAGCGCCATCACCGATTACCGCCAACTTCAGGAGGTCCAGGCGGAAATCCTGAGCCGCGCCCAGAAATCGGGCATGTTCGCCTTCATCGACGGCGATCTGAAGTTCGAAAGCCCGCAGACCAAGCTGGACATCGACCGCGACAAAGCCGCCGCCTACGGCATCACCATGCAGCAGATCGGCGATTCCCTGGCGACCATGACCGGCGGCAATTACGTCAACCTTGTCAATTTGCAAGGCCGCTCCTATCAGGTCATCCCCCAGGTGCCGCGCGAATACCGCCTGGACCCGCGCCAGTTGGGCCGCTTCCACCTGCGTGGTTCCGACGGCACGCCCATCCCGCTATCGTCCCTGGTGACCCTGGGCCATGCGGTGCAGCCGGTGTCGCTGAACCAGTTCAACCAGTTGAACTCGGTGACCATCCAGGCCTTCCCCATGCCGGGCGTCACCTTGGGCCAAGCCCTGGGCTTCATGGAGGACACCGCCAAGCAGGTGCTGCCCCAGGGCTACAGCTATGATTTCTCGGGCCAGTCGCGCCAGTATATGCAGGAAGGCAACGCCCTGTTGCTGACCTTCGTGTTCGCCCTGGTCATCATCTTCCTGGTGCTGGCCGCCCAGTTCGAAAGCTTCCGCGACCCGCTGGTCATCATGGTCTCGGTGCCGCTGTCCATCTGCGGCGCCCTGATCCCGCTGGCCCTGGGCGTCGCCACCATGAACATCTACACCCAGGTGGGCTTGGTCACCCTGATCGGCCTGATCACCAAGCACGGCATCCTGATCTGCGAAGTGGCGCGCGAGCGTCAGGAGCAAGAGGGCATGAGCCGCATGGAAGCCGTCAAGGTGGCCGCCGGGCTTCGCCTGCGTCCCATCCTGATGACCACCGCGGCCATGGTCGCCGGCCTGATCCCGTTGCTCATGGCCAGCGGCGCCGGTGCCGCCAGCCGCTTCTCCATCGCCGTGGTCATCGTCGCCGGCATGTCCATCGGCACCCTGTTTACCCTGTTCGTACTGCCGGTGATCTACACCCTGCTGGCCTCGGACCGGCGCAAGCCGACGCGGGAGGAGAAGGACGCCAAAGCCCACCACGCCTATGAGCCGGCGGAGGTGGCGGAGTAGCGTTATTTCGCCAGAGCTGTCATTTCGAACGAGCCGAAGGCGAGGAGAAATCTTGTGTCAACCCGGACGGTTTTTCCGTTGACCCAAGATTTCTCACGCCCGCTTCGCGGGGTTCGAAATGACACACCGGGAGTTGGGATGTCGCGCTAAGCTATTGATAAACAACAGAACTAACACCGCATTCGTCAACCGCCATTGACGCGCATCCGGGCTAGCCCCGCGCACTCATGCGCCGCTTTGGAACCAACCCGTCACGCCAGCGTCTTCCTTTCGAGCAAGCAAGGAGGCCTTTCGATGACAACCCGAGTTGTCGTGTCGCTGGCGCTCGTCCTCTCCATGGCGGCGCCACTGTCTTCCGCCTTCGCACAAGCCGAACACGCCCAGCGCATCGCCGTGGAAGTCACCACCAGACGCGCCCAGGTGCGGGCCGCCCTGTGCGAACAGCAACGTAACGCAACCACCACCCAAGGAGAGCGTCAGGCGTTGCGCCTGCCCACTTCGCCGCCGGTGGGCACGGGCGGGCCGGTGCCCATCCCCATTTGCCCTGGCCGGCAATAAGCGACCGCCTCCCCCAATGCGCGCTCGTCCGCCACTGGGGAAGCGGGGTATAGGGCAGTCTCTTCCTCCGCCGCCAACGGGAGGAAGTCCAGGAGGGTGGGACGCCGGGCTCCCTGTCGCCAACAGCCGGCCCCCACCCTCCTTCGTCCCCCCGATTGGGGGATCTCACGCGAACCAGTGGCTCGCTTCCACGACGGTTGCGGCATGGACGCCCAACAGCAAAACGCCCTCGCTGTTCGGGTCGGTAACCGCCGCACTGCCTTCGATGATCCAGGTTCCCTGTTGGGTGTCGTGCAGCACCAAAGCCGGCGAGACGCTGTCGTGACCGAACACCAAGCGGTCGCCTTCGGCGGCGTTGAAATCGGTGATGACCTCTTTGCCCTGGCCAACCACGAAACGGTCGGCACCGCGCCCGCCCACCAGATCGTCGTCGCCCGCCCCGCCGGCCAGCACGTCGGCGCCGTTGCCGCCATTCATGATGTCGTTGCCATGGCCGCCGATCACGCGGTCATTGCCGTTGCCGCCAGACATGGTAATGCCCTGATCGCCCTGGGCCGCGAAGGTCTGCAGGGGCTGGAACTGCAATTCCGCCAAGGCCACCGGCAGGGTGGGTTCGTACCCGGCAGAGGCTCCGACGCTGTCCCCGTGCAGTTCGATCTGGCGGAAATCCAGAGGGAACAGATCAACGGCGTTGGCAAGGCCGGACAGGCTGTAGGTCTGGTCGAACGCGATGGAGCCGTCTGCCGTGGTGGGGACCGGTTCCAAGGCCAATAATTGGGGGCCGATGCTGCGGGCAGTTTCCTGTAATTCGATAAAGCCGTCACCGTCCGTGTCGGTGCCGGGCGTCGATGAATCCAGCGGGGCACCGGCACCCGACAGGCCGTGAATGTGCATGGCATGGGGCTGATTGGCCTCCAGGCCGGTGGCGTCCACCTGCACCCGCAATTCATCGCCCGAGACGCTGACCTGCACTTGCCCGGTGACGCCGGAATTGTTCAGGGCGTTCAGCGGGGCGCTGAAATTCAGCGGTTCGGCAATCAGCAGATCGTTGCCGTTGCCGCCGTCCAGCGCGTCAATGCCGTTACCCATCGCAATATTCGAATTAGCCATGGTGTTTAGACCTCTGGTTCTTTCTACCCGCCCTCCAACACCACTGAGCATGATTGGTTCTCCAACGGGGTGGGCATATCCGCGCGCGCGTGCCGCCCTGCCGCTTTGGAACCACGACCTTCGCCTGGGTTTCACCGTTCGGCCTCCCCACGCCGGTCTTATTTCGCCATGCCCGGCCAGCCCCTAGATGCAGGGGGAGGAACAATGGCAGGACGCCCACCCATGAAAGTCATCATCCTTGCCGCCGGCCAGGGCCGCCGCCTTTTGCCGTGGACCCACGACCTTCCCAAATGCCTGCTGCCCTTTGCCGGACGCCCGCTGATCGGCTGGCAATTGGAGGCCCTGGCAGTCAATCAGGTTGACGAGGTCGTGGTGGTGACCGGTTTCGCCGCCCACACGGTCGAGCACGAGGTGGCGCGGCTGACACCCAAGGGCCTGCGGGTCAGCACCTTGTTCAATCCGTTCTTCAGCGTGGCCGACAACATCGCCAGTTGCTGGACCGCACGGGACCACCTGCATGGCGACGTAACCATCATCAACGGCGATACTCTGTTCGAGCCCGCCTTGCTGGCCCGCGTCCAGGCCGAGGCCGCCTCGCCCATTACCGTCACCATCGACACCAAGGCCAGCTATGACGCCGACGACATGAAGGTGCAATTGCGCGACGGCAAGGTGGCGCGCATCGGCAAGACCCTGGTGCCCGAGGCCACCGACGCGGAATCCATCGGCATGGTCCTGCTGCGCGGCATGGGCGGGCCGCTTTTCGCCTCGGCCGTGGACACCATCATGCGCCAGCCGGGGGGGGTCTCACGCTGGTTCCTGTCGGCCATCGACGACCTTGCCATACAGGGCGTGGTCGGCGCCGTCTCCATCGCCGGCATGGGCTGGACCGAGGTGGATTACCCCGGCGATCTGGGCCGGGCCGAGATGCTGACACGGGGCTGGATGCATGACGAACGGCGGCAAGCGGCGGCGCGCACGTCCTATCCCTTGGCCCAGTGAACGCCGCGCCGGCTGAAAGCGGTTTCCACCAGGATCAGGTCCTCCATCTTGTCGATATCCATGGCGGCTTCGGGCGCCGACATTTCCACCACCGCCAGATGGGCGCCGACCCGCCGCGACAGGCGCTTGGCGGCGCCGTCCAGGGTCAGCAGGCCCATGGACCACAGCAGCAGCGAACCGAAGCCCAGATTGCCGATCATGGCGGCAGGATCAGTGCGGTCGGCATCCATCTTGGTCCAATACCGCACCGCCGCCCGCGCCCGAGGCCCCGACAGCAGGAACAGGTTACAGCCGGTCACCCGTGCCCGGCGGAAGGTCATATAGGCACGCTTGGCCTCGGGATAGGCCTCACGCACCACCTCGCGCCGGACCACCGCCACGGCGCCGTCGGCCTCGCCCGGCACCTTGTCCAGGAACTCGGCGATCATCTCGGGCGTCAATAGGGGGTTGTCGACGGTGGTGATCAGCAAGGGTGGCGGCACCGCATCCAGCACGGCGTCGATGGTGGCGCCGATGGTGGGAAAGGCTGCCACCGGCACCACCTTTTCCCGCGCCATCAACGGCACCGAATCCCCCAGCGACCGCCAATCGGCAGCCACCAGGATGCGGTCGATATGGGGACTGGCACGCAAGGCCTCCACCACCCACTCGCCCATGGGCCGCCCCGCCACCGGGATGGCCGCCTTATGGGGCACGTCGAAGGCATTCGCCAGCGGATCGCCACCGGTGCGCGGTCCGGCCAATACCAGCGCGGTGAGCCTACCATTCATCACCAGCCCGCCTTTCACACCTGCCCGCGCTTGGTTGACAACGGTCAGCGCGCACTCTGGTTCCGTCAATGCGCCGGTTGACGGAAAAGCACCCCGGCGCAGTACTCCCCCTGCACCATCGCGCGGCCCCCCGGCGCGGATGTATGCCTAGGGCATGCCCGAGTACCAGCTCCGCCGCCTTGCCGCCCGTTGGATCGGTTGGACCCCGGTGCGCATCTGGGGAATGGTTCCGGTCGAGCGCCTGCGCCGGTCCCTGGCCCGCGCCGGAGTATGGGATTCCGGCCCATGGACCGGCCAAGCGCCGGTGGAGCCCGGCGCCGTTCTGCTGCTGCTGGGCGATCACGTCTATGACGATTCCCTGGTTGACGCCCTGGCCCATTCGCCCGACACCGCCTTGGTGCGCGGCGACGGACGCACGGTGGCGGTCAACGTGCCACGCCAGCGCGCCGACGAGGTCGCCCAGGCCATGGCGGCGGGAGAGGAACCACCCGCCGACCTGACTCGCCGCAAGGGCTCGGAACTGGTGGATGCCGCCGTGCTGCGGCAGCGCGGGCGCTCCGTCCCCCTGGTCATGCCGGTCAGCGCCGAGTTGCGCACCGCCGTGGAGGACCGCCTGTTCATGGCCGCCTGCCCCGGCATCACCGATGCCATCAGCAAATACATCTGGCCCCTGCCCGCCCAATGGATCACCCGTGCCTGCGTCAGCTTGGGCCTGTCGGCCAATGCAGTAACCCTTGTCACCCTGGCATTGACGATCATCGCCGCCGCCTTGTTCCACGCCGGCTGGCTGTGGGCCGGGCTGGCGGTGGCGTTGGCCATGGCGCTGCTGGACAGCGTGGACGGCGCCTTGGCGCGGGTGACGCTCAGCACCTCGCAATTGGGCGGCGCCTTGGACCATGCCATCGACTTCGCCCATCCACCCCTGTGGTGGTGGGCGTGGTGGGTGGGCTGCGGCGGCGGGGATGGCGGGGGCGGCGGGGATGGCGGGGCGCTGGTGGTCATGGTGGCCGGCTGGGTGTTCCTGCGCGCCGAGGAAATGCTGTTCCGCTGGCGCTTCCATGTGGACCTGCATCTATGGCGGCGCTTCGACAGCCTGTTCCGGCTGGTCACCGCCCGGCGCAACGTGATCCTGACCATCCTGACTGTGGGCCTCGCCTTCGGTCACCCCTTGGCGGGATTTCGGGTGGCGGCAGCATGGATGCTGCTCTGCCTGACGATCCACGCCATCCGCATCCTCCAGGCCGCCCGGCTGGTGCAAAAGGGCGGTGTGCCGGGCTCCTGGCTGGAAGACTAACCACCTACGCCCAGATGCGCGGCGCGACCCGGCGGGAGTACCGTGCCGGTCATGACCGCACCCCATATCGCCCTGCTGCTGCATTCTCCCGAAGGCGGTGGCGCCCAGCGGCGCATGCTGGATTTGTCCGGTGCCTTGGTGGACCAAGGCTTCGCCGTCTCGCTGGTGCTGATCGAGGCCGAGGGCGCGCTGAAGCGCCAGATCCCCGAATCAGTCCAAGTTGACATCCTGCATTCCCGGCTGACCCGCCTGTCATGGATGCGCACCAACCGCCAGCGCCAAAGCATGGCCGCCATTCCGGCTTTGGCGGCGTGGCTGCGGCACAAACAGCCGGACATCCTGATGGCCGGCACCGGCAACGTCCATCTGGCCGCCATTTCCGCCCATGCCATGGCTGGGGCGCCCTGCCCGCTGGTATTGCGAGCCCATGCGCTGCCCCCCAAGAATTGGGGGCAGCCCTACGCCCGCGCCCAGGCGGTGGCGGTGCCGTCCGACGATCTGGCGGCTGTAATTCGCGCCCTTTCCCCCGCCGCCCATGTGGCGGTCCTGCCCAATCCGGTGGTGGGCGCCGATTTCCCCAGCCGCATGGCCGCCCCGGTGCCCCATCCCTGGCTAGCCGACGGGCAGCCGGTAATCATGGGCTGCGGAAGGCTGGAACCCGACAAGGATTTCCCCACCCTGATCCGCGCCTGCGCGCGGCTGGGCATCCGCCTGATCATCCTGGGCGAAGGGAGCGAGCGGGCACGGCTGTGCTCCCTGGCCGAGGCCTTGCGGGTGCCGTTGGAACTGCCCGGCTTCGTGGCCGATCCGCTGCCCTGGATGGCCCACGCCACCATCTTCGCCCTCAGTTCCGCCTGGGAAAGCATGCCCGCCGCCTTGGTGGAGGCCATGGCCTGCGGCTGCCCCGCCATTGCCACGCGCTGCCCTGGCGGCACCGCGGACATTCTGGATGGGTTGGGACCGCTGGTGCCGGTGGGCGACGACCGCCGGCTGGCCGAGGCTTTGGCCCATGTGCTGGCCCACCCGCCGCCCCGCGCCGCCCTGATCCGCCGCGCCCAGACCTATTCGGTCGCCGCCGCCGCCAAAGCCTATGGCAATCTGTTCATGGGCTTGAAAGCGGGCGCGAGCGTGCCCACGTAAAGAATCCGAGACGGATTTTAATCGCCATGGTCACTTCAAGCCCTCTCCCTGCCGGGAGGGGGCTTTTTGTTGCATGCGATTATGGCCCAAGCCGCAATATTCCCCGCATTGCAGAATCAACGGGCCGGTGACCTCGACCATGCGCACCTGACCGGGCACCAAGCTGTATTCCCGGCCCTGGACCACCACGCTGTGAACCGTATCCACCGCCGCCACATGCAGACGGTAGGTCTCGCCCGCTTGCAGGTCCAGCGCCGGCCAGAACTGGAAGCGCCGGGCGATCACCGGCACGTCACTGCCGGGCGGCGGCTGCACCACGGGCATGCCGTCGCGCTCGCCGATCTGATGGGTGGCGGCGTAGGTCTCGGCGCCTAGGATGAATTGGTCGGGGGATTGGGCATAGGAATCCGTGGGGGCGCTGTCGGTCATGCGCCACACCGGCCATGCGGCCAACAGGACCAAGGATGCGGCAAGCAAGGCCGTGGCGCCCCAGCGATCGGCGTTAACCATGGGTGCTCTCCCGCTTGATCAACCGGCCCAGCACTTGGACGACGAAGATCACCCCGCCCAGCACGGCAATGGCGCCGCCCAAGCCCACCACCCCCATGGACACCAGCTTGAAGGCAGAATCCAGGCCTTGCTCGGCCCCGGCGGTCTTGCGCGCCACCCCAGCCAAACCAGCCAGATAAAACCCCAGGGCGTGCAGCAATTGGCCGAAGCCGTAAAGATGGAACTGCGCCCGCACCCAGCCGCCGGTTCCCCGCCGCAGCAAGGGCAGCAGCACCACATGGATCAGGCCCATGAGCGCCAGATTCACGCCGCCAATGACGGCGTGATAATGGGACGGCGTGCGGGTATCGGCCACGCCCAGGGCAAAGCCGGCGGCACCGCCCAGGGCGAACACCGCCAGGGACAGCACCAGGGCCAGCACGCCCGGCGAGCGCCAATCCATGCCGTGGCGCAGCAAACGCCACGCCAGCCCGGCGCCCATGACCAAGGGCGGCAAGGGCAAGCCGTACCACAGCATCTGGGTGAAAGCCTGACGATGGGCGAGGCCCAACACGTCCAGGCGCACATAGACCAGCGGCGCCGCCACGGCGAACAGGGTCAAAGCGGCGAAGGCGGCCTTGGCGGTCAAGGTCGGCAAGGCCCCCTGGCCCAAGGCGCGCTGGGCCAGCACCTGCCAGCCCAGCATGAGCATCATGGTGTTGACCACTTGCAGCACATGGCCGCCGCCCCAGAACAGGCGTTCGTTCAAATGGTCAATGTCGGTGCCGGCGGGAATGGCGATGGCGGCCAACACGAAGCACAGCAGCGCCGACAGCAGCGCCACCGCCATGCATTGAATGGCGAAACCGGCCACGCCCGCCCCCCGCTGCAACAGGGTGCGCAATGCCGCCAAACCCACACCGGCGCCCAGCAAGGCCAGACCCAGATAATAAAGCGGGTGGACCAGCACCGGGACATAGTTGTTCAGGGATGCCTCGCCGCTGCCGGACAAGGTGGGCACCAGCAGCAAGGCACTGCCGGCCACCGCCAGCCCCAGCCCAATGAACCCGGCGGCGCGCGTTCCGGTTGGCGCGGCCAGGACCGTGAGCGCCCCCAGCATGGCCAGCAACCAGATTTGGAACGAGAACACCACATGGGTGACCAGCCCCTTGTGGAAGAAGTCCGGCCCCCAGGGCAGCCAATTCTGAGCCCCCGGCGCCCGCGACAACGCCAGCAGCAGGGCCAGCGCGCCGGCCACCGCCAAGGCCCCCAAGGCCAACAGCAGCCACCCGCGCAACTCGGTGCGGGCAGGCCTGTCCAGCGCGGCATTGTCCCAGGCAATCTTCATGGGGGTCCCCTTTCTCAACCAAATGGGCCCTCTCTCAACCAAATGGAACTGCGCCAAGGCAAACACCAGTCTTCGACTTCCGGCCAGTTCATCCCCGCCACCCGGCACATTGACGATGCCGCGCCTCCATGTCTGACTTCACCATGGGTTGTTGACCCGACTTGTTCCAAGGTGCGGGCGTTCCCATACTCCTATTTGACATGTCCAAGGAGTCATGGCCTAATTTTGAAAGTTTCGCCAAGTATGGGACTAATACTTTAATATAGGCACAACCCTACGTATGGGTGCCGCAAATCTTCGCTGCAATGCAACAAGAAGAAACTTGCCGCCGGGAGGACTCAATGGGAGACGACTTTATCGTCGAGACCCGCAACCTTACGAAAGAGTTCAAGGGTTTCGTCGCCGTTTCCGACGTCAACTTAAAGGTGCGCAGAAATACGATTCACGCACTAATTGGACCCAATGGCGCCGGCAAGACCACGTGCTTCAACCTCATCACCAAATTCCTGCCGCCGTCCCGCGGCCACATCCTGTTCAACGGGCGCGACATCACCCATGCCAAACCGGCGGCCATCGCCCGCCAAGGCATGGTGCGCAGCTTCCAGATTTCGGCGGTGTTCGGCCATCTGACCGCGCTTGAAAACGTGCGCGTGGCCTTGCAGCGCAAGCTGGGCACCTCGTTCCAATTCTGGAAATCCGACAATTCTCTGGCTGAGCTGGACTCCCGCGCCCTGGAATTGCTGGAAGCCGTGGGCGTCGCCCAGTGGCGCGACAATGCGGCGGGCGAGCTGTCCTATGGCCGCAAGCGCGCCCTGGAAATCGCCACCACCCTGGCGCTGGACCCCGAGATGCTGCTGCTGGACGAACCCATGGCCGGCATGGGCACGGAAGACGTGGCCCGCACCGCCGAACTGATCCGGCGCGTCGCCAAGGACCGCACCGTGCTGATGGTGGAACATAATCTGTCGGTGGTGGCCGATCTGTCGGACACCATCACCGTGCTGAAGCTGGGCAAGATCCTGGCGGAAGGCCCCTATTCGGAAATCACCAAGAACCCGGAAGTGGTCGAGGCGTACATGGGACACGGAGTGGGCAGCCATGCATGACGCAGCACCCCTGTTGAAGGTCGAGGGCCTGCAAGCCTGGTACGGCGAATCCCACATCCTGCACGGCATGGATTTCGAAGTTCACCCCGGCGAGGTGGTGACCCTGCTGGGCCGCAACGGCGTGGGCAAATCCACCACCATGCGCTCCATCATGGGCATCGTCGGCAAGCGCTCCGGCTCCATCACCTATGACGGCCACCAGACCATCAAGCTGGCGTCCAACAAGATCGCCCGGCTGGGCATCGCCTTCTGCCCCGAGGAACGCGGCATCTTCTCGTCACTGAACGTGCGGGAAAATATGCTGCTGCCGCCGGTGGTGCAGCCGGGCGGATTGTCCCTGGACGAGGTCTACGGCCTGTTCCCCCGCTTGCAGGAACGCGCCACCAGCCAGGGCACCAAGCTGTCGGGCGGCGAGCAGCAGATGCTGGCCATCGCCCGCATCCTGCGCACCGGCGCCAAGCTGTTGCTGCTGGATGAACCCACCGAGGGTCTGGCCCCGGTCATCGTCCAGCATATCGGCGAGATCATCCGCCAGCTCAAGGCGCGGGGGTTCACCATCTTGCTGGTGGAGCAGAACTTCCACTTCGCCGCCACCGTCGCCGACCGCCACTACGTGGTCGAGCACGGAAGGGTCATCGACATGATCCCCAATGCCGATCTATCGGCCAACATGGAGAAGCTGAAGACGTATTTGGGAGTTTAGTTAGGAAAAGGCGACGCATAAGTCCCGTCCAATAAACTGAGGAGGATTCACCATGCTCAAGAAGGCTTTGATTGGAGCCGTTGCCGCCCTGGCCTTATCCGCCGGCAGCGCGCACGCTCAGTTCAGCGACAATAAGGTGAAAATCGGCGTGCTGACCGATCTGTCGGGCACCTATTCCGATCTGGCCGGCCAGGGCTCGGTGGTAGCGGCGCAGATGGCCATCGAAGATTTCGGCGGCAAGCTGAACGGCATGCCCATCGAACTGGTCTCCGCCGATCACCAGAACAAGGCCGATATCGCCTCTTCCATCGCGCGGAAATGGTACGACACCGAACAGGTGGATTCCATTTTCGATCTGGTGACCACCGCCGCCGCCGTGGCGGTGCGCGAAGTGTCCCGTGAAAAGGGCCGCATCGACATGAATTCCGGCGCCGGTTCCACGGTGCTGACCAATGACAAATGCTCGGCTACCGGTTTCCACTGGACCTATGACGTCTATGCCATGGCGGTGGGCACCGGCAATGCGGTGGTCAAGCAGGGCGGCGATACGTGGTTCTTCCTGACCGCCGATTACGCCTTCGGCCATGACCTCGAGGCCCAGACCGCCCGCGTGGTCAAGGCCAATGGCGGCACGGTCAAGGGTGCCGTGCGCCATCCCTTCCCCAATTCCGACTTCTCGTCCTTCCTGCTGCAAGCCCAGGGCTCGGGCGCCAAGATCATCGGCCTTGCCAATGCCGGCGCCGACACCATCAACGCCATCAAGCAGGCCAAGGAATTCGGCATCACCCAGGGCGGCCAATCCCTGGCCGGTCTGCTGGTGTTCATTTCCGACGTGAACTCGCTGGGCCTGGAAACCGCCCAGGGCATGATGCTGACCACCGGCTATTACTGGGACAAGGATGACGGCACCCGCGCCTTCGCCGCCAAGTGGAGCGAACGCATGAAGGGCCGCAAGCCCACCATGGTTCATGCCGGCGTCTATTCCTCGGTGCTGCATTACCTGCGCTCGGTCCAAGCTTCCAAGACCGATGACGGCGTCAAGGTAGCCGACCAGATCCGCACCCTGCCCATCAACGACTTCTTCGCCAAGAACGGCAAGGTGCGTCCCGATGGCCGCATGGTCCACGACATGTATCTGGCCCAGGTGAAGAAGCCGTCCGAGTCCAAGGGTTCGTGGGATTACTACAACATCCTGCGCACCATCCCCGGCGACGAGGCGTTCAAGCCGCTGGCCGACAGCACTTGCCCGCTGGTCAAGAAGGGCTGATCCGTGTAACCCGGGGATACCGCAGGGTATCCCCGGACGTGCCTGAGAAGAGAGCAAGGAACCACATGACCACCGTCTTCGGCATACCGGCTGCGGCATTGTTCGGCCAGCTTTTGCTGGGCCTGATCAATGGCGCCTTCTACGCCATGCTGAGTCTGGGCCTTGCCCTGATCTTCGGCTTGCTCAACATCATCAATTTCAGCCATGGCGCCCAATATATGATGGGTGCCTTCGTGGCGTGGCTGATGCTGACCTATGTGGGCGCCGGCTATTGGGTCGCCCTGCTGGTCGCCCCCATCATCGTCGCCGCCATCGGCATCGTCATCGAGCGCACCATGCTGGCCCGGCTGTACAAGCTGGATCATTTGTACGGCCTGCTGCTGACCTTCGGCCTCGCACTCATCATCGAGGGCTTCTTCCGCCAGCTTTACGGCATCTCGGGCATGCCCTATGCGGTGCCCAAGGAACTGGCCGGCGGCTGGAACCTGGGCTTCATGTATTTGCCCATCTACCGCGGCTGGGTCGTTCTGGCCTCTGCCGTGCTGTGCCTGGGCACGTGGTTCGCCATCGAGAAGACCAAGCTGGGCGCTTACTTACGCGCCGGCACCGAGAACCCCACTTTGGTCCAGGCCATGGGCGTCAACGTGCCGCTGATGATCACCCTGACCTACGGCTTCGGCGTGGCCCTGGCCGCCATCGCCGGTGTGCTGGCGGCGCCCATCTATTCGGTCAACCCGCTCATGGGATCGAACCTCATCATCGTCGTCTTCGCCGTGGTGGTGATCGGCGGCATGGGCTCCATCATGGGGTCCGTGGTGACCGGCTTCGCCCTTGGCCTGCTGGAGGGCGTCACCAAGGTGGTCTACCCCGAAGCCGCCGGAACCGTCATCTTCATGGTCATGGTGGTGGTGCTGCTGATCAAACCCGCCGGTCTGTTCGGCAAGGGAGCCTGAACCATGGCGAATCAAGACATCGTGACCGCTCCCGCCGTCGATAACCGGATCAAGCCAACCTCGCGCCAGACGCTGTTCGTGCTGGCCTTGCTGGTGCTGGCCCTGGCGGCGCCGTTCGGCATCTATCCGGTCTTCCTGATGAAGGGGTTGTGCTTCGCCCTATTCGCCTCGGCCTTCAACCTGCTGCTGGGCTATGTGGGCCTGCTGAGCTTCGGCCATGCGGTATTCTTCGGCTGGTCGGCCTATGTCACCGCCCACGCCGCCAAGGAATGGGGCCTGACGCCCGAACTTGCCATCCTGTGCGGGGTGGCGCTATCGGCGGTCATGGGATTAGTGGTGGGCGGCCTCGCCATCCGCCGCCAAGGCATCTATTTCGCCATGATCACCCTGGCCCTGGCTCAGCTGATGTTCTTCCTGGCGGTCCAGGCGCCGTTCACCCATGGCGAGGACGGCATCCAGGGCGTACCGCGCGGATATCTGTTCGGCCTGATCGACCTCAACAACATGATGAACATGTATTACTTCGTGCTGGCGGTGTTCGTGGCGGCCTTGCTGTTCCTGTACCGCGTCGTCCATTCGCCCTTCGGCCAGGTGCTGAAGGCCATCCGCGACAACGAACCCCGCGCCATTTCCCTGGGCTATCACGTGGAGCGCTACAAGCTGATCGCCTTCGTGCTGTCGGCCTGCCTAGCCGGGCTGGCTGGGTCACTGAAAAGCGTGGTGTTCCAGTTGGCGTCCCTGGCCGACGTGCACTGGCACACTTCGGGCGAGGTGGTGCTGATGACCCTGCTGGGCGGCGTCGGCACCGTGTTCGGCCCCACCGTGGGCGCCTTCCTGGTGGTGACCATCCAGAATTACTTCTCGGAAGCCGGTTCGTGGGTGACCATCATTCAGGGCGTGATCTTCGTCGTCTGCGTGCTAGCCTTCCGCAGTGGTATGGTCGGCGTGCTGGCGCCTTGGTTGAAAAAGCGCGGGATTCAGGCCTGAGAGGGGATCAAGCATGTACAAGGACATCCTGGTCCATCTGGACGGCGGCGACCGCGACCCTTTGCGCATTGAAGCGGCCCTGACCATCGCCAAGCGCTTCGGCGGACGCCTGACCGGCCTGTTCGCCCGCACCGAACATCAGCGCGCGGCAGCGGTCGCACGGCGGTCGTCGGACAGTTTCGAGATTGCCGCCAAGCATTCAGAGCAGCAATTTTCGGCAGCCGCCAAGGATGCCGGCGTGTCCATGCGCTGGTGGCGCCTGAGCCATGGCGAGGCCGGCCACGTGCTGCACGAAACCGTAATCTGCGCCCGCTTCCACGATCTTATCGTCCTGGGCCAGCACCATGACGGCAAGGACGCCCCCGAGGAATTGGTGGAACACGTGGTGCTGCAAACCGGTCGCCCGGTGCTGATAATGCCGGCGGTGGGCACCTATCCCACCATGGGCACCAATGTGCTGGTGGCGTGGAATGGCGGCCGCGAATCCGCCCGCGCCCTGCACGATGCCATGCCCCTGGTGGAAGGGGCCGGCAATGTGGAAATCCTGACCGTGCGGCCCCAGTCATCAACCCAAGCCAGCGACCAATCCGTACCGCCCTTGTCCATCCACGACCATCTGTCCGCCCATGGCGTCACCGTCACCCGCGAGGTCCTGGCCGGCGAGGATATCGGCGTCATGGATTTGCTGCTATCACGCGCCTTCGATCAAGGCGCCGATCTGCTGGTCATGGGCGCCCATGGCGGCTATCACCTGCCCTTCTTCAAGGGCGCCGGCACCCGGCATATTTTGAAGCACATGACGTTGCCGGTGCTGATGTCGCATTAAGCGGGATTGCGCGCCCGCACCACCAGCGTGGGAATAAACATCTGCACCGGCAGGCCGTCGGCATCCAGCGTGGTGACCCGCACTTTGACCAGACCGAGTTCCGGCTTGGAGCGCATGGGCCGGACCTCCAGCACCTCGGTGCGCACACTCAGCACGTCGCCGGGACGGACCGGGCGGTGCCATTTCAGTTCCTCGAAGCCGGCCCCGATCAGGCCGTTGACTGGGTGGAACTCGCCCGTCACCAGCAGGCGCATGGTGGCGGCGGCGGTGTGCCAGCCGCTGGCGGCGAGGCCCTGGAAGAAACTGTCCTGGGCGGCGGCCTCGTCCAGATGGAATTCCTGCGGGTCCCATTGAGCGGCGAATTCCTTGATGTTCTCCACCGTGACCGCATAGGTCGGCGAGCCATAGATTTGACCGGGCTGAATATCTTCAAGATAGATCGTCGTCACCACGCCCCCTGTGCGCAACCGCCGCGAGTGTTGAGCCATAGCTAAGCACAACACATCTGATGTATCATCGCCCAACGAGTAATTCTAACGCCCAAGGGATAGTTTTCCATGCGGAAGATGTTGATCACATTCGGGCTTCTGATGCCGGTTTCGGCACTGGCGCAGGGCTCGTTGCTGGATATGGGCAAGAGCGTGCTGCAACAGCAGATGAACCAACCCACCGCACAATCATCGGGCACGCGCGGCCAATCCCTGTCCAATACCGACATCTCGTCCGGCCTGAAGGATGCCCTGCGCCAGGGCGCCAGCGCCGTCACCGCCCGATTGGGCCGCGCCGATGGCTTCAATGCCGATCCGCAGGTGCACATTCCCCTGCCCGATACCCTGCGCAGCGTGCAGTCGGGCCTGAAAATGGCAGGCCTGTCCGGTGCCGCCGACGAATTGGAGCTGAAGCTGAACCGCGCCGCCGAAAGTGCCGCGCCGCAAGCCAAGCAGATTTTCCTGAGCGCGCTTGACCGCATGAGCCTGGACGATGCCCGCGCCATCCTGAACGGCCCCAAGGATTCGGCGACCCAATATTTCAAGCGCTCCATGAGCCCCGATCTGAAAACCGCCATGCGCCCGGTGGTGGACCGCAACGTGGCCGAGGCCGGGGTGGTTAAATCCTATGAGGCCATGACCGCATCGGCCAAGGGCCTGCCCATGGTGGGCGATGGCCGGGCCATGCTGACCGATCATGTGTTGGATTATGCCCTGTCCGGCATCTTCCGCTATCTTGCCGATGAGGAAGCCGCCATCCGCAGCGATCCGGCCAAACGCTCGACCGAATTGCTGCGCAAGGTTTTCGCCAATTAAAAAAGGTTCATCACGGAATTCCGGGGAGCCTGTGTGGGGATACGCTGCAGGTTTCACCACCAAGGGCACCAAGAACACCAAGACGACATGCCAGAGCACACCGGCCCTGCCACCCGGCAGATAGCTTCGTGCCCTTAGTGCCCTTGGTGGTAAATCTTACGGTGACAGCCCCGCGCGATGGCCCCGCTAATCCGTGAAGACCCATTAAAAAAACGAGTAGGGAGTGACGCTGTGAAGAAAATCCTCATCGCATTGGGCGTGCTGGTGGTGCTCGCCATCGGCGCATTGGTGATCCTCCCCTCGCTGGTTCCCGCCGATAAGATCAAACAGGAAGTGGTAGCCCAGGTGAAATCCGCCACGGGCCGCGACCTGTCCATCGACGGCAAGGTGTCGGTGTCCGCCTTCCCATCCCTGTCGGTACAGGTGTCCAACGTGGCCCTGTCCAACCCGCCGGGCTTCCAGGGTAAGGACATGGTGCGCCTGGGCGCGCTGGATGTGCGCCTGAAGCTGCTGCCCATCCTGTCGGGCAAGGTGGAGGTGGACAGCTTCGTGCTGATCGACCCCATCATCAGCCTGGAGGTGGACCGCCACGGCAAGGCCAATTGGGTATTCGACAGCGAACCCAAGCCAAAGTCTGAAGCCAAAGAAAGCGGCGGCGGTGGCGCTGGGCTCAAGGACCTTTCCCTGGGTCAGGTGCGCATCACCAACGGCAAGCTGACCTATGTGGACGGCAAGGCCGGCACCAAGGAAGAGGTGGATGCCATCAATCTGGCGGTGGACCTCAAGAATTTGGACAGCCCGCTGAAGGCCAAGGGCGGCCTAAAGTGGCACGGCAAGACCATCGATCTGGGCGTGGATTTGGCCCGCCCCCGTGCCCTGCTGGACGGCACCGCCTCGCCGGCGGAGCTGTCGGTGGCGACTGAAGCGGTCAAGCTGGCCTTTAAGGGCGAGACCTCGGGCGCCGCCATCAAGGGCGATCTGGACCTTAACGTGCCGTCCGTGCGCGGGCTGGTGCTGTGGACCACGGGCAAGCCGCTGGACATGGCCGGGTCTGGCCTGGGGCCGTTCTCGCTGACGGGCAAGCTGGCGGCGGGCGGCACCAAGGTGGGGCTGACCCAGGCCGCCATCGCCTTGGACGCCATCAAGGCCAAGGGCGACTTCACCGCCGACACGGGCAGCGCCCGCCCCAGCCTGAAGGGCAAGCTGGATGTGGAGGCGCTGGACCTCAATCCCTATCTGCCGCCGGAACAGCCGGCCAAGGCCAGCAGCACGGGCAAATCCGATTGGAGCGATGCCCCCATTGACGCTTCCGGCCTGAAGGCCGCCGATGTGGACTTCGCCTTGAGCGTGGGGTCCATCGCCGTTCACAAGATCAAGGTCGGCAAAAGCGCCCTGCATCTGGCTTTGAACAATGGCCGCCTCAACGCCGATCTGTCGCAGCTGGAACTGTATCAGGGCAGCGGCAAGGGCCGTCTGGGTCTGGACGGCAGCCAGCCCGGCATGGGCCTGGACGCCTCCTTCGACCTGAAGGGCCTCGCCGCCGAGCCCTTCCTCACCGATGCCGCCGGCTTCAACCGCCTGTCGGGCACCGGCAATTTCGACATCCAGATTTCCGGGCGGGGCAAAAGCGAGCGCGCCTTGGTCTCCAGCCTGGACGGCAAGGGCGCAGTGACCTTCCTCAACGGCGCCATCACCGGCATCAATCTGGCCGAAATGGTGCGCAATGTGGGCACCGCCTTCACCGCCGGCGGCGGCACCCAGAAGACCGATTTCGCCGAATTGGGCGGCACCTTCACCATCGCCAACGGCATCGTCACCAACAAGGATCTGGCCCTGAAATCCCCCCTGTTGCGGGTGGAAGGCGCCGGCACGGTGGAACTGCCGCCGCGCACGGTTCATTACCGCATCGAACCCAAAGCCGTCGCCAGCCTGGAAGGCCAAGGCGGCAAGACTGACGCGGGCGGCATCTCGGTGCCGGTGATCGTGGAAGGGCCGTGGGACAATCTGTCCTTCCGCCCCGACATGGCCGCCATGGCCAAGGGCAAGGCCAACGAGGCCATCCAAGGCGCAGTGGGCGACAAGCTGCCGACTGGTTTACTGGGCGGCTTCGGGCGGTAGGGCTTAGCTCAACCTGTCCAGGCGCACGCGGTGGCGCTGGTCGGTCAGGCGGTGGATGCCGCCCAGGACCGCCGCCACCGCGCCCAGACCGGTGCCGCCGGCGATCAGGAACATGATGAGTATCTGATATTTAACCGCCTCCACCGGATCGACACCGCCCAAAATCTGCCCCGTCATCATCCCAGGCAAAGACACGACGCCGGTGGCGGCCATGGAGTTGATGATGGGGGTCAGAGCGGTGGACAGAGCTTGGCGCACCACCGGCATGGTGGCTTGATGGCGGGTGTCGCCTAGGGCCAGCCGGGCCTCAATGGCATTGCGGCGCAGGCTGACATTGGCGGTCAAGGTGTTCAGGCCCAGGGCGATGCCGGTCATGGTATTGCCCAGCACCATGCCCAGCAACGGAATGGCATAGCGCGGGTCGTACCAGGGATCGGGCTTCAACTGGGTGGTCAGGGCGAACAGCGTCACCACCCCGGCGGCCAGCAGCATGCAGCCGGTGCCCAGACCATAGCCCCACAGCCCGGTCAGCCGCCGATCTTGGCGCGCCGTGATCTCGTGGCCGGCGAACAGCACCATGACCAGGGCGACGCCCAGGGTCAGCCATAGCGAGACGGTGGCGAACAGCCAAGTCAGCACCAGCCCGACCAGCAGCAATTGCACCACCATGCGAGCCGAGGCCACCAGCAGCTTGCGCTCGATACCCAGACCCAAGGCCAGTGACAACCCGCCATTGACCAGCACCAGAATGCCGGCCAAGGCGATGTCCAGCAAATCCAGGCGGATATAGGTCACGGCGTCACCTCACGCACACAGCCACGCTCCACCACCAGCAATCGACTCCGAGATTGCCAGTGGGCCAGCCGCGCAGCCTGATCCCTATCGTGCGACACCCACAGCAGGCCAGTCCCCCTGCCCGCCTCTCTGCCAGCAATGCCTCCACCAAGGCGGTGGCGGTATCATCCAAAGCGGCAGTGGGTTCGTCCAGCAGCAGCACGCGGGGCTGGCGTTCCAGCGCACGCAGCAAAGCCAAACGCTGGCGCTCGCCGGTGGACAAATGCGCCACCATGGCGGCGCCCATGCCCTCGGGCAGGTTCAGTCGGCGGGCCAGGGATTCGTTGGCGGGCCAATCCAGAAAATGAGCGTCCACCCGGTCGGCCCACCAGCCGGGCTCTGCCGGCACATAGCCCACCAGCGCCCGCCAAGCCGGCGCCGCCATGGACGCGCGGTCGACTTCGTCCAGGCTGACCCGGCCCTGATTGGGGTCCAGATCGGCGATGGCCCGCAGCAACAGGCTTTTACCCGCACCGGAAGCGCCTTGCACCATGACGCACTCGCCGGCGGCAAGAGTGAAGGACGCCGGTTCCAATCCGGGGCGGCACAGCGCCTCAATACGCAGCATAGGCCAAACCCCCGACCACCAACGCCGCCAGCACCAATTGGAAGCGCGCGGTGGCGGCCAGAATGCCGTTGAAGGCCGGCCCGCGTGGTGTGGTGGAGAAATCCCACACCAGCTTGACCGCCAAAGGCACCGCCGCCAACGCCAGCCAGTCCAGCATGGCGAAGGGCGCCACCACAAGGATTGCATAGACGGCCTTGGACCCGGCTGGCCCCAGGCGAATGGCCAAAGTGCGGCGCCCCACCAGCCGGTCGGCCTCCATGTCGCGGTAATTGTTCGCCATCAGCACGGCGGCGGCGGGCAGGCCCATGGCGAGGCCCAGCGGCCACACCTGGGGCGGCAGCCCATGCAATTGCAGCCACACCGTGCCGGCCACCGCACCCATGCCGAAGAAGGCCAGCACAAACATTTCGCCCAAAGCGGTGTAGGAAATGGGCTTGGGGCCACCGGAATAGGCCCACCCCGCCGCCAGGGATGCCAACCCCAGCCCCACCACCGGCCAACCGCCCAGCATCGCCAAATACAGCCCCACCAAGGCGGCAGCGGCGAAACTGACCAGGGCGGCGCGGCGCACCCGTTCGGGCGTGGCCCAACCCAAAGCGGTCACCCGGGGCGGGCCCTGGCGCATGGGCTGATCGCCACCGCGCAGGGCGTCGGACACGTCGTTCCACAGATTGGTGCCGGCCTGGATCAACACCGCCCCCAACAGGGTGGCGGCCAAGGGCAGCACATGCAGCGTATGGGACACGGAAAACGCCAGCCCCGCCCCCACCATCACCGGTGCCACCGCGATGGTCAACGTGCGCGGGCGCACCGCCGCCAACCATAGGCGCCAGCCCGTGGGCGGTTGGTCCAGATGCGTCACGCCCATGCCCCCAGTTTGGAAATACACAATGCCGAGGGTATGCTGTCGCCGGTGCATTGTGGAGGCAAAGATGATGTGGAAAGGCCTGCTGGCCGCAATAATGGTGGCCGTGCTGGCTGTCCCGGCGGCGTCCCAGGAGCTGACCGGGCGCTTCAAGCTGCAAGACCACGATACCCGCATGGTCACCGAGCAGAGCTATACGGGCAAAATCCGGCTGGTAACGTTCGGCTATACCTTCTGCCCTGACGTCTGCCCAACCACCCTGTCCACCATGGCCGCCGCCCTGGATTTGCTGGGCGCGGATGCCGACCAGGTGGTGCCGCTGTTCATCACCGTGGACCCCAAGCGCGACACCGCCGAGCATCTGAAGGACTACATGGCCGCTTTCGGCCCACGCTTCATCGGCCTGACCGGCACCCGGGAAATGGTCGCCGAGGCCGCCTTCCAGTACAAGGCGCGCTACCGCATCCACAAACCCGATGAGGCGGGCGTCTATTTCATCGACCACACCGCCGGCATCTTCATCATGGACCGCCAAGGCGGCTTCGTCGCCAAACTCAGCCACACCGCCACGCCCCGCGAGGTGGTGGACGCCGTGCAGGCAATCATCACCCCGGACAGGCGCAGCGCCGATCCGGGGTGATAACGGGATTTAAGGCTTGGGCGCCATGGCGCCGATGCCCATCACCGGCAACTCCACCAGCTTCTTGCCGGCTTTGGCGAAGACCAAGGTCACCGGCACTTTATCGCCCTCGGCCAACGCCTTGGTCAGGTTGATGAACATGACGTGATCGCCGCCCGGCTTCAGGGCGACAGTCGCGCCGGCGGGCACCGCGATGGACGGGACCTGCCGCATGCGCATGATGTCGCCATCCATGATGTGGGTGTGCAGCTCCACGGTCTTGGAAATGTCGGCCTCGGCGGCGATCAGGGTGTCGTCGGCACCATTGTTCTTGATGGTCAGAAAGCCGGCCCCGGCATTGGCGATTTTGGGCGAGGCCCGCAGGAACCCGCCGCTGAGCTCCATATCGGCAGCAGCGACGGCAACGGGGATGACCGCCAAGATGGCGGCAAGCATGAGTTTTTTCATGGATGTGATCCTATGAACGGATTCGGACGCGCTGCCGCTTCAGGGCGCGCGGACCGCAGGAAAATTGCGATGGGATGGAAAGGAGGGATCAGGCCGAGGGCGGGGCGCGCGCCTGGGCATGATGGGCGGCCTCGCCTTGAACGGCGAGCCGAGCCCTGACAGGCGCACGCACATGAACCGCGTTCCTGGCGGAAAGCGCGGCGTGCTGGGGCAGCACCGCCCCACCGGCCAACTGCGCCACTTGGCAAACCAAGCAACAGCCGTCGCTTTTGGGCACGTCCTCGCCGGGCAGCGCGGCACGGGGTTCGCCCGGCGCGTGGCAGACATAGGTGCCAAGCAAATGGTCGAAGGTGAGCGGCGGCGCCGGATTGGTGGCCGCGAACACGAAGCCGAGCAAGGCGGCAAGCGCGGCGAATTGGCCCAGCCAATTCCGCATCATGCCACTCATCCCCGCCCAAGGCCTGCGCATCGCTTCATCCTGAAACCACGTCACGCAGGGAAGGCGAAAATGGGACGACGGTCAACCCCTAGTAACGAAAATGGCCGGGATAAGCCCGGCCATAACGTTAAGGGAAGCCTCAGCCGCCTTCGATCTCGCCCATGGCGGTCTGCAGGTAATTGGCAAGGCCCATGCTGGCGACCAGACCCTGCTGGGTCTCCAGCCAGTCCAGATGCTCTTCAACCTCTTCCAGGATTTCGCGCAATTCGTGGCGGGTCTGGAAGTCCTGCTTGGTTTCGCACAAGGCGATGGCAGCCACCAGTTCGTCGCGCTCCTGCACCACGCCTTTCAGGTCGCTGTCGAGGATTTCCTGCACGTTCTCGCCGATGCGCAGCTTGCCCAGATCCTGCAGATTGGGCAGGCCTTCCAGGAACAGGATGCGCCCGATCACCTCGTCAGCGGCCTTCATCTCGTCGATGGAGTGCTTGTAGATGGCCTTGCCCAGATCGCGGAAGCCCCAGTTCTTCAGCATGCGGGCATGCAGGAAATACTGGTTGATGGCGGTCAGCTGGGTCTTGAGGATACCGTTCAGCGCCGCGATGACGTCTTTATCGCCCTTCATGTGCGTCCCCCTTCCTACGAAATATCGCTGGCGGCCGATTGCTGATAATTGGCAAGGCCCAGGGCGTTGATGAGGAATAGCTGCTGTTCCAGCCAGTGAGTGTGGTCGTTTTCAGTATCGGCCAGCAACTCGCGCAGCAGGTGGCGAGTCTCGTAATCCTGGACCTGCTCACAATGGGCGATGACCTCTTTCAGATTGGCCACCACCGCCAGCTCGTAGGCGAGGTCGTTCTTCATCATGGACGGCACGTCGGTGCCGATAGCCAGGGCCGCGCGCGAGGCCACGTCGGGGACACCGTCCAGGAACAAGATGCGGCGGATCAGACGGCTGGCGTGCTCCAGCTCCTCGACGCGCTCGTGCTCAAGCCGTTCATAGAGCTTCTTGAAGCCCCAATTTTCGTACATGCGGGAGTGGACGAAATACTGATCGGCGGCGGTGAGCTCGCCGGTCAGCAGCTTGTTCAGCCGGTCGATGACGCTGGGAATGCCCTTCATAGCGAGCCCTTTTTGTAGGAGAAGACCCAGGAAGCGTGCCGGATGCCGGCGGCTTTCATCTCTTGTTTCAAGCTCAAAGCGCACCTCAATTGCGACGCATTCGCAATCTACCAGCGAAAACTCCCTTGGGCAACCGGCGATCATTACGCCGGCAAGATGCTCACCGCCACATCCATGGGCGGCGCCAGATAGGGGGACGAGGTCACCAGCACATGGGCACCGGCGCGGGCATAATCGGCGGCATTGGCGGCGGTGACTCCACCGGCGGCGGCAACCTTGACCAAGGGGGCCAATTGGGCGAGGCGGGCCACCACCACAGCCACGTCACTGGGCGGAAATTTCTCCAACTGGACCACATGGGCGCCGGCCAGGGCGGAGTCTTCGGCCTCCTCCACGGTGTTGACCTCGACCACCAGCTTCTTTTCCGGGCAGGCTGCCTGCAATTTCGCCAAGGTGACGGCCAAAGGCTCAGTCAGAAAAGCGCGGTGTTCGGGGAAGACCAGCACGGTTTCCGACAGGCCCAGACGATGGGGCACCGCGCCGCCCGACAATATGGCTTTGACGGCAATGGCGCGGGTGCCGGGAAAGGCCTTGCGGGTGCACGCCACCACGATGCCGGGCCGGATAATGCGGGCGGCATCCACCATGGCACGGGCGCCGGTGGCCATGCCCGAGGCTGCCTCCACCAGGGTTTGCGCCACTTTCCACGACGCCAGCAGCGCCCCTGCCCTGCCCTCGGCCACCAGCAAGATGGCGTCGGCTTCGGCGTGGCTGCCGCTGGGCAGGACGTCGCGGACCACGGCGCCGGTGCGGGCGATCAGCCGCGCCGCTTCCTCGGTGGACGACACCACCATGGCCTTGCGGGCGCGGAACACCATGCGGCCCGGCGCGGCACCCATGCCCAAAGCGTGGGTGGTGAGGTCGCCGTAAGGCACATCCTCGGCCAGGAAGCGGTCCAGTTCCCCATCGGTGATGATCATTCTTCGGGACCGTAGCAGATGGGGAAATCGGTGCAGGTGTCGCAGACCGGCGATTTGCAGATGTTGATGCCTTCCATCTGGCACATCTGGCGGTAAAAGAACTTCTTCCACTTCATATCCTGGGTGTTCAGCACCGCCAATGGCGCGAAATGGCGGTTCAGCAAACCGGTCAAATCGCCGCGCTGAGCCAGCCCCAAATCCTGCCACAGATGGTCGGGCTGCAACGACCGGCGCGCCACCATGGCGGCCAGCCAAACGGGCTCGTCGGCGCCGGGGATGGTGGCGTTGTCACGCAGCAAGGCACGCAGATCGGGTTCCTCAAGGGCATCAGCGCCCGCCGAGGCCGCCCAATCCGCCAGCAGCCAATGGGCACCAGGGTACACGCGCGCCACCAGCCGGGCCAATTCCGGGCCGGACAGCCCCACCGCCTCGGTCAACGGGCGCGGTGCCTCGGACGCGCCTTTCGCCAGGATGCAGGCGAAAACATGGGCGTCGAACGGGTCGGACGCCGCCGCGCAGGCCATCAGCCGTTGATAGGTTTCCGACATTGCCAACCTCGCTTACTGCCCGACCGGCAGAGCCACGCAATCTCCAGGCCAACCCGTTTGATTGCTTAAGAATTCATCAAAAGCAACCTTGCATACAGAAATGGCTGATTTCGGCCAAGAACGCATTGTTTCATTCCCCCTCCTTGTTCTAAGGTCGCCCGCGAGGAATTGGGGAATTGGGATATTGGTTATGTCGAACACCACAGACAGCAAGCCGGCCATCACGCGGTCGTTCGCGGCGCATCTTTTTGCGCCCATCAAAATCACCTGGCAGCAATTCATAGACCTGTTGGTGCCGTTCCGCCATTCCCCCCATATCCGCAACCACGCCGCCTCGGTGACCATCTCGCGTGTCCAATTGGTGGCGGCGCTGTTCGCCGTGCTGGTGCCCCTATGCGCGGTGCTGGACTGGTTCGTCTTCCCGTTCCCCGAATGGGCGCAGATGACCGGCATGCGGCTGGCCTCGGGCTTGGTGTTCGTGCTGCTGGCATGGCCGTGGGAAAGCTCGAAGTCGCGCCTGCAGGCCGATGCCATCCTGATGGCGCTGCTGCTGGTGCCGCCGACCTTCTATCTAATGTCCATCCACATCATTTCCGGGCTGCAGCTTACCGATGCCGGGCGGTTGGCAGCCAAGCTCTATGCCCTGATGCCCAACATCGTCCTGGCCGGCCTTGCCGTCTTCCCGCTGACGGCGCTGGAAGTGCTGCTGTTCTCGCTGCCCGCCTTCGCCTTCGCCATCATCGGCCATTCCATGAATGGCGAGGAACTGTCCCTGGTCCAGCACGGCCCCGAGCTATGGCTGATGGTGCTGGTCATGGGCGTGGCCATGTTCTCGGGCATGAGCCAGTTGCACTACATGGCGGCCCTGGTGAACCGCGCCATGGTGGACCCGCTGACCGGCGCCTATACCCGCCGCTCGGGCGGAGAAACCCTGGACCTGCTGTTCCGGCTGGCATCGTTGCAGAACGCGCCGCTATCGGTGGCGTTCATCGATCTGGATAAGTTCAAATCCATCAACGACACCTTCGGCCATGACGAGGGCGACAAGGCCCTGCGCGCCCTATCGGAAAAGCTGAAGGACGGCCTGCGCAAGGGCGACGTGCTGGTGCGCTGGGGCGGCGAGGAATTCGTCGCCATCCTCAACAACACCGACGCCCCCGGCGCCAAGATCGTCATCGAGCGCCTGCGCGAAGCCGGCTTCGGCACCCGCCCCGACGGCAAGCCCATGACCGCCTCTATCGGCGTGGCCGAGCGTGGTGTGGACAATGCCAAGGACTGGCCCGAACTGATCGAAGCCGCCGATCACCGCATGTATGAAGCAAAGAAGACGGGCCGCGACCGCGCAGTGCTGCCGGGCGGCGAGATCATGGTGTTCGGTCCGCCAATCGCGTAGGCAAAGGCCCTGCACCTTCCCAACCGTCATGCGCGGGCCCCACCGTCATGCGCGGCTTGACGGTTAGAAAGGTAGCAGCGGTCACGCTGGACTACTCGTAATCCTTCACGTCGCCGTTCAAAAACTGCTCGTCCAATTTGGACGGAGGCAGCGGGCGGGAGTAATAATAGCCCTGGACCATGCCGCAGCCGCAGGCGCGCAGGAAGTCCACCTGTTCGATGGTTTCCACGCCTTCGGCCACCACGTCGATATCCAATGCCATGGCAAGACGGACGATACCTCGGGCGAGGCTGGCGGAATCATCGTTCTCGATGACGTCTTGGATGAACGACCGGTCCATCTTCAGCACCGAGATGGGCAGCCGCTTCAAATAGCCCAGGCTGGAATAACCCACACCGAAATCGTCCAGGGCGATGCGCACGCCCATGTCCGACAACAGCTCCAACTGCGCCGCCGCGCGGTCGGGGTCGCTCATGATGGCGGTTTCGGTGATTTCCAGATCAATGGCGCCGGGGACCACGCCTTCCTCGGCCAGGATGGCGGCGACGCGGGCGGCGAAATCGGCAAGGCTCAATTGGCGGGCCGAGACATTGACCGCGATGGGGCCGGGAGTGACGCCTGCATCCGCCCACAGCTTGACCTGACGGCAGGCTTGGCGCAGCACCCATTCGCCCATGGGCACCACCAGCCCGGTTTCCTCGGCCAGCGGGATGAAGCGTAGCGGCGAGACCATACCCTGGGCCGGATGGTGCCAGCGCACCAAGGCCTCCATGCCGGCGACACGGCCCGTGTGCAGGTAAATCTTGGGCTGGTAATAGACCTCGAATTCCTGGCGTTCCAGCGCTTGGCGCAGGGCGTTTTCCAGGGTCAGCCGTTCCACCGCCTGGGCGTTCATGCTGGCATCGAAGAAGCGATAGCCGTCGCGGCCGCCTTCCTTGACCGTATACATGGCGGTGTCGGCGTTCTTCAGCAGGGTGCGCGCGTCCTGGCCGTCGGCGGGGAACATGGAAATGCCAATGGAACAGCCCACATGCAGGTCGTGGCCCGATATCGCAAAGGGTTCCTTGAGCAGTTCCAGCACCTTGTCGCCTAATTGAGCGATGTCCGCCGGATTGTCCCAATGGGTGGATAGGATAACGAACTCGTCGCCGCCCAGACGGGCCACGGTGTCGGCGCGGCGTAGCGAGCCCTTCAGCCGCTGCGCCACCGCCTTCAGCAACTCATCGCCCACGTCATGGCCCAGGGAATCGTTGACCACCTTGAAGCGGTCCAGATCCAGGAACATGACCGCCACCTTCAATTCGCCACGGTCGGCGGTGGCGATGGCGTGTTCCAGGCGGTCGGTCAGCAGGGTGCGGTTGGCAAGGCCGGTCAGGGCGTCGTGATAGGCCTGGTGGCGGATGCGCAGCTCTTTCTCGTGCAGTTCCGAGATGTCGTCGAACACGCCCACATAATGGGCCACGTCGCCATGCTCGTTCTTCACCGCATTGATGGTCAGCCATTCCAGATAGGCTTCGCCATTCTTGCGGCGGTTCCATATCTCGCCCTGCCAACGGCCCGTGGCTGTCAGGGCCTCCCACATGGATTTGTAGAAATCGGGGGCTTGGCGTTCGGATTTCAGCAAAGCGGGCGAGCGCCCCACCACTTCCTCCGCCGTATAGCCGGTGATGGCGCTGAAGGCCGGATTGATCCGCTGGATACGGCCCTTATCGTCGGTGACGACGATGCCTTCGCCGGTATGCTGGAACACCGCCGCCGCCATTTGCAGCCCGGCCTCGGCCCGCTTCTTATCGGTGACGTCGTCATAGATGTGCACCACCTCGCCCGAGGGCAGGCGGAAGAAGCTGTGGTCACGCCAGCCCGAGATGCGGTCGTCCTGATAGAACGCCATGGGCAGATGCTCGGGCGTGCCGGTGGTATAGACCCGCCGCGCCGCCTCCAATAGCCCGTGCTCCACCGCGCCGGGGAAGATGGAGGTGAACGACAGCCCAACCATCTCGGACCGCGTCAAACCGTCGATGCGTTCCGCACCGGCGTTGATCTCCAGCACCTGGAAGTCGCGGCCCAGCTTGATGGCCTTCATGACCGTCACACCGCCGCGCATGTGCTCCACCAGATCGCGGTAGCGCTGTTCGCTTATGGTCAGGCGGCGCAGCACCGGATGGGTGACCCGGTGGAACATCAACGCCCCGAACGCCACCACCAGCAGCGCGACAACACCCGCAGCCTTCCAGGCCATGGCGAAGGGGGACTCCACCTCCTCCATGTCGATCTTGGCGACTAGGCCCATGCCGAATTCGGGCAGCGGCTGATAGGCGGCCAGCACCTGGACGCCGCGATAATCAAGGCCGATGCCCACGCCGGTTTCGCCCGACAACGCCGCCCGCATGGGCGAAGACCAATTGGACTCCCACGGCACCGGCAGCGGGTTATCCAAATCCAGATGGCGGTGACGCAGATAAAAGACGATGGACTCGCCCTCACGCGCGGCCAGGATGAACTCGCCACTCTTGCCGAAACCAAGGAAATCCGCCTGCCCCGACACCACCTGGATCAGCGCATAGCGGCGCCAATCACCACCCGGCGGCGTGTCCAGCTTGGCTTGGCGGGCAATGGCGGACATCAGGCTGGCCTGAGCCCGCACCGCATCCACCAACCGCGCCTTTTGCCCGTCCACGAAGGTGATATAAAGAATGACACAGACTGCCGCCGCCACCAGCAGGCAAGCGCCGGTGAGTATCCCCACCAGAATGGATATGCGTGACCGTTCGAACGTCATACCGACTAATTAACATTATCCTTGGGGATATAGCCAAGCTCGTTGTGCGCCATTGGCCGTGCCCATTATAAGAAAGCCATGAACACGCCCGCTTTGACGCCCTTCGAGGCCCATATCAGACACGCGACCCTGGTTGAGCAGGTGACGCGCTGGGATCGCCTGTACCATTCCGAGGATTCCCCGGAAGTGGACGACGCCACCTACGATTCCGCCAAGCGCGAGATGCTGGCGATCGAGGCGGATTACCCGGAATTGGCCAAGAACAGCCCCACCGCCAAGGTGGGCGCGGCGCCCAGCGAAGGCTTCGGCAAAGTGCGCCATGCGGTGCCCATGCTGTCCCTGGACAACGCTTTTGCCGATGACGACGTGCGTGAATTCGTCGGCCGCATCCGCCGTTTCCTCGCCTTGGCCCCCGACGCTCCCATCGCCTTGGTGGCCGAGCCCAAGATCGACGGCCTGTCCATATCCTTGCGTTATGAGAACGGCATCTTCGTGCAAGGCGCCACGCGCGGCGACGGCACCGAGGGCGAGAACGTCACCGAGAATCTGAAGACGCTGGCCTCCCTGCCCCGGCGCATCGACAACGCCCCGGCGGTGCTGGAAGTGCGCGGCGAGGTCTATATGACCAAGGCGGATTTCCTGGCCCTGAACCAGCGCCAGGAAGCGGCGGGCGACAAGATTTTCGCCAATCCGCGCAACGCCGCCGCCGGTTCCCTGCGCCAGTTGAACAAGGACATCACTGCCAGCCGCCCGCTGAGCCTGTTCGCCTATGCCATGGGCGAGGTGTCCGAGCCGGTGGCCGACAGCCATGCGCAATTCCTGGACAAGCTGACCCAATGGGGCTTCCCCACCAATCCGCTGGCGACCCGTTGCGACGATGTGGATGCGGTGATCGCCTTCTATCACGGCATCGGCGAACGCCGCGCCGGCCTGCCCTATGACATCGACGGCGTGGTCTATAAGGTGGACCGCTTCGACTGGCAGCAGCGTCTGGGCTTCGTCAGCCGCAGCCCGCGCTGGGCCATCGCCCATAAATTCCCCGCCGAGCAGGCCACCACCGTCCTGGAGCGGATCGAGATACAGGTGGGCCGCACCGGCGCCCTGACACCCGTCGCCCATCTGGTTCCGGTCAATGTGGGCGGCGTGGTGGTGGCGCGGGCGACGTTGCACAACGAAGACGAACTGGCCCGCAAGGACGTGCGGGTGGGCGACACCGTCATCATCCAGCGTGCCGGCGACGTGATCCCTCAGGTGGTCGGGCCGGTCCTCAATTTGCGCCCGGCGGATGCCCAGCCCTTCGTTTTCCCCGTTACCTGCCCCATCTGCGGCGCCCATGCGGTCCGAGGCGAGGACGAGGCCATCCGCCGCTGCACCGGCGGCTTGACCTGCAAGGCCCAGGTCAAGGAAAGGCTGCGCCATTTCGTCAGCCGCAACGCTTTCGACATCGAGGGCTTGGGCGACGAGAACATCGAATTTCTGATCGAAGGCGGCTGGATCGCCAAACCCGCCGACATCTTCCGCCTGGAAACCAGGAACGCCCAAGGCCTGCAGCGATTGCAGAACTTCAAAGGCTGGGGCGAGAAAAAGGTGACCAAGCTGTTCGCCGCCATCAGCAACCGCCGCACCATTGCGTTGGAGCGCTTCATCTATGCACTGGGCATCCGTCAGGTCGGCGAAGCCACGGCCAAGCGGTTGGCGCGCCATTACGGTTCCTTCGCCCTGTGGCGCCAAGCCATGCTGGATGCGATCCCGCGCGAGAACGAGGCCTATCACGACCTGATCAGCATCGAAGACATCGGCCCCGCCGTCGCCACCGACATTCTGGCCTTTTTCGACGAAGCCCATAATCTGGATGCCCTGGACGATCTGGCCGCCCAACTGACCATCCTGGACGCCCAGGCCCCCATCGCCACCAATTCCCCGGTGGCCGGCAAGGCGGTGGTGTTCACCGGCGAATTGACCGCCATGACCCGCCAAGAAGCCAAGGCCCGCGCCGAATCCCTGGGGGCCAAGGTGGTGGGCAGCGTGTCCAAGAAGACGGATTACGTCATCGCCGGACCGGGTGCCGGTTCCAAGCTGGCCGAGGCGGAAAAGCTGGGCATCACCGTGCTGACCGAACAGGAATGGCTCGCTCTCATTAATCCGGTGGTCTAGAACTAAGGCCATGAGCGACGCTGACGATCCGCGTAACAAATTCAGACGACCGCTGGAACGGCCGACGCTGAACCTGCCCGTGCGCCGGCTGGATCAGGGTGAGCCGACGACGCCCGTTGACGACCAGCACCCATCGGCGCCGGGTGGATTGGCGCGTCTGCTGGATGCCGTCGCCAAGATGCTGCAGCCCAAGCCGCAGCCCGAGCCCAAACCCGCCCAGCCGGTCATGCCGCCGGTGGACCCGCCGGTGTTCACCGTGCTGGTGGCGGCCATGAACGGCGACAGCCCGGACGGCGCCGCGTCCCAGGCCCTGTTCAAGCTGCTGGACACCAAGACCACCCTGAAGGTCAAGCCGCTGCCGCGCCCGTTCCAGTTGGACATGCTGGATGACCCGGCCCAGGTGGCCTCGGCGGTGACCAATACCCGCCACGCCATCGCCGCCGAAAACGCCGACCTCATGGTGTGGGGCGACGTGACCAAGGACGGCTACCGCCTGCGCCTGTCGGGCACCGCCATCCCCGACGAGGAACGCCCGGCGGCGTTCGGTCCCTCGACCCGCATGGAACTGCCGCTCAAGCTGGACGAGCCCCAGCTGAACCTGCTGTACGCCGCCATCCTGGCCGCCGCCGAACCGGCGACCGAGGTCCAGCGCGCCGGTATCCGCCGCCTGCTGCCCTTGGCCGCCATCCCCCTGGAAGTCATGGCCGCCAAGCCGCCAGTGGCCATGACCATGCCCCAGCAGCGCACCCTGCAACTGGTGCACGGCCATGTGTGCGCCGCCTGCGCCACCGCGGTGCCGCCATCCCAATCGCCCGAGTGGTTCCAGAAATCCATCAACGCCTATCGCGCTGCCGAAAAGCGCCTGAACCCGCGCCTGGACCCGCCCTGGGAAGCCGGGCTGATCCACAAGCATCTGGCCGCCGTACTGACCATGCGCGGCGAGCGGGTGAAGGACCGCGCGGTGGAGTTCCTGAAGGAAGCCGTGGGCGAATGGCGCGCCGCCACCGAAAGCCTGAACCGCGCCACCATGCCCCAGGAATGGGCGGCGGTGCAGACCCGGCTGGGCACCACCCTGTACCGCCTGGATTTACTGACCGGCGACAGCGAATTGCTGCGCGAGGCCTTGCAGGCCCTGCAAGCGTCGCAGCAGGTCTATACCCGCGCCGAAGCCCCCCAGCGCTGGGCCGAGATCATGCACACCATCGCCCAGGTGCTAGAGGTTTACGGCGACCAAATGAAAAACCCCGAGGTGCTGAAACGCGCCATCGAGGCCTGCAATTCCGTGCTGGAAGTGCGCAACCGCGACCGCACCCCGCTGGCCTGGGCCGCCACCCGCAACACCTTGGGCTCGGCCCTGTTCCTGCTGGACAAGCATGGCGGCGGCGTCACCCATCTGCTGCTGGCCCTGGACGTGCTGGAAGAAGCCCTGGAGGTCTTCAAGACCTATGGCGCCAAAGGCCCGGCCCAGGTGGCCGCGCGCAATCTGGCCCATGTGAAGAAATTGGCGGAAGACCGCAAAGCCCGCCAAATCATCGACCCGGAATGGGCGGGCCGGGAATAAACCTTTAAAGACGCACCGCCGATGCCTCATTATGCTCGGCAAGCTTTTCAAGGATCATCATGTCTGAAATGGATTGGAACCGGGATAAGCCCCTCAATGGCGTGAGGGGCTTGCTCGCCACCGACAAGCCGTTGACCAAGGAACTCCTGATCACCGCGTTACGCTCCGCCGGAGCGGGCCAGATCGTTGCCGGCGGCGGCCCCGACATGCTGGAAGCCATCCGCGCCTTCAATCCCGACGTCATCTTCGCCGAATTCGACATGACCCCGTTCGACGGCAACGCCTTTGTCCACCATATCCGGGCGGATTTCAAACTGACCACGCCGGCCATTCTGATGTTCCACGAAGGCGACCAGACGAAAGCTTTGCAAGGCGCCAAACAGGCCGGCCTCAACGGCGCACTGCCCATCCCGTTCACCCGCGACAGCGTGGTCAGGATGACCCAGAAGGTGCTGCGCGGACGGGGCTAATAATCCTTCCGCCAATTGAACCCCACCCCGCCGCCGCTTTGCTCGCCCACCGAGCTTTCCACCGAGAAGCCGCCGCCCAGTTCCTGTTCCACCGTGACCTTGCCCAAGCCGGAAGTGCCTTGGTCCACGCGGACGAAGGTGTCGGAACCGATATATTTGCCCGCCGACAAGGTGGGGCCGGAATCCGCATTCGTTTGCGCGGGAGTGTCGGCGGAACCGATGCCCAGCACGTCCAGGCCCAGAAGGCCGCGCACCCGGCCGATGGGGTCGAAGCCGCCACCGCCGCCGGTCAGGCCTGAGGCGGCCATTTGCGCCAATTGCACCTGCTGGAAGGCGGACAGCTTGCCCGCCTCGCGGCCAAACAGCAGCCGCGCCAGCACCTCGTCCTGGGGCAAGGGCGGTTGCGAGGTGATGGCAAGCTCGGGCTGGTTGGCGGTGCCGGTAAGGTTGATGCGGGCCGTGATGTCGGGAGCGGAGGCTTCGGCCATCACGTTCAGGCTGGGGTCGATGGTGTCGCCGCCCAGGAACACCACCTCGCTATCCGGGGTCAGGCGGAACTGCTTACCCAAGGCGTCGTATTCGCCGCGCACCGCCACCAGCCGCCCGGTCAGGCTGGGCTGCGAGGCGGTCCCTGTCGCAGTCACATCGCCCTGCCACTCGCTGTCCAAGCCGCGCCCGCGCACAAAGGCGTGTTCCACCGCCACGGCGACCGCCAGGGCAATTGTCACAGGAATATCCGCCGCGTCAGGCTTGGCCGGTTTCGGCGGCGCGCCGGGCCGGTTGATTTCCACCACGTCCAGGGTGACCGGGCCACTGCCTTTCAAGCGCGCAATATCCACCTCGGCCCGCGGCACCGCCAGTTTGCCCGCCACCCGGCCCTGGCTGCCATCGCCTTCCAGCCGCAGGGTGCCGTTGATTTCCGCCTCCACGTCGTCGCGGCGCAGGGCGGTGAATCGACTGAACACCACATCCGCCCCATAGGCGCCATCCAGCCCGCCCGCCCCATGGGCCCGCACACTGCCGCGCCCGCCATCGCCGCCTTGGGCTTGGATCCGGATGCGGTCGCCGTCCAATTGGGCGCTGGCGGTCAATGCGGTGACCAGGGTGCCGTTTTCCAAATTCTCATAGCGCCCATGGGCCAAGGTGGCGCGGCCCGACAGCAGCGGCGCCGCCATGGTGCCGGCCACCGTGCCATCGGCCTGCACTTGCCCGGCGAAGACATGCCCAGCTAGGGGCAGCGCCTCGCTGATGCGCCCCGCATCGCCCGACAGGCTGAACCGCCCCGAGACCGCTCCATCGCCCGGCAACGGCAATGACCCGCTGGCGAAGGCCTGGACCCGCTCGCCATCGCGCAACGACGCATCCACAGCGACCCGGCCCTTGCGCCAATCGGCCACCAGCTTGGTGGACAGGCGGCCCAGCCCGGCGCGGGCGGCGGCGGCCACCCCGGTCAAATCCACATGGGCGTGGGGATCGTCCAAGGTGCCATCCACGCTTGCCGTGCCGCTGATCCGGCCCACCACATCGACCATCTCCAGCGGCACTTCGTCCAGGCGGGCGCGCGCCGAGACCACCCGGCCCTGCAACCGCCCCTCCACATCCAACCGCCCCGCCCCTAGGGTCAGCACGGTGGGCGCCAGCACCACGCCGTCGCGGCCCCAGCGCACAGTGCTGGGCTGGGCCAAGCTGGCATTGCGCCCGCCCACGGCCAGCAGCACATGGTCCAACCGCGCCTGTCCGACCGGGCCATTCACTTGGACCGAACCGTCCACCTCCAGCCGGGCGCCCGCATTGTTGCCGTCCACGGTAAAGGTGAAGATGCGGCTGGAGCCTTGTGCCGTCAGCGACACGGCATCCATACTGACACCGGCGCCGCTGATGCCCGCCCCCCGCACACTCACCCGCACCGAGCCCGGGTCGAGCACCGCATCGGCCTCGACCCGCCCGGAAAGAGGGCGCCCCACCAGCCCCTCCCAGGCCTTCAATTCGGGAATGCTGCCCTTCAGCCGCCCACGTACGGCGCCCCCGGCCACCACCAGATCGCCGGTCACTTGGGATTGTCCCGAAACCAGCAGCAGATCGTCCACCCGCACCTCGCCACCCATTGCCAGCCGGGCGCGGCCAGCCAAGGGGTAACCCGCCACGGACATGTCTGCGGTTAAAACGCCCTCGGGCTTGACGGCCAGATGATTGAGATCGAAGGCCAGCACGCCATCCCCCGGCGGCACCCCGCTTACCGCCAATCCGGCCAGATGGACGATGCCGTTGGCGGCGGGATCGGAGATACCGCTTACCCTGCCCACCGCTAAACCGCCGCCGCGCAGGGTGGGCGTGAACACCGACAGATCGGGCACCGACAGCTTGGCCCACACATGCCCCACCGGCCCCGCCGCCCACAGCCGGGCCTTGGCGCCGCGCAAGGTGGCATCGTCCAGCACCACGGCGCCGTCCTTATAACGGAAGCGCGCACGCAGGTCGGGACTATCCCCCAGCAACCGGTCAAGTACCGCGATGCCCGAGGCGAAACCGCTGGTCCGCCCCTGCACCACCCCGCGCATATGGGACAGATTGCCCGCCAATTGCCCGCGCAAGGTGGCGCCGCCTTTGAAGCGCCGGTCCAACACCGACAAATCAGGGATACGGGCGGCGACGCGCAAATTGGCGTCACGGCCCCATTGCTCGACGATGCCCGAGCCGGTTACGGCCATCTGCCCAGCCTCCAGCCGCACATGGCCCAGGCGGATGCGCCCATTATCGGGGTCTATGTCGCCCACCACGCTAAGGTCCGCCACCGGCACCAACGCCTTGCCGTTCCCCCAGCGCGGCGCCTGAGCCTCCAGCGTCAGCGCCACCTGCATGGCTTCCACCCGCCCGGTCAGGGCCAAAGCGTTCCAGCGGAAATTGTCGGCGCGGCCCTGGCCCACCTCCACCCGGCCCGATACCACCGGCGACGGCAGGCGCCCGGCGACGAAGCCCGAGCCCACCGCCTCGCCCGCCAGGGGCATGCCGGCCAAGCGCTCCCATTGGGTCAGTTGGGGAATGCGCAGATACCAGCGTAAATCCAGATAGTCGCGCCCCGCCGTGCCTGACAGCCGCACCAGCCCGCCACCGGCAGAGCGCAGATGCAGCTCCACCGCGCCGCCGCCGCCCTGCATCTGGAAAGTGCCGCCCAAATCCAGTTCCAGCCGCTGGCCCAGCACCGGCGGGTCCAGCACAATGGGGGCGGAGACTTCGTCCAGGCGCAGGGTGCCGCGAATGTCGGGCAATTCACCCGGCTGCGTCCCCGATTCCACCGGCAGCCGCCGCACCTCCACCCGTTGCGCCACGAGGCGGTCGATGTGCAAATCGCGGCGCAGCAGGCGGAACGGGTGCCATTGCAGTTCGGGCTTGGCGACCTCCAGCCATGTGCCCTGGACATCGGTCAGGCGCAGGTAATCGGCACGCATGCGGAAGGGCCAGCGCAGATGATAGCCGTCCAGTTCGAAACCGGGCAGCGCTTCCTCCAGCTTGCCCGAGACCCAGCGTTCGCCCGGCCCGGTGTGCAGGAATAAGACGAAGCCCGACAGCACGGACAGCCCCACCACCAGGAAGGCAGCCAGTCCCAGAACGATGCGTTTCAACCGCGGTGTCATGCCTCCCAATTTAGAACGCCTGCCCCAAACTCAAGTAGATCTGGTACGAATCATCCATGCCGGGACGAGGATTGATGGGCACCGCCACATCGGCGCGCACCGGCCCGATGGGAGTGAAGTAGCGCACGCCCAGACCGGCACCCCAACGCAGGGTTTCCATTGGGCGCGGCAGCCGGGTTTCATAGGCGTTGCCGGCCTCGACGAAGGGAACCAGCCCGATGGTGTCGGTCACCTTGACCCGCACTTCGCCGCCGAAAGCCAAGGCCGACAGGCCGCCGGTGGGATCATTGTCGTTATCCACCGGCCCGGCCCGCTGGAAGCCGAAGGCGCGCACCGACCCGCCGCCGCCCACATAGAACCGCTTATCCGCCGGCACGTCGTCCAACCCGGTGCCGGTAATGGTGCCGAAACGGCCCCAGCCGGCCAGGATGATGCGCGGCTTGTCCAACAGCATGATGTAGTGGCTGTCATACAGTTCGAACCGGGTGAAGCCGACGGTGCCGCCCAAGGCCTCCACAAAAGGCCGCATTTGGGCGCGCAGGCGGTTGCCCTTTGTCGGGTCCAGCAGATCGTCGGTGTCGTCCTGGCGTGCCTCCAGCGGAAACGATACCAGGGTGTAATTGCGCCTACGGTCGTTGCGCTCCTCATAGGTCCGCTCCAACGCAGTGGAGGCCGCCGCCCGCCATGTGGGCGTCACCACCCATTCCATGCCCACGGCGCCGCCGACGGTGCGGGTGACATAGGCGTCGGTGCGCTGTTCCTCGGCGGTGAAAGAGGACAGCACATCCTGATCCACGCCCAACACGTCGGGCACCCGCAAGGTCACATCGGCGGCGTTGCGGATTTGGCTGGCGGTCAGGGACGTGCGCAGCCGTTCGGCGGCCCCCAGCAGGTTGCGGTGCTCCCAATAGGCATTGGCGCCGACGCCTTCCGATGACGCCCACGACACGCCCGTGCCCACCGAGCGCTGATCGGCCTCGCGCAGATCGAGGGTGATGGGCAATTGCCCGTCCTCCTGAGCCTGCTTGGCCGTCGCCAGCTTGACCGACGAGAACAGCCGGCTTTCCACCAGCCGCTTGCGCATGGTCTCCATCTGGCTGACCGAGAACCGCTCGCCCGGTTCCCACGGCAAGCGGCGGCGCACCCAGCCTTCGTCCACATGGGTCAGACCGGTGATGGCGACCGGCCCGAACCATGCCAACGGGCCGGACGACACCACCACATCCACCCGCATGGTCTGGGCGGCATGGTCCACCACCACTTGGCGGTCCTGCACCTTGGCCAGGGCATAGCCCTGCTCGGCCAAGGCGCGCAGCAAGGCCGCCTGGGCTTCCACCACCGGGGCGGCACGGGCCGGCTGGCCGATGGCGAGACCAAGATCGGATAGCGGCACCGGCTTGGGCTGGGGCGTGTTGAAGGCGGCATCCACCCGCACATTGAAGGCCTCCAGCTTGAAGGCCGCACCGGGCGCCACGGTCACGGTGACGAGTACCGGCTGGGCTTGCTCGTCCATGGCGAAGGTGGTCTGGGCGGCGTAGTAGCCCTCGGAGCGCAGCACCTCGCTGATGCGGTCCATATCGGCTTCGGCCCGGCGCTGCAGGGACAACAGGCTGGCGGGCGGTTCATCGCGCAATTGGAACAGGCGCGAGACCTCCTCGATCCGGTCACGCAAATCGTCGGCCCCCACCAATTCGACCCGGTAAGGCACGGTCTGCGCCCAGGCCGAAAGCGGTGCAAGCAGCGCCAGGAACAACCAGACCAAAAGGCGCATACCATCCCCCAATCCTCACAAGCGGGCGTGAGTTTAGGGATGTCCCAGCCCAGCCTGAAGCCTGCCGGACGGCCTGTGCCTAAGGGCTGGCCCCCCGATATTCCCTTGCGGACCACAACCTCCGCCCCCATGTTGGCTGCTGTCGAATTTCGGTTGGGTTTTCCCTGCGTCCGAATTGATGCCGGGCGCAATGTTGAGCCGGGCAACTCCGCAATGGAGGAAAACAAATGTCCACTGGCACTGTGAAATGGTTCAACAGCACCAAAGGCTTCGGCTTCATTCAGCCCGACGATGGTTCGCCCGATGTGTTCGTCCATGTCAGCGCGGTCGAAAAAGCCGGGATGGGAAACCTCGCCGAGGGCCAGAAACTGTCCTATGTCCTGGAAAAGGGTCGCACCGGCAAGATGGCGGCTGTCAATTTGAAAGCCATCTGATATAGTTCGTGTCGATAGGCGCGCCGGCCCAGGCAACTGGGCCGGTCGCGGCCATTCTGGTTGGCAGGACCAATCCTAGTTGAAAGGCCCAGTGCGTGGCGAAAGAAGATCTGATCGAATTTGACGGTGTCGTTGCTGAAGTGCTTCCCGACTCCCGCTTCAAGGTGACCCTGGATAGCGGCCATGACGTCATGGCCTATGCCTCTGGCCGCATGAAGAAGAACCGTATCCGCATCCTGGCGGGCGACCGTGTCACGGTCGAAATGACCCCCTACGACTTGACCAAGGGCCGGATTAACTTCCGCCACAAGGACGAGCGCGCTGGCACCGGCCCGACCGGCGTTCGCCGCCCGCCGCCGCGTCGCCGGTAACGGACTGATTCTACGCGGGCGTTGCGATACGCCCGCGCAATCTGTTATATCCAGCTTCTACCGGGCGTTTGTCGCCCAGGGAACTCCTCCGCGATAGCACGCGGGCTGCCGCCATTTGTGCGGCTCCCATCCCGAGAGTTCCACCTCCCCCTATCCCAGTGGTCGCGTGCCCCACGGGCGCCCTGGAACCGGTTCCACGACCACGATAGCGGCCCGACGGCCCTGGTGGCGGCGGACTCTCATTGAAAGTTCATTACGTATGATTACGTTTTCCGCGCTCGGCCTAGCCGAGCCCCTGATGCGTGCCCTCGACGAAGAGGGCTACACCACCCCGACCCCCATTCAGACCGCCGCCATTCCGCATCTGCTTGAGGGCCGCGACGTGCTGGGCATCGCCCAGACCGGCACCGGCAAGACCGCCGCCTTCGCCCTGCCCATCCTGCACCGCCTGAACGCCGACCGCAAACGGGCCGCGCCCCGTTCCACCCGCGTGCTGATCCTGACCCCGACCCGCGAGCTGGCCGTCCAGATCGGCGAGGGCTTCACCGCCTATGGCCGCCATGTCAGCTTCAAGGGCACGGTGATCTTCGGCGGCGTCGGCCAGGTGCCCCAGGTCAAGGCCATGGCCAATGGCCTGGACGTGCTGGTGGCCACTCCGGGCCGTCTGATCGATCTGATGGATCAGGGCCTACTGAACCTCAACAGCGTGGAAATGCTGGTGCTGGACGAAGCCGACCGCATGCTGGACATGGGCTTCATCCATGCCGTGCGCAAAATCACCGCCAAGCTGCCCAAGCAGCGCCAGACCCTGTTCTTCTCGGCCACCATGCCCGACACCGTGTGCACGCTGGCCAACAGCCTGCTGAACAACCCGGTGCGCGTGGAAGTCACCCCGGTGGCCTCTACCGTGGAAAAGATCGCCCAAAGCGTCATGTTCGTCACCCGCGAGCACAAGCGCAACCTGCTGGAACATGTGCTGAAGAGCGGTGCCTGCAGCCGCGCCATCGTCTTCACCCGCACCAAACACGGCGCCAACCGCGTGGCCGAGCAGCTGAGCAAATCGGGCATCACCGCCGACGCCATCCATGGCAATAAAAGCCAGGGCGCCCGCCAGAAGGCGCTGGCCGCCTTCCGTTCCGGCGAGGTCCGCGCGCTGGTCGCCACCGACATCGCCGCGCGCGGCATCGACGTTGACGGCGTCACCCACGTCATCAATTTCGAGCTGCCCAACGAGCCGGAAAGCTATGTCCACCGCATCGGCCGCACCGCGCGCGCCGGCGCCGAGGGTATCGCCGTTTCGTTCTGCGACATGGAAGAAGTGGCCTATCTGCGCGACATCGAAAAGACCATCCGCCAACCGGTGCCGGTGGATCACGACCACGAATGGCACGCCGAAGGCATCGCCCGCATCCACGCCTCAAAAGGCCCGGCCCCCAAGCCGCCGGCCCAAGGCCGTGGCAATAGCGGCGGTGGCCGTCCGCCCCAAGGCCGTGGTGCCCGTCCGGGCCAGCCGGCGGCGGCTGCCAACAAGACCCGCCGCGATGGTCAGGGCCAGCATGGTCATGGTCAGCGCGGTCGCGGCTAAAGCTGTTTAGGTAAGGCAAATGCCCTTCCACCGTCGGGTGGAAGGGCATTTTGTCTGCCCGCTCGCCATACGATTGACACACGCATAGTGTGCATAATAATATTGCCGATAAAGCAATAATTAGCCGCAGCCGCGGGCTAAATGTTGATGATGTGCGGGTCGATCAGCGAACGGAATTTGCGGCCGCTCGAACTCGCGAGATAGACCGAAAAGAAAAAGCCGAGGGAGAAGCGACTAAGGTGATGGCAGACTTCACGAAAACTTTGGCCG
>JACMKT010000172.1 GCA_014380005.1 Rhodospirillales bacterium
AGGGCCAGGGTAGTCTTGCCCGAGCTTTCCGGCCCGTACACCTCGATGATGCGGCCGCGCGGCAGGCCGCCGATGCCCAAGGCAACGTCCAGACCCAGCGACCCGGTGGAGACCACCTCGGTCTCGACCACGGTTTTGGCGCCCATCTTCATGATGGAGCCCTTGCCGAACGCCCGCTCAATTTGGCTGACGGCGGCTTCTAATGCCTTCTGTCTATCCATGGTGTCCTTGTCCACGAGACGCAATACAGCCTGCGACATGGCAGCCCCCTCCATCTATCCCGATCCGACGGGCCGATGCAACGCGGATTTGATGGGAAGGGTACACTTTTCGTTCCAGAACGCAACAAGAATGTTCGCAGATGTTCCGTTTATTTTCGCTTGCAGTTCCCATTGGAACGTTAGAACCTGATCTCAGGGCTCGGGTCCATGGTGAATTAAAACGGAGTGCCCAGGGGCCGGCGCCACATTGACACGCGCGCCCGCCTGGGCCATCAACCACAGGCAACATGTTGCTGGGAGCAAAATCGCATGAGCGCTGTGATGACCGTGGCGACCACCCCGTTCGATGGACAAAAGCCGGGGACCTCGGGGCTGCGCAAGAAGGTGAAGGTTTTCCAGCAAGCCAATTACCTGGAGAACTTCGTCCAGGCCATCTTCGACTCCATTGGCGGTCCAGGGGGTGGCGACATCACCGACAAGACCCTGGTGCTGGGCGGCGACGGGCGCTACCACAACCGCGCCGCCTGCCAAACCATCCTGAAGATGGCCGCCGCCAACGGTTTCGCCAAGGTGATGGTGGGCCGTTCGGGCATTCTGTCCACCCCGGCGGCAAGCTGCGTCATCCGCAAATACCAGACCTTCGGCGGCATCATCCTGTCGGCCAGCCACAATCCCGGCGGCCCGGATGAGGATTTCGGCATCAAGTACAACATCCCCGCCGGCGGCCCGGCGCCCGAGGGCGTGACCGAGGCTATCTTCGCCCGCACCAAGGAAATCCGCGAATACCGCATCCTGGACGCCGCCGATGTGGACATCGAAACCAACGGCAGCCGCACCCTGGGCACCATGACGGTGGAGGTGTTCGACCCGGTGGCCGATTACGCCGCGCTCATGGGCGAATTGTTCGATTTCGACGCCATCCGCGCCCTGTTCGCCGGCGGCTTCCGCATGAAATTCGACGCCATGCACGCGGTCACCGGCCCCTACGGCACCGCCATCCTGGAAGGCATCCTGGGCGCGCCCAAGGGCACCGTCATGAACGGCGTGCCGCTGGAAGATTTCGGCCACGGCCACCCCGATCCAAATCTGGTTCATGCCCACGATCTGGTGGAAGCCCTATTCCGCGCCGACGGCCCCGATTTCGGCGCGGCGTCGGACGGCGACGGCGACCGCAACATGATCCTGGGCCGCGAGTTCTACGTCACCCCGTCGGATTCCCTGGCGGTGCTGGCGGCCAACGCCACCCTGGCGCCCGGCTATGCCAAGGGCCTGAAGGGCATCGCGCGGTCCATGCCCACCTCGGCAGCCCCCGACCGCGTGGCCGCCGCCTTGGGCATCCCGGCCTATGAGACCCCCACCGGCTGGAAATTCTTCGGCACCCTGCTGGATGCCGGCCTTGCCACAATGTGCGGCGAGGAAAGCTTCGGCACCGGCTCGGACCATGTGCGCGAGAAAGACGGTCTGTGGGCGGTGCTGCTATGGCTGAACGTGCTGGCCAAGCGCGGCCAATCGGTGGCCGAGATCGTGCGCGGGCATTGGGCCAAATATGGCCGCAACTACTATTCCCGCCACGATTACGAAGGCATCGAGACCGAAGCCGCCAACGGCCTGATGGACGCTTTGCGCAAGCTATCCCTGAAGGGCCGCAAGCTGGGCGCCTATACCGTCGCCTTCAACGACGACTTTGCCTATACGGACCCGGTGGACGGCTCGGTCAGCACCAAGCAGGGCATCCGCATCGTCTTCGAGGACGGCTCGCGCATCGTCTTCCGCCTGTCCGGCACCGGCACCGAGGGCGCCACCCTGCGCGTCTATATCGAACGGTACGAGCCCGACCCGACCAAACACGATCTTGACCCGCAGGACGCCCTGTCCGATTTGATCACTATCGCCGGCGAACTGGCGGAGATCGAACCCTGGACCGGACGCGAGCAGCCGACGGTGATTACGTGATGACGCTTTAACCCTCTCCCCTGGCGGGAGAGGGTGGCGCGAAGCGCCGGGAGAGGGGGGAGTCACAGACTCAGTGCGTGCCCCACACCCACCCCAGCGGCGCCAGGGCCCCACCCACGCCCCCCACGGGGGAGGGGGCGTTAGGAGAGACGGATTACCCACACCATCCACCCCACCCACCAGCGCCAAAACCACAAACCCGGCAAAG
>JACMKT010000173.1 GCA_014380005.1 Rhodospirillales bacterium
AAACCCGATGTGGCCCAGCGGGTGGCGGGAAACTCCCGTCGCTGGTGGCGCAACAGCGGGATGCTCCTCAACTCCGCCCTCACGATCAAATGGGCAGACCAACTCGGAATGCCCAGACTCGCCTGACCTCAATCCCTCGAACCGCCCGGTGCGGACCCGCATGCCGGGTGGTGTGGCAGGGGAGCGGCCTTACGGCCGCCCCCGATGCCGATTTCATCGCGGATGGGCGGGGAACGCTTGCCAAGCCCACGGTCGTCCGGGATGATGCGGTTTGGGGGCTTTGCGAAGCCTGTCCCCGCACCAAGGGGCACGAAGTTATCTGCCGGGTGGCAGGCCGGTGCGCTCTGGCATGCCGTCTTGGTGTTCTCGGTGGTAAATCTTGCGGCGGATCTCCCCGGCAAGCGTTCCCGATGTACACACGAAATCGGCTTGCCGCAGGGCGTTTCACTCTCTCTAGGGGCGAGCAAGCGAGGCGGCGCTCCGCCTCTCTTCATAATGAATTAACGGCTTTCCCGCAAAATAACGGCGCAAATATCAGATGCGGGACGTTGTTCGCGGAGGTCTAGAAGCATGGCGTATCCTAGTGGCGGGCAGAATGCCTATCGGGCTGTTCCTCAAGGTGGAAACCCGCGTGAAACCGAGGCTTGGGCATTGACGGAGACGGCGCGCCGCCTCCTGACCACGCAAAGCGACTCGGTCCCCCTCGACGATTTTCTTGCAGCCGTCCGCATTAATTGGCGCTTGTGGACCATCTTCCAGGCCGAGCTGTCGACGCCGGAATGCACGGTTCCCCTGGAAATCCGCCAGAACATGCTGTCGCTGTGTAATTTTGTCGATAAGCGGTCAGTGGAAATCATCGCCAAGCGCGATCGCCAATTGGCCACCGTGTTGATTAATGTCAACCGTCAGATCGCCGGGGGGCTGTTTACCACCCCTGCCGATTCCGTGGCAGCCGAGACCGGCGACGCACAACCCACCGCCACGACCACCAACGAGCTGGCTTGACCCGCAGCCGGGTTTCAACTGCTCAATGACGCTTTACGGAGACCGACATATGGATGACGGCGCTACCAAGGTCGCTGGCGGCCTGCTTGCCGAAATCGCGCAGTTGCTGGCTAAGGGCGACATTGATGTCGCCACCCAGCGTGCTGAAGCCGCCATGGGAGAACCGTCGCAACAGCTCACCGGCATTTGCGCGCTTGCGGCTATTTATTACCGTGTCGGCGCGCTTGCCAATGCCATCAAGCTGTTGGCCGATGTGGTCGATCATAAGGATGCGCCGAAGGATATCGCCGAGGTTCTGGCTGTTCTTTATTGCCTCGCCGGTCAGGTCAGCGACGCTCTCTACTGCGGCAAGGTCAGCGCCGGCATGGATGCCGACGGCGAACTTCTTGCCCTGTTCGGCGAGGATTTCCCCAAATTCGTAGATGCCTTCAGCTCCATCGGCTACAAGCCGCTGATGACCCGCGCTACCGCGCTGGCCAGCCTGGGTGATATTGACCGCGCCCTATTGATGCTGAAGCAGCACCTGCTGCTCAATCCTACCGATGTGGAGGCGCTGGACCGCTACGCCCAGACCATGGTTCTGGCGGGGGACATTCATGGCGCCGTGGGTATGCTGCGTAGCGTCGCCACCTTGGCCGGTCCGACTGCCACCATCCTCAGCCGGTTGGGTCAGTGCCTGACGCTGTTGGGCGATTTGGCCCAGGGCGAGGCCTGCCATTCCGGCGCGGTGGCCCGTTCGCCGGCCTCGCCGGTGATCCTGTCGGCCATGCTGTCCGATATGCGCTATCAGGATGCCGATCTGCCGGTGACCGCGCGATTGGCCGCGCAATGGTCTGCCGCCATCGCCGCCGCCGGCCCCAAGACCGTCCGTGCCGCGCCCACCTATGTGAGCGGTGAAAAGATCCGCATCGCCTATCTGTGCACCGGCCACCACCATGCCGACGTGACCGCTATGCTGGCCCAGATAGCCCAAGGCCATAACCGGGAAAAGTTCACGGTGGTCGGGTTGGGCGCCGGTGAAGTCGACGATGCCCGTAACGCGTGGAGCCGGGGCGTCTTCGATTCTTGGCGCGACGTGGGCGCGCTGGACGTGGCTACCCTCAGCGCCGTGGTGCGCGGCGAAGGCATCAATGTTCTGGTGGACATGGATGGCCTGATCGCTCCCGATAAGGAGGGCCTGTTCCTGCGCAATGCGGCGCCGTTGCAGATCGCTTGGCTCAACACCCCGCCCGTGGGCCGCGTGCCGGGCAATCACCTGCAATGTGTCTCCGGTGCCGGCGAATCCGCCCCCGGCGAGATGCGGCTTCCCTATGGGCGCTGGTTCCTGGGCACCAAGGGCGTCGCTGCCGAGCCCATTGGTCCGGCCCCTGTTGTTGCCAATGGCACCGTCACCTTCGGCTGCGAGTTGTCTGCTGCTCAGATGACCCCGCGCGTGGTCATGGCGTTCGGTCGCATTCTGCAGGCCGTGCCCAATGCTACCTTGGTGCTGCGCGACACCGGTTCGTTCGCCGACCCCACCAGTGTCGAGCGTCTGATCGATCTGTTCGGCAATGCTGCCGTAGCCCATCGCGTGGACATTGTTCAAGGCGAAAGCCGGGCGGAATTCGCCCGCGCCATTGATGTGGCGTTGGCGCCGTTCCCCGTCGGCGACGTCTTGTGCTGTGGCGAATTCCTGGGTCTGGGTGTGCCCGTGGTGGTGGCGGCCAACAATGCCGATGGCCGCGATGTGGCCGCCGCATTGGCCTCGGTCGGCCTATCCGATTTGGCGGGCGCCGATGTGGACGCCTACGTCGCCATTGCGTCCGGGCTTGGTCAGGACGTGGCGCGGCTGTCCGCCTTGCGTGCCGATATCCCCGCCCGTTTGGCGGCGAGCCCGGCTTTCTCGGCGCGCGGCTTCATGACGGCGTTCGAGGCGGTCATCAATGACGCTTTGACCGGCATTAGTGCGTAAGGATTAATGGTGATGCTTGACCAGGCCGCTTGTGACGCCCGGCGCGAAGCGTTTAAACAGCTGTTCCCCAAAATGGCCGAGAAGATTGCGGCCATCGAGTCGCCCTTGACCACTTTGGTGGTCGAGGACGGCGCGGCAATCGACATCGATTTGGGGACGGCCCGGCTGTACAAGAATGACGGTCGCCAACTGGCCCGCGAGCAGGCCGAAGCCTTCGTCGCGGCACCGCGCCGCATTGGTTACGAGCACAAGGACGGCGCCACCGGCGACAGCCTGATTTCGGTGCAAATCTACAATGCGCTGGTGGACAGTATCCGCGCGAACGGCATCGATTCTTTCTCCGCCGCACCTGCGGGCCGCGTCGGTTTCCTGTTTGTCTTCGGCCTTGGGTTGGGTCACCACATTCCGATCCTGGCGGAAAAGTTGAATGTGGAAAACATCGTCATCGGCGAAGTCATCGACGAATTCGTCATGCACGCGGCGGTGGCGGTGGATTGGCAGGCGCTGGCCGAACTGTGCGAGGCCAAGGGCACCAAGCTGCATATGGTCACCGCCGACAATCCGTCCACGCTCAGCACCAAGATGAGCGAGGTGCTGGACGATTGCGGCGAGCTGTTCATGGACGGCGCCTTCTATTATCGCCATTACCCGTCCTGGGTCCTGGATACTGCCTTCAAGAACTTCCTCGACGGCGCTCCGTACAAGATGATCGGTCGCGGCTATTACGAGGACGAGCGCAAGATGGTGCGCAATGCCGCCACCAATTTGCAGAAGTTCGATCACTACCTGATGCAAGGTGAGTTCCGGATGCGGATCACCAACACGCCGGTCTTCCTGGTGGCGTCGGGTCCGTCCTTGGACAACGATCTCGCCTATATCAAGCAGTGGCGCGATCACGCCATCATCGTGTCCGGCGGTTCGTCGCTGGAACCGCTGCTGTCGGAAGGCATCATCCCCGACTACCACGTGGAACTGGAAAACGTGGTGCAGGTCTATGACATGTGCATGCACATGCTGGAGGCTTACCCCAACCTGTTCCCCGAGAAGCGTTTTACCGGCATCAAGCTGATCGCTTCGGTAACGCTCAATCCGCGCGTGACGCCGCTGTTCGACGAGGTCTATTTCTTCTTCCGCGACAGCGTGTCATCGACCCTGAGCTTCGGCGACGACGTGAAGATCATGAGCGCGGTGGGCCCCTCCATCGCCAATACTATGGTGGCGGTGGCTGCCCGTATCGGTCTGCGCGACATGCACTTCTTCGGCATGGATTGCGGTTGGCGCACCGGCACCAATCACCATTCCAAGAAGACCGCCTATTACACCTCCAAAACCTTCCGCACCGAGAAAATGAACGGGACCTACAGCTTCCCGGGTAATTTCGGCGGCACCATCCAGTCGGACATGGTGTTCGCATGGTGCCGCGACATGCTGGAGGAAAAGGTCCGCAAATTCAGCCTGAGCGCGTTCAATTGCAGCGATGGCGCGTTGATCAAGGGCGCCGTACCGAAATTGGCCGAGGCGCTGGAATTCACCCAGTTGGTGGACCGCGAGCGGGTGGCGGAGCAGATTCGGGCGGAGACGACCTTCTTCAAGGCCGGCGAATATTTGACCAAGCTGGATATGAAACGCTTCGAAGTCGAAGTGGATATCTTTGCCAAAGAAATCTACGCTCTGTGCGAGGAAGCCCTGCAAGGCGACCACAATTTCCTGTGGATGTTGAAAGAATTGACCGAATTGCACCGGCTCTCGCGCGAGGCCGAGTACAAGCACGTCTATCCGTTCTTCTACGGCGCCAGCATCAATCTGGCTAAGCATGCCTGCTTCTTCCTCAACCGCATTGATGAGCAGGAGAAGGCGCGCGCCGTCTTCCAAGACTTCGTGCGCGCTTACAAGAGCCTGCATGATGAGATGATCGACGAGGTTCGCACCATTTACCGCGAGACCCGCGAATGGTGCGAAGGCGGTGCCGAACCGTGGTGGACCGACGGCCTGCCCACGGCGCCCGGGCCCGGCTACACTTGGTAAAGAAGCTACACTTGGTAAAGAAAAAGGGCGGCTCCCACGGGAGCCGCCCTTTTTCTTGTTTCATCGCACCGTGAAGATGGGCAACACCGGCGGGCAGGGCATGCGTTCCTCCAGCTTGCCGGTCGCCAACTCCTCGGCCAGCTTGGCGAAGGCGATGTCATAGGCCCGCAGCACCACGGCCAGATCGTCGTCGGTATGGGCGTAGCACACATTGTGGCTGGCCAGCAGCAGGACGCCCTGTTGCAAGACGGTGTGGGCGAACAGGGTCTTCAGGGCTTCCTTGCGGGCGCTGGGGTGGTCCTTGAAGCCCATGATCTTCCACGGTGCCCGGCCCATGAGCATGAACAGATCGCCCAAGCCATGTTTGGCCGCCAGGGCCAGGGAGTCGTCGGCCAGACGGGTGCCCAATTCCCACAGCCGCTCGATCACCGGTTCGCGCTTCATCTTGTCGATGGTGGCGATGGAGGCAGCCAGGGACAGTGCCTCGCCGCCGAAGGTGCCGGAGATGAAGACATTTTCCATCTCGTGCATGACGTCGCCGCGCCCGACGATGGCGGAAATGGGCATGCCGTTGCCCATGGCCTTGCCGAAGGAGGCCAGATCAGGCGTCACCCCGAACATGGATTGGGCACCGCCCAGGGCGTAGCGGAAGCCGGTGATGACCTCGTCGAACACCAGCAGGGCGCCGTTGGCGTGGCACAGCTCCTTCAGCTCGGCCAGATAGCCGTCCTTGGGCTCCACCGCGTTCATGGGCTCAAGGATGATGGCGGCGACATCCTGGCTTTTCAGCAAAGCGCGCACGGCGTCCAGATCGTTATAGGGCAGCACATGGGTCAGGTCGCGGGTGGCCGAGGGCACGCCCTTGTGGCGCGAGGTCGATCCGATATACCAATCCTGCCAGCCGTGATAGCCGCACACGCCCACATGGTCGCGCCCGGTGAAGGCGCGGGCAAGGCGGATGGCGGCGCTGGTGGCGTCGGTGCCGTTCTTGCCGAAACGGACCTGCTCGGCGCAGGGGATCAGATCGACCAAGCGTTCGGCCAGCTCGGTCTCCAGGCTGGTGGCGAGGCTGAACGAGATGCCGTTGCCCAATTGGGCGCGGATGGCCCCGTCCACGTCGGGGTCCTGATAGCCCAGCACCACCGGCAGCAGGCCGCAGACCATGTCCACATATTGGTTGCCGTCCACATCCCACACCCGGCCACCCTGGCCGTGGGTCAGCAGCATGGGCGCGCCCTGGGGATATTGGATTCGGCTTTTGGAGAAGGTCTGGCTGCCCAGGGGGATGACTTTTTCCGCCCGCGCCAGCAGGCGCTGGGATTCGGCGGTGCCGCGGAAGGCGGGGGCGCCCTCGGCCCGTAGCGACTTGGCGGCGCCCTGGTTGCGGGTGATGGGGGCGTTGATGGCGCGCAGGGCGGGCTCGGCATCCAGTACCGCCAGCACGTCCAGATAGGAGGGCGGGCGGCTGGTGTCGGGCAGGCGGCTGATCACCGCGCGCAGGAATTCCAGATCGCTGGCCTCGTCCAAGGTCCAGCGTTCCGTGTTCAGCCCGGCCAGGGGCGCGCCTAAACTGGCTTGCGGGAAGCGGGCGCGCAGATCGCGGATGTAGGTGGTGACGTGCTCGCGCTCGGACGGGCGGGTGGCCTCGCGGCCCGTGGTTTCCAGGGTCTCGCGGCTCATGACTTCGCAGTCAAGACCATCGGGCCACACCGCCGGGCTGACATTGCTGGCATAGGCCAGATTGCCCCGGCGGAACAGGGCCAGCACCGTGCCGGCCACCTGGGGGTCCAGCAGCGGGCAATCGGCGGTCAGGCGCATGATCACATCGGCGTTTTCGGCGCGGGCGGCGATCAGGAAGCGCTCCAGCACATCGGCCTCGGGGCCGCGATGGCAGGGCACGCCGTTGGTGGTGCACCATGCGGCGATGGCGTCGTCGGCGGGCTGGTCGCTGGTGGCGATGACCACCGCATCCACGCCGGGAATGGCACGGGCGGCGCGGTGCACCCAGAACAGCGCCGGCTGGTCGTCCAGCGGCATCAGCACCTTGCCGGGAAGGCGGGTCGAGGACTGACGCGCCTGGATGATGGCAACGGTCTTCATGAGGGCAATCCTGCAAGTTCGCGGGCGGACAGAAGGCGTTCCAGCACGGCCAGTGCCTCGCGCCCGTCGCACAGGGGGCGCGCTTGGCCGTGGGTGCAGGCCAGGAAGGCGCGCATTTCGGCCATGTAATCGTCGGCATAGGCGCCGGGGAAGGCTTGGTCGGTGACCATGGTGCCGGACACGTCGTGCAGGGTCAGGCGGCGGGCATCCAAATCCATGCGCAGGCGTCCGCCAGTGCCGGCCAGTTCGGTGACCCGGCGGCGCGGGCGCGTCACGTAGTCGATATGCACGCTGGATTGGGCGCCACCGGGATGGGCCAGCACCATGTCGGCCAAATCTTCCGATTCCAGCCCCAGCGTGCCGGTGTTGCGGGCGACGCAAGACTTCACCTCGGGCAGGCCCAGCAGATGGGCGGCCAGATCGAATTCGTGGACGATGTCGAAGATGACGCCGCCGGTGCGCGGGTCGTTGGCGTAGCCCTTGGTGTGGTCGGTGCCGGGGCGCCAATTGGGCAGGTAGTCTGCCATCTCCACCCGCGCCCACAGCACTTGGCCCAGGCGGCCTTCGTCCAGCAGGGCCTTGGCGGCGACCACGGCAGGGTGATAGCGCAGGTTCAGGGCGGCGAATACTACAAGGCCGGCGGTATCGGCGGAATCCAGCAAGTCCCCAAGGCCGTCCGGGTGGTGGGCCAGGGGCTTTTCGGCGAAGACGTGGCAGCCTGCGGCTAAGGCGGCGGCCAGATCGGTCTGATGGTATTGCGAGGGCGAGGCCACCACGGCGGCACGGGCGCCGCTCAGGGCTTCGGGCTGGGAGGCGGTGGTTTGGCCGCCTTCCGCTTCCAGCAAGGCGCGCCGTTCGGGCGAGGGGTCGAAGCCCATGACCGTCTCGCCCAGGGCCAGCAGATTGCGGGCATGCCGCAGACCGATGGAGCCAAGGCCGAGGACGGCTATCATCCTAAGGCGCTCCGCAGGGACTGAGCCACCCGCGCGACGTCGGCCAATTCCATGCCCACGAACATGGGCAGGGTCAGGCAGCCGGCATAATAGGCATCGGCGCCGGGCAGATCGGCCAAGCCGTAGCGCTCGCGGTAATAGGGCTGGCGGTGCACGGGCAAGTAATGGACCTGGGTGCCGATGCCGTCGGCGAACAACTGGCGCACCAGCTTGGCCCGCGTGGTGCCGGCGGCGGCAGTGTCGATGTGGGCCACGGCGATGTGCCAGGACGGCTGAGACCAGGACATCTGCGGCACCAGCCGCACTATTGGGGCCAGGGGCGCCAGCAGGCGGGCATATTCGGCCATGATCCGGGCACGGCTGGCCTGGAAGCGCGGCAGCTTGTTGATCTGGCTGAGGCCCAGGGCGCAATTGATGTCGCTGGCCCGGTAATTCAGCCCGACTTCGTGCATTTCGTAATACCACGGGTTCGGCTGGCCCTCGGCATCGAAGGCCTGTTCGGTCACGGTGAACTCGCTGGCCTCGCGGGTCAGGCCGTGGCTGCGCAGGGAGCGCAGGCGGCGGTCCAGGGTTTCGTCGGCGCAGGTCACCGCACCGCCTTCGCCCATGGCGACGGTCTTGACCGGGTGGAACGAAAACACCGCCATGTCCGAGGCGGCGCAGGCTCCCGTGCCGATCCAATCATTGCCCATGCGCTGATTGGCGCCCAAGGCGTGGCAGGCATCTTCCACCACGGCAAGGCCATGGCGGCGGGCGCAGGCGCCGACGCTTTCCATGTCCACGCATTGGCCGTTCAGATGAACCGGGAAGACGGCGCGCACGCGGCTTTTTTCGGTGCGCGACAGGGCGGCTTCCAGATGGTCGGCGCCCATCAGGCCGGTGGCCGGGTCCACATCGGCGAACACCACCTCGGCCCCGGTCAGGCGGACGGCGTTGGCGGTGGCCAGGAAGGTCAGGCTGGGCACCACGGCCACATGGCCGGGCTTGAGGTCCAAGGCCAGCGCGGCCAGATGCAGGCCGGCGGTGCCGTTGGCGCACGCCACCGCGTGATTGGCGCCGGTGACGCCGCGCAGGGCTTGTTCGAAGGCGGCAACGGCCGGGCCGGTGGTGAGGTAATCGCCGCGCAGCACTTCGGCCACGGCGGCGATGTCGTCCTCGTCGATCTGCTGCCGTCCGTAGGGCAGAAAACGTCCGGCCCGTCCGTTGCTCATAGCAGGGTGCGGCTGATCATGCCGAGCAGTTCGCCTTCGTCCAGCCACCAATCATTGGTGTCGCTGGCGTAGCGGAAGCCATCGGGAACGGCCTTGCCCGCGATGTTGTCCTGCTTCACGAAGGTCATGATGGGATGGATGACGTAGCGGTCGTCCAGTTCCACGGCGGTGCGGGATTCTTCTTCCGCGATCATGGCCTCGTGCAGCTTTTCGCCGGGGCGGATGCCGATGACTTTGTGCGGCAGGGTCGGCGCCATGCAGGTCGCCAGCTCGGTCATGCGCATGCTGGGGATCTTGGGCACGAAGATTTCGCCGCCCTGGGCAAGGTCATAGCTGGACAGCACGAAATCCACGCCCTGCTGCAGGGTGATCCAGAAGCGGGTCATGCGGGGGTCGGTGATGGGCAGGTGGTCGGCGCCCTGCTTGATCATGGACTGATACAGCGGCACCACCGACCCGCGCGAGCCGACCACGTTGCCGTAGCGGATCACGGCGAAGCGGGTGCGCGAGGAACCGCGCAGATTGTTGGCGGCGACGAAGACCTTTTCGGCGGCCAGTTTCGAGGCGCCGTACAGATTGATGGGGTTGACCGCCTTGTCGGTGGACAGGGCGATGACCGATTCCACATTGTTGTTCAGCGCCGCCCAGACCACGTTTTCCGCGCCCCACACATTGGTGCGCAGGCATTCGGTCGGGTTGTATTCGGCCACGGTCACATGCTTCAGCGCGGCGGCATGGATGACGATATCGACGCCGCGGAAGGCCATCATCAGGCGTTCGCGGTCGCGCACGTCGCCGATGAAATAGCGGATGGCCGGATACTTATCTTCCGGGAACTCGCGGGCCATTTCGTACTGCTTCAACTCATCGCGCGAGAAGATGATGAGGCGGCGCACGTCATAGCGTTCGAGCACGGTGCGGACGAATTGGTGGCCGAAGGAACCGGTGCCACCGGTAACCAGGATCGACTTGCCCTTGAGCTTGTCAGCGACGTCGCGGCGGAACGAATTCAACAGGGTCAAGATCGGAATCCCTCAGGTGCTCGCGATAGAATGCGCTGATTCATGGAAGAGATTTGTTAACAAATCTCTTCTTTCATCGCCAATTGTTTGGGAAATCGGGGGCTCAGGCGCTGCTGATGACGTCGAACAGCGAGCTTTTTTGGAACGAGGTGTCCGTCAGGAACATCTTCTCGATCATATTGGTGGCCGAGCCGGAGGTCAGGGACAGCAGGTTGGTGGTCAGGTCGAACTTGGCCTTTGCCGCCTTGTATTCGGCGTTTTTGGCGTCGATTTCCTCAAGTGAGATTTTTTCGTAATTGGCCTTGGCTGTGTCAAATTGGGTGCCGATTTTCTTGACCAAGCCGTCCATCTGGCCCTTGGTGATCTGCCACTCCGTCTGCACCGACATGACATAGTGGTTGGCCGCTTCCAGATCTTCTTGCGCCCGGGCCGAGCCTTCGGCGTTGAAGCCGTTGTAGAACCACCCGTTCATCAGGCCGTTGCCGCCCCGATGCAGGGTCGCGTTGTAGTCCTGACCGGAAGCGCTGTCGTGGAAGACCACCTGATCGCCGCTGACGCTGGTCACCGACAAATTGGCGAAGCTGAATGTCTGGCCGTTGCCGCCGCCGAGGGTCTGGCTTGCCTGATCGGCCTGCAGGATTGTGCCGTCGGCCAATTCCAAGGTGTAATCGGCGCCGGCGAAATGGTGAGAGACCGGGACGCTGAGGCCGCCGGCGCTGATCACATTGGTGGTCTCGCGGAAACCGCCCGAACCATCGCTGAGCCGGCCCGCCAGATTGTTCGGAGCCGTCGTGGAAGAACCGGCGTAGTTCTGCATGGAATCATATGCCAAGTCCCACGCTGCGGTGGAGGTTGTCGACTTGGCGGTGGCCATGGCCGCGAATTGCAGTTTAATGTCGTCCAGGCGCTCAAGCGAGGCTTCGAGCGCGCGGCCCTGGTCGGCGACCTGCACCTTGGCGTCGCCGGCCTGTGTCATCTTGTCGGCTGCACGCCGACTTTCGGCGCCGTCATATTTTGCGCCGATATCTTTGTAGGTTTGCTTCAGCCGTTCCGCCTGCGCGTATTTGATGCGCAACAAGGCGTTTGCGCTTGTCCCCTGGTACAGGGCGAACTGCGATTTCATGCTGCCGGAGATGTCTTGCATGGCGTTCTGCTCCTGGACGAGGCTTCTGCCTGCCTTTACGGACGGACTACCTTAGTAGGATAGCATTCAACCGCCACGAAAGCGAGAAAGAATGTCCCCGTTGCCGCTGCCGGGCGGCTGGGCGATGATGGCGGGCATGTGCGATGCCTTTTCCCCTTATGTGGTCTTCCACTGCAATGCCTCGGTCCCGCTGGGCGTGGGCCATGCCATGCGCTGCCTGACCTTGGCCGACGCCCTGGCCGCGCGCGGCTGGCGCACCGCCTTTGCCGTCAATGCCGAAGCGTTGACGCTGGTGGCCGATCTGACCCGTCATGATCAGGTACAAGTGCCGCCGCCCGAACCGGCGGATTTCCTGGTGGTGGACAATTATTCGCTGGATGCCGCCTTCGAGGCCCCGGCGCGGGAATGGGCGCGCCACATTCTGGTGATCGACGATCTGGCCGACCGCCCCCATGATTGCGACCTGCTGCTGGACCAGACCCTGGGACGCCAAGCCGCTGATTACGGGGCCTTGGTGCCGCAATCCTGCACCCTGCTGACGGGCACCGGTTACGCCCTGCTGCGCCCCCGTTTCGCCCAATTGCGTGACACGGCGCTGGCGCGGCGCCGGGACGCGTGCCGCAAGGTGATGATTTCCCTGGGCGGCACCGATCCGGGCGGGGCGGGGCGCATGGTGCTGGATGGCGTGGCCCAAAGCGGGCTGGCCCTTCAGGTCATCATGGTGGTGGGGCGGGGAACCCCCGGTATTGACGGTCTGCGCGCCGCCATGGGCGCCTTGGGCATTGACGGCGAGGTGCGCGAGGGCGTCGGCGACATGGCGGCGGTGATGGCGGAATGCGACCTCGCCATCGGCACCGGCGGCACCACGTCGTGGGAGCGCTGCTGCCTGGGGCTGCCCTCGCTGGTGCTGGTGACGGCGGACAATCAGACTTACGTGGCCCGCATGCTGGAGCAATGGGGCGCGGCCCGCGTGCTGGCGAATGTTGGTCATGTGGCTCAAGCCCTGCGCGACCTCGTCGGCGACCATGCCGCCCGTCAGCGCATGGCTCAATCCGCCGCTGTCGCCTGTGACGGCTTGGGGGCGCAACGGGTGGCCGAGGCCATGGAGGCCCGGCTGCTGCGGTTGCGCCGGGCGGGGTGGGACGATAGCGACGATCTGCTGGCATGGCGCAACGATCCGCAGACCCGCGCCACCGCCCGCAATACCGGCTTGGTGCCGGTGGAGAACCATCTTGCGTGGCTGACCGCCGTGCTGGCCGATCCCAACCGGCTGCTGCTGGTGGGCGAGCAGGCGGGGGAGAAGGTGGGCACCATCCGCTTCGACCGCCAAGACGAAGACTCATGGGAGGTCAGCATCACCGTGGCACCCTCGGCGCGCGGGCGGGGTATGGGTAATCGCCTGCTGGCCGCCGGAATCGCCATCCAGCCCAAGCTGCTGGATGGCGGGGTCTTGCTTGCCACGGTGGGCACGGGCAACATGCCCAGCCGCCGCATTTTCGAAACCAACGGCTTCACCCTGGTGGACGAAGCCGAGGGCTGGCGTCACTACATCAGGCGATGATGATGTCCGAACCGTGCAGATGGGCGCCCGGCTGCAGGGTGGCGATGACGTAATAGCCGGCGCCCTTGCCGTTGGCGTCGTAATAGACCGTGCCGGTGGAATCCTGCACCAGACTGGCCCGGCCCGACATGAACTCGCTGGCGGTGCTGTTGCTGCCGTTGAAGACGGTGCCGATCTCGGTGAAGGTGATGCCGTCCTTGCCCGCACCGGCGGCCAGATTGAACATCACATCGTCGAACCACAGCTTGTCGCTGCCGGCGGTGAAATCGGTGATGGTGTCGGCCTTGACCGTGCTCTTGGTGACATTGCTGGCGATCCAGGCGCCGTCTCCGGTGGAGACATAACGGAACTGATCCGCTCCGCTGCCGCCGGTCAGCACATCCTGGCCCGCACCGCCCACCAGGATGTCGTTGCCGCCCTTGCCGTTCATGGAATCGTTGCCGGCCAGACCCGACAGGGTGTTGCTGATATCGTTGCCGGTGATCTGGTTGTGCCAGCTTGAACCGGTGCCGATGACTGCCGTGTTGCCGGTCAGGATCAAATTTTCCGTATAGGCGCCCAGGATGTAGCCGAAGGCGCTTTGCACCGTGTCGATGCCCTGATTGCCGTAATCCACCACCTTGTCACCCATGGAATCGACGATATAGGTGTCGTTGCCCAAGCCCCCCTTCATGGTCATGTCGCCGCCGGCGCCCGACAGCACGTCGTTGCCGCTGGTCCCGGTGATCTCGCCGGTGGTGGTGGGTGTGGGTGTGGGGGGCGGCGCGGTGAAGTCGCCCACCAGTTGGATATCCGAGGCGGCGACGGACCCACCGGTCAGAATCGCCATCTTGGTCATCCCCCCGGATGCCGAACCGTTGCTGTCGAACCACAGGGCGTTGGCGCCGTCGAAGACGAAATGCACGTTGCCCGCATTGGTGCCGCCATAGGCGGTGGACAATTGGGCGAAGTCGCTGGACGCCAGCGTGCCCGCGCTGAGGCCGAAATTGGCGGCGGTGAATTCGAAATGGTCCGTGCCTGAGACGAAGTCGGTGATGGTGTCGCCGCCTTGGGCGATGGAGCCATAGCAGAAGGCATCGCCGCCGTTGCCGCCGGTCAATTTGTCGGCGCCCGAACCGCCCACCAGCACATTGGCGGCGTCATTGCCCATGATGGTGTCGTTGCCGGTGCCGCCCACGGCCTTTTCCATGGTGACGCCGAAGGCGATGGTGACGCCGTTCTTCGCCAGGGCGCCGTTATAGACACCGATGCTGGAGAACTGGCCGGCCCGCAGATCCAGCACGCAATTCACACTCTGGTTGGACGCATCCATGGTGTCATTGCCGCCGCCATCCCAGATGGTCATGACCGAGGCCTTGGTGTTGGACCATTGGTAGATTGTGTCGCCCGCATTGGTGGCCTTGTTGGCGCCGTACAAATATTGCACCGCCGCAATGTCGTAGAGCTGCGGCGTATAGGGCTGGGAATTGGGCGTGCTGGGCGGGTTGTCATAGCTCATCACGCTGTATTGGGCGGTGTTCTCCATGCCCGACAAGGTGGTGCCCGAGGTGTCGAAGGTGTGCTTCAGGCCCAAGGCATGGCCGATCTCGTGCAGCATGACGCGCAAGCCGAAGCTGCCGTCGGAATAGGTCAGGCCCATGGTGCTGCTCATGTAAACGTCGGCATGGGTGGTCTTCCAGCCCGACGATGCGCCGCTGGTGCCCTGCCACAGGGTCATGCCCGAGGCGCCGCCCACATCCGCATTGCCAAAGGCGATCTGGCCGCTGCTGGCGACTTCCTTGAAGGTGACGTTGCACATCTTGGCCCATTCGGCCAAAGCCTCGCGGGCACCGGCCTTGTCCGCGTCGCTGAAGCCGCGGAAACCGCCATAGACGCCTGGGTTGGACGACATGAAGCTGTAGCTGACGGTGATGGCGGTGCCGTGGGCGTAATCGGCATTCCAGCGCCAATCCTGGGGGTACAGCACGGCATTGATGTAATAGGGCAGGGCGGCGGCATCGGCGTGGTAGACCGGCGTGGCATTGGGGTCGACGATCGTGACATTAGCGTTGGCCGCCAGCATGGCGGCCGCGCAATCGCCGCATTGGCAGCCGTAATAATGCAGGGTCTCGGGGATTGGGTCGTCGTTCTGCCACGACGGGGACAGCAGATTATTTGCAAACACTGGCACGATAGGTCCTTCCGGGTGGTTGGATTGCTCGGATGAACCGAACCTATCGAATGGGTATCTAACCGCCGCTTAAGGTGATCTGGGCAAGAATGGGGCAGGGCCGTGGCATTGTTTGGACGTTGCGCTTTGGCCCCGCACGGGCGTATGTCCTTGCCCATGGATCGACCCCGGAGAGGACCCATGGAAAGCCGCGAGATGTTCGACGAGATCAATGCCCTGGTGGGCGCCGTCGCCAAGGCCCTCGACACTAGCGAGATGGACGTCATCACCGCCATCGAGGAAGGCCGTCTGGCCATGGAGCTGATGACCGATGCGGAAGGCCGCAACTTTATCGCCGTGGATCATGATGGCAAAGCCGTCCGCGTCTATCCCGGCGCCATCTATCGCCAAGGCGATGCGCCCGAAGCGGTGGATGAGGACGATTGCGGCACCGGTGGTTGCAGCTGCGGGCACTGATTAGCAGCCCCCTTAATTAGGTTCATCGCGGAATTCCGGGGGACCTGTGTTGGGGACACGCCGTAGGCTTCACCACCAAGACACCAAGGCACCAAGATAACGTGCCAGAAGGCCTTTGCCTGGGATGGCTGCATGAAAGAAGAGTTTCACCACGAAGGAAGAGGAAGGGCACGAAGCTAGCCTGTCTGGGAAATGGCTTCGTGCCCTTCTCTTCCTTCGTGGTGAAAACACTTAGCCTGCCATCCGACAGACATCTTGGTGCCTTGGTGTCTTGGTGGTGGAAAATTGACACCCACCAAACCGGCCCCGCTAATCCGCGATGAACTAAATGAAAAGGGGCGCCGAAGCGCCCCTTGAACCTTACTTCGCCGTCTCGTGTGGATCGACGAACAGGACGTTGACCTCGACCGCGTTGGCGTCGGGGCGTTCCAGGATGATGCGGAAGCCGGCGGTGCCGCCGGGGTCCAGGGAGGTGACCGGGGGCGGGGATTGCTTTTCCTGGACCACGGCCTTGTCGCGGTCCAGCAGGACCAGCTTCATGGTTGGCACCGGGCGTTCGCGGTCCGAGATGTTGGCGATGATGCCGCGCACGATCAGCACTTCGGTGTCGTTCTGGACGAAACGCTCGGGCGTGCCGGCGTTGCGCAGTTCCAGCCCGGCGCCCGGCTTTTCCCGGCGTAGCTGCAGGTTGGTCAGGATGTCATGGGCCGGCGGCCACAGATCGATGACCTTGTCCTGGAAATAATAGGCCCCGCCGGCAGCGCCGCCCAACAGCAGCACGAACAGCAGGAACCACAGCCCGCCGGTGCCCGATTTGGTCTTGGGCTTGTTGGCGAACACGTCGGGAATGGGCTCGGACGCGCCGTCCAGATCCAGGTCGGTCCCGAACGAATCGTTGCGCGGCTTCGCGCCGAAATTGTGATAGGGCGGCTCGTCCAGATCCACATCCAGATCGGCGCTGGCCCGTGCGGCGGCAGCCGAGATGGGCGGCGGCGCCGCGTCGAAATCCAGATCGGGGTCGGGTGCCGAGAACATGGGGCGGCGTTCCTGCTCCGCAGCGGGGCGCAGCGGGGGCGGCGGGAACGAACTCTCGTCCAGGCCGAAATCGTCCTCAGGCCGCGACGCGGTCTGGAACCATTTATGGCCGCATTTGGCGCATTTCAGCGTCCGCCCGCTGGGGGCTAACGCCTTATCCGGGACAGAGAAATTGGTCGCGCAGTTCGGACAGCTAATCAACATGGGCTTGGGACAACCTGCCGAGACGAACTTCCTTATAGGACTATCCCAAAACCAACACAAGCGCGCGCTGGACTAAGACCGAGCCCCCGTGCCATCCTTCGCCCATCGGGAGAAGCTATTGTGCGGCATCGCCCCCGCGGGGAACATATTATCCGATTCGACGGTGTCGGACTGCGCTATGGCCTGGGGCCTGAAGTGCTCCAAGACATTACGTTCGCCTTACCGTCGGGATCGTTTCACTTTTTGACCGGACCCTCGGGTGCCGGCAAATCCTCGTTGCTGCGCCTGATGTACTTAGGTCTTCGGCCTACGCGCGGACGGGTTGTCCTGTTCGATAAGGATATCGCCCTGACCAAGCGTTACGAGCTGCCGGCCCTGCGCCGGCGCGTCGGCGTGGTGTTCCAGGATTTCCGCCTGCTCGACCATCTTTCCGCCCTGGATAACGTGGCCCTGCCCCTGCGGGTGCGCGGGGTCAAGGAATCCGAGGTGCAGAAGCACGTGCCTGAGCTGCTGGGCTGGGTCGGCCTGACCGAGCAATTGCACGCCAAGCCGTCCACCCTGTCGGGCGGGCAGAAGCAGCGCGTCGCCATCGCCCGCGCGGTGATCGGGCGCCCCGATCTGCTGCTGGCGGACGAGCCCACCGGCAATGTGGACGACCACATCGCCATGCGCCTGCTCCATCTGTTCGAGGAATTGAACAAGCTGGGCACCACCATCGTGGTCGCCACCCATAACGAATCCATCGTGCAGCGTTTCGCCCAGCATCCCCGTCTCCATCTGGAGCACGGCACGGTGCAGAAAGTGTCATGAACGTGCTGAACCGGCGCTCGGACCTGCCGCTGAAGGGCGATGCCACCAGCCGCTTCCTGCCCTGGCTGGTGGCGTTGATGGTCTATCTGTCGGCGGTGGCGGTGGCCGGCACCTTCGTGCTGGCCGGTCTGGTCAGCCGCTGGGATCACGATGTGGTTGGCACCTTGACCGTTCAGGTCGCCCCCATTCCCGGCGAAGCGGGCGAGATGCTGACCGACGAACGGGTGCGCCAAGCGGTGGATTTGCTGCGCCGCAGTTCGGGTGTCACCGGCGCCCGCGCCCTGGACAAGAAACAGATTCTGGCGCTGCTGGAGCCGTGGCTGGGCAGTGCCGAGGTGGTCAAGGATCTGCCCCTGCCGCGCCTGATCGACGTCAGCATCGATGCCGATTCCCGCATGGATCTGGGTGATCTGGCCGAACGCCTGAGCCAGGCCGTGCCCGGCGCCAGCCTGGACGACCACCGCATCTGGTTGTCGCGGCTGATCAATCTGTCGCTGACCACCCAATGGCTGGCCATCGGCATCGTGGTGCTGATCGGCGGGGTGACCTCGGCCACGGTGATCTATGCCACCCGCACCGGCATGGCCGTGCACAAGGGCGTCATCGAGGTGCTGCATCTGATCGGCGCCCATGACGATTACATCGCCCGCCAATTCGCCGACCGCGCCTTCTCGCTGGGCTTTGCCGGCGGCGTCATGGGCGTGGCCCTGGCGGTGCCCACCCTGTTCGCCATCGGCATTGCCGCGCGGCGGGTGGAAGGCGGCTTCCTGCCGCAATTGTTCCTGCCCATCGCAGGCTGGGTGGTCATCGCCCTGCTGCCCTTCGCCGCCGCCATGCTGGCCATGTACACCGCCCGTCTGACCGTGCACGGGACGTTGGCCCGCTTGCCATGAATAAGTGCTTGCCATGAGCGCGCCCAAGGCCGTCCAACCCTCCACGCTGATCATGGCGCTGAAGGCTGGCGGCTTTCTGGTGGGTAGCGGTCTGGGCCTTGCATTGGCGTGGTTCTGCGGCTTCCTGTATTTCGTCGCTACCCTGCCCGACCGGGTGAGCGACACCGCATCCCACACCGACGCCATCGTGGTGCTGACCGGCGGCAGCGAGCGCCTGACTACCGGCATGGCCCTGCTGGAAGGCGGCTTGGCCGGCAAGCTGTTCATTTCCGGGGTGCATCGCGGCGTGGATTTGCCCGATATCCTTAAATTGGCGCGCACCGGTCATCCCGACACCGTGGGCTCCGTCGTGCTGGGCTATGCCGCCGACGACACCGTGGGCAACGCCGCCGAAACCGCCGCCTGGGTCAAGGCCGAGGGCTTGACCTCCCTGCGGCTGGTCACCGGCGCCTATCACATGCCGCGCAGCCTGACCGAATTCCGCCACGTGATGCCCGGCATCACCATCGTGCCCCATCCGGTCTTCCCCGATTCGGTGAAAAGCCGCGAATGGTGGCGCTGGCCCGGCACTGCGGCCTTGCTTGCCACCGAATATTCGAAGTATCTGGCAGCCATCACCCGCCACTGGTTCCTGCCCAAGAAGGCCTCCTCGCCGTGACTACCCTGCGCTCTGCCCTGTTCGTCGTGCTGCTGATCATTTGGACCCTGGTGCTGGGTATCCTTTATCTGCCGCTGCTGGCCTTGCCCCGTTCCGTCACCGGCAAGGCGGCCCGGGTCTGGCTGCGCGGCGCCTTCCTCATGCTGCGAGTCATCTGCAGCCTGCGTTTGGAGGTGCGGGGCGTGGTGCCCACCGGCGCCGCTTTGGTGGCGTCCAAGCACCAATCCACCTTGGAGACCTTCGCCTTCCGCCTGTTGCTGAACGACCCGGCGGTGATCCTGAAGAAGGAATTGCTGCGCATTCCCATCTTCGGTTGGTATCTGTGGAAGACCGGAATCATCGCCATCGACCGCAGCGCCGGCACCAAGGCGCTGAAGGCCATGGTCAAGGGCGCCGAGCAAGCCGCCGCCCAAAGCCGCCAAGTGCTGATCTTCCCCGAAGGCCACCGCATGGACATCGGCGAGGCCCCCAACTACCACACCGGCGTTGCCATGCTGTACGGCTCGCTGGGCCTGCCCTGCGTGCCCGTCGCCATCAATTCCGGTCTGTTCTGGGGCCGTGGCGGTTTGGACAAACGCGCCGGCACGGTGGTCGTCGAGTTTCTGCCCGCCATCGAGCCGGGGCTCGACCGCAAGAAATTCATGGTCGAATTGCAGTCCCGCATCGAGGCGGGGACGGCGGCACTGGTGGACGAGGCGCGGAACCGGTTCCCGCATCTGCCGCGTTAGGCCGCACTCCTGGTCTTACCACCCCTGTGGATAAGCTTGTGGAATCCCATGGGGTCCACACCCGAGCCGCCTGCCTGTGGATAAGCGGGATAACCGCCGTCTCCCTTGCGGAATCAAGGGCTTGTCCTGTGGAAACAAAATGAGAACAATTCGCCTTGACGAAAGCGCTGCCTGCGGCCTAGACTTCGGCCCATATCCGGCTGAACGCTAGGATTTCTGCGAATTTTTAAGCATATGCAAAGGGTCTGGGGACCCTGGGCAATGGTATGGCGGAGAGTGGGTATGACGCAGGTGGCCTCCATTTCCCAGCAAATCTGGGACATGAAGTATCGGTTCAAGACCGCCGACGGCGAACCTGTGGACAAGACCATCGAGGATACTTGGCGCCGCGTGGCAACCACCCTGGCGGCGGCAGAAACCGACCCCGCTTTGTGGTCCGAGCGCTTCTATTACGCCATGGAAGACTTCAAGGTCCTGCCCGCCGGCCGCATCATCTCCGGTTCGGGCACCGACCGTCGTGTCACCCTGTTCAACTGCTTCGTCATGGGCGACATCCCCGACGACATCGGCGGCATCTTCGAGCAATTGAAGGAAGCCGCCCTGACCATGCAGCAGGGCGGCGGCATCGGCTACGACTTCTCCACTATTCGTCCCAAGGGCGCTCCGGTGAAGGGCGTCGGCGCCGACGCCTCGGGGCCGCTGTCATTCATGGATGTGTGGGATTCCATGTGCAAGACCATCATGAGCGCCGGCTCGCGCCGGGGCGCCATGATGGCCGTCATGCGCTGCGACCATCCCGATATCGAGGCGTTCATCGACGCCAAGCGCGAAGCGGGCCGCCTGCGCATGTTCAATCTGTCGGTGCTGGTCACCGATGCCTTCATGCAGGCGGTCAAGCAGGACGCCAATTGGGAACTGACCTTCGACGGCGCCGTGTTCAAATCCCTGCCGGCGCGCGAGCTGTGGGACAAGATCATGCGGGCGACCTACGCCTATGCCGAACCCGGCGTGATCTTCATCGACCGCGTCAACCGCCTGAATAATCTGTGGTATTGCGAGACCATCCACGCCACCAACCCCTGCGGCGAGCAGCCGCTGCCGCCTTATGGCGTCTGCCTGCTGGGCTCGATCAATCTGGCCCGTCTGGTGGCAAAGCCGTTCGAGGACGGCGCCCATCTGGACATGACCGCCCTGAAGGATTTGGTGCGCGTCGCTGTCCGCATGATGGACAACGTCATCGACGTGTCCCGCTTCCCGCTTCCCGCCCACGAGCACGAGGCCAAGTCCAAGCGCCGCATCGGCCTGGGCATCACCGGTTTGGCCGACGCCCTGATCATGTGCGGCGCCCGTTACGGCGGCAAGGAAGCGGTCAAGCTGACCGAGAAATGGATGGCGGCGCTGCGGCGCGAGGCCTATCTGGCCTCGGTGGAATTGGCCAAGGAGAAGGGCGCCTTCCCGCTATTCGACAAGGAAAAGTACCTGGAGGGCGAGAACATCCGGGATCTGGACGCCGACGTTCAGGCCGCCATCGCCGAGCACGGCATCCGCAACGCCCTGCTGACCTCCATCGCCCCCACCGGCACCATTTCCCTGTTCGCCGACAATGTGTCGTCGGGCCTTGAACCGGTGTTCAGCTTCGCCTACACCCGCAACGTCATCCAGCGTGACGGCTCGCGCCGCGAGGAAGAGGTCACCGATTACGCCTACCGCCTGTTCCACCGCCTGAAGGGCGAGCACACCCCGCTGCCCCAGGCCTTCGTGGACGCCCAGACTTTGGCGCCGGGCGAGCACGTGGTCATGCAGGCGGCGGTGCAGAAATACATCGACAGCTCCATCTCCAAGACCATCAACGTGCCGGAAAGCATCGACTTCGCCGCCTTCCGCAACGTCTATGAACAGGCCTACGAGCTGGGCTGCAAGGGCTGCACCACCTATCGCCCCAACGACATCACCGGCGCCGTGCTGGAGGTCAAGAAGGACAAGGTGGAAACCGACGAGCCGCAACTGCCCCTGGAAGTCCCCAAGGCCCGGCCCGAGGATTATCTGGAAGCCGGCGCCGTGGTCCATCTGACCCGCCCGCTCGACCGGCCCGAGGCGCTGCCCGGCAATACCTTCAAGGTGCGCTGGCCCGACAGCGAGCACGCCATGTACATCACCATCAACGACATCATCGCCGATGGCCGCCGCCGCCCGTTCGAAGTGTTCATCAACTCCAAGAACATGGAGCATTTCGCCTGGACCGTCGGCCTGACCCGCATGATCTCGGCGGTGTTCCGCCGTGGCGGCGATGTGGCCTTCGTGGTGGAAGAATTGAAGGCGGTGTTCGACCCCCGTGGCGGCCAATGGGTCGGTGGGCGTTATGTGCCGTCCTTGCTGGCGGCCATCGGCGACGTCATCGAACGCCACATGATCGATATCGGCCTGATCCCCGACGCCAAAGCCGCCCGCGAACCGGTGGAAGCCCGCGAGGAGCGCAAGGTGGTCAATGCCGGCGACAGCCGCCTGCGCCATTGCCCCAAATGCAATCAGCCGGCGCTGTTGCGCTCGGAAGGCTGTGATACCTGCACCTCGTGTGGGTATTCCAAATGTGGGTGAGTTAAGGGTTAAGCGATGAGCCTGAATGTGCGGGACTGCATTAGCTGCAACTTTGACCCCGAAAGCTGCAACAAGAGCGCCCTCCTAGCAGCCTGTCGGACTCGCGCTTTCAGTGGAGTGCCTGGAGCGGTAGCTCCGCTGAATCGGCTGGGATTGGGGCGTGATCGAGCCGGGTCGGGGTCGAGGCTGGGGATGAGGCTTTCGGGGCGCCCAGTTTGGCATTGG
>JACMKT010000174.1 GCA_014380005.1 Rhodospirillales bacterium
CGGAATTCCGGGGAGCCTATGTGGGGATACGCTGCAGGTTTCACCACCAAGGGCACCAAGAACACCAAGACGACATGCCAGAGCGCACCGGCCCTGCCACCCGGCAGATAGCTTCGTGCCCTTAGTGCCCTTGGTGGTAAACCTTGCGGTGACAGCCCCGCGCGATGGCCCCGCTAATCCGTGAAGACCCTTTTTTATTGGTTCACTCCGTCAGCACGCCGCCCTCGAACGCCGACACATCCCGCTTGGGCCGCGGGTCGTTAAGCGAATGCCCGGTGACCTGGAAATACGTCATTTCGGCGATGTTGGTGGCGTGGTCGCCGATGCGTTCGATGTTTTTCGCGATGAACATCAGATGCGAGCTGGCGGTGATGGTGCGCGGGTCTTCCATCATGTAGGTCAGGATTTCGCGGAACAGGCTGGAATACAGATCGTCCACTTCCTGATCGCGCGAACGCACGGACAAGGCCCGTTCGGCATCTTGGGACAGGAAGGCGCCCAGCACTTCCGCCAGCAGGGTTTGCACCAGCTTGCCCATGCGCACCAGGGACCGCATGGGGGCCGCTTGGGGCATCTGGTTCAGCACCAGAGAGCGTTTGGCGGCATTGGCGGCGTGGTCGGCGATGCGTTCCAGATCGGCGGCCACCTTCAGGGACGCGATGACCATGCGCAGATCGTCGGCCACCGGGGAACGCAGCGCCAGCAGGCGCACGGTCTGTTCGTTGACGAAATGCTCGCATTCATCGACTTCGCCATCGTCATTCATCACCCGCGAGGCCAGATCGCTGTCGCGCTGGTCCAGCGCCTCCATGGCCGACCGCAACTGCACTTCGACCAAGCCGCTCATGCGGGCCAACGCGTCGTGCAGCTTCTTCAGTTCGTCGTCATAGGATTTGACGATGTGATTGGCGCCGATCATGGAAGACTCCTTCAGCCGAAGCGGCCGGTGATGTAGCCCTGGGTAAGCTGGTGGCTGGGCGCGGTGAAGATTTGCGCGGTGGTCCCCACTTCGATCAGCTCACCCAGATGGAAGAAGGCGGTCTGTTGCGACACGCGCGCCGCCTGCTGCATGGAATGGGTGACGATGACCATGGTGTAATTGTCGCACAATTCGCCCATCAGTTCTTCGATCTTGCCGGTGGCGATGGGGTCCAGGGCCGAGCACGGCTCGTCCATCAAGATGACCTCCGGGTTCACGGCGATGGCGCGGGCGATGCACAGGCGCTGCTGCTGGCCGCCCGACAGGCCGGTGCCCATTTCATGCAGGCGGTCCTTGACCTCTTTCCACAGGCCGGCCTTTTCCAGCGAGGTCTCGACCATGTGGTCCAATTCGGCCTTATCCGTGAACAGCGAGTGGATGCGCGGGCCGAAGGCCACATTGTCGTAGATGGTTTTGGGGAATGGGTTGGGTTTTTGGAACACGATGCCCACGCGCATGCGCAACAGCACCGGGTCGAGGCCATCGGGGCCATACACCGCTTCGCCATCCAGGGTGATCGAGCCGGTGACGCGGGCACCAACGATGGTGTCGTTCATGCGGTTCAGGCAGCGCAGGAAGGTGGATTTGCCGCAGCCGGACGGGCCGATCAGCGCGGTGACCTGCCCGGTCGGGATGTCCAGATCGATGCCCTTCAGGGCTAGCTTGGTGCCGTAATGCACGCGTACGTCACGGGCCACCATCTTCGGCGCGTCCGTCTGGGGCTCAAAGGCGGCTTCCGGCATGGGTTACATCCACGGTGGGGGAACATTTGGGCTAGGTAACCCGGTCTTGTGTGGGACGCAAGTTAATCCAACAAGTCATGGACGCTGTTGCGCCGGGGTTTCCACAAACCGCGCTCAATGGCTTCCTTCAGCCGCGCCTTCAATTCCGCCAAGGCGGCGGGATTGTTGTCGGTCAGAAAGCGCAATACGTCATCATCGGCCAGATAGGCGTCGGCCACCAGATCGAAATGGTGGTCCTTGACCGCGCCGGTGGTGGCGGCGAAGGCGAACAGGTAATCCACCGTGGCCGCCATCTCGAAGGCGCCCTTATAGCCATGGCGCATCACCCCGGCGATCCATTTGGGATTGACCACGCGGGCGCGTACCACGCGGGCGATTTCTTCTTCCAAGGTGCGGATACGCGGGGATTCGGGGCGCGAATGGTCGGCGTGATAGACCGCAGGCGCTGTCCCCGAGACATGCTTGACCGCCGCCGCCAGCCCGCCTTCGAACTGGTAATAATCGTCGGAATCCAGCAGATCGTGTTCGCGGTTGTCCTGATTTTGCACCACCGCTTCCACCGCGCCCAAGCGGTCGCGGAACAATTCGTGCCCGGCCTCGCCATCGCTGCCGGCGCCATAGACCCAGCCGCCCCAGGCCAGATAGGCCTCGGCCAGATCGGCTTCGGTGGTCCAGCCTTTTTCGTCGATCAGCGCCTGAAGACCGGCGCCATACGCCCCCGGCTTGGAGCCGAACACGCGGGCGGCGGCCCTCGCCTCGCCCAGATTTGTGGTGTCCGCGCGGACGCGGGCGGCCAGCGGGTTGATGTCCGCCGGTTCATCCAGGGCGGCCACCGCGCGCACCGCCGAATCAAACAGATTGATCAGATCGGGGAAGGCATCGCGGAAGAAGCCCGACACCCGCAACGTTACGTCCACGCGCGGGCGGTCCAGCACGGTGGCGGGCATAATCTCGAACCCGGTCACCCGGCGCGAGCCGGTGTCCCACAACGGACGCACACCCATGAGCGCCAAACCTTGGGCAATGTCGTCGCCCCCCGTGCGCATATTGCTGGTGCCCCAGGCGGTCAGGGCCAGGGCCTTGGGCCAGTCGCCGTGTTCCTGCAGATGGCGCTCCAGCAGCAATTGCGCCGATTTCCACCCCAAGGTCCAGGCCGCCGGGGTCGGCACCGTGCGAGTATCCACCGAGAAAAAATTGCGCCCGGTGGGCAGCACGTCGGGCCGTCCGCGCGTGGGCGCCCCCGATGATCCCGGCGCCACGAAGCGCCCATCCAGCCCCTTCAATAGGCCAGTGATTTCGGCTTTGCCGCAGGCATCCACGGCGGGGGCTAAGCGGTCGCGGATTTGCTCCAGTACGGCTGTGGTGCGGGTCCATTGGGCGGGGCAAGGCGTGCCGGCGACCAAGGTGCGGGCCAAGGCTTCCAATCGTTCGACGGTGTCGCCATGGGTGCGCCACGAATCGCCGGTCAGTTCCGCCGGGCGGGCGCCAGTCCACGCATCGCCCAGCACGCAATCCAGCGGATCGAACTCCAGCCCCAAATCACCGGCCAAAGCGCGCAGCAGCGAGGCATCACCGGGAAGCGGGCCGCGCGGCACTCGGGCCAGGGCCACCAGCAGATCGATGCGCTGATCGCCCATTGGGGAAACACCGAAAATGTGCAGCCCGTCGCGGATCTGCAATTCCTTCAATTCGCACAGATGGTTGTCCAGCTTGGACAAGGCGGTGTCGGCATCGTCGCCCGGCGCAATGCCAAGGTCGCGGTCCAGGCCAGCGGCGGACGCCGTGGTCAGGATTTCCTTGCGCAGCAAGGCGAGACGGCGTGGGTCCAGACCGGCGGCCTCGTAATACTCATCCACCAGCCGCTCCAGCTCGCGCAGGGGGCCGTAGCTCTCGGCGCGGGTCAGCGGCGGGGTTAGGTGGTCGATGATGACCGCTTGGGCGCGGCGCTTGGCCTGAGTGCCTTCGCCGGGGTCGTTGACGATGAAAGGGTAAAGGTTGGGCATGGGACCCAAGGCCGCTTCCGGGAAGCAGGCTTCGGACAAAGCCAGAGACTTGCCCGGCAGCCATTCCAGATTGCCGTGCTTGCCCATATGGATCAGGGCGTCCGCGCGGAAGCTTTCGCGCAGCCACGCGTAGAAGGCCAGATAGGAATGGGGCGGCACCAAGGCCGGGTCGTGATAGCTGGTATTGGGGTCGATGTTGTAGCCACGCGCCGGCTGAATGCCCACGGCTACCGCGCCGAAGCGCATGATCGGCAGCAGGAACTCGCCGCAGGACAATTCGCCCGGCTTGAAGAACGGGTCGGCTTCCGGGGCGCCCCAGCGCTGGCGCACGGAATCTTGCACGGCTTGCGGCAGCGCGTTGAAGAAGGCGAAGTAATCGGGCAGGGCCAGGGTTTCGCGGATTTCCCGCGTAGCCAATTGGCGGAAATCATTGGTGGGACCGCGCTGAAGCTGTTCCACCAGATCATTGCCGTCGCGGGGCAAATCATTGGTGCGGTAACCGGCGGCGGCCAAAGCGCGCAGCACTTCCATGGTGCCCGCCGGAGTATCCAGGCCGACGCCATTGCCCAAGCGCCCGTCGCGGTTGGGGTAGTTGGCCAGCACGATGCCGACGCGGCGGTCCGCGGGCCCAGTGCGGCGCAGTTTGGCCCAGCGCGCCGCCAGTTCGGCGACAAAGGCGATGCGGTCGGCCACCGGGGCGTGGCGGGCGATATCGCATTGGGTGGCCGCGTCGCGGGTGGCGGCTTTGAACGAGATGGCGCGGGCCAGCACCCGCCCGTCCACCTCGGGCAGCGCCACGTTCATGGCGATGTCCTTGGGGCCAAGGCCATTTGTGCCCGTGCGCCACGCCTCTTCCGAGCCGCCGGCCAGCACCACTTGCAGCACCGGGCAATCGGACGGGCCGAACGGCGTGTCCTCGGGGCGCGCCGGGGAGGCGACGGCGAAGCCGGTGGCGTTGATCACCACATCCGGCTTCATCTCCGCCAGCACCGCTTCCACCGTGCCGGCGCTGGTGGAGTCCTTCAGGGATTGCACGAACAGGCCGTGGGCGTTCAGCCCCTGTCCCCGCAACCCGTCCAGCAGCGCATCCATGGGCGCGGTGTCGCCCGACAGCACCAAAGCGCGGTAGAACACCACGACCGCGCCGGGCTTGGCCTTGTCCCAATCTGCCCGCCAATCCGTATGGGGATACAATCCGGCGGGGGCCAACTGGCGCGGTTCCAGCCATTCGGTCTCGCGCCCCATCAGGGCGGCGGCGTAGTTCAGGAAATGACCGGCATTGTCCGGCCCGCCGAACACCAGGTAGCGCCACAGGCGTTCGGTTGCCTCGGCGGGCAAAGTGCCTTGGCGCATCAGCTCAGTATCGGGCTTGTCGTCGCCGGGCAGGCAGGCCAAGGCGATCTTCTTGCGGCGGCACAAAGCGGCGATCTGTTCCAGCCCATAGGGCCAGTACGATTGCCCGCCCAGCAGCCGCACCACCACCAGCTTGGCGTGCTCGACCACTTGGTCCAGATACAAATCCACCGACATGTGGTGGGTCAGGCGCGACAGATTGGCCAGCCGCAACCCGAAGGTTGCCCCCGCTTTCGTGTGGACCGCCGCCAGGGCCGATAGCTCGGTATCGGCAGCCGACAGCACCACCACCTCACCGGGGGTCTGGCCCAAATCCATGGCCTCGGTGCCGTCCGAGATGGTGCCGGGCTGGGCGGCCAGCAGATGCATGGGTCTAGCCTAGGATCATGGCTTCGATGGCAGTGCGGTCCAGACCCTTCTGGCCGATGACGACCAGACGGCTCAGGCGGTCTTCGCCGGCCTTCCACGGGCGGTCGAACCAGCGTTCCATGCGCGCACCCACCGCCTGAACCACGTGGCGGGCGGCCTTGCCTTCCACCGCCAGGAAGCCCTTCAGGCGCAGGATGTCGTGGGCGGCAATGGCGGCCACCAGCTTTTCCGCCAGGGCATCGGCGTCGGTGATTTCCGGCAGATGGACGGCGAAGCTTTCGAAATCGTCGTGGTCGTGGCCGTCTTCAAGGTCATGATGGCTGGGCCGCGCCGCCAAATCGTCTTCCGCCGCCGCCGACAGGCCCAGCACGATGACCGGGTCGATGGCGCTGCGGGCCGTGCGCACGATCTTGACGCCGGGGCGCAGGGAATTGGTCACGTCGGCATGGACGCGCTCCAACTCGGCCTCGCCCACCAGATCGGTCTTGTTCAACAGAACCATGTCGGCACACAGCAACTGGTCCTCAAACACTTCCTCCAGGGGATTGTCATGGTCGGGCTGGGCCATCATCTCGGGCGTGTCGGCGAAGCGTCCGGCGGAAACGGCGGCGGTGTCCACCACGGCGATGACGCCGTCCACGGTGACCCGCGAGCGGATTTCCGGCCAGTGGAACGCCTTGACCAGGGGCTTGGGCAGGGCCAGACCCGAGGTCTCGATGATGATGTGGTCGGGCGGATCACTGCGGTCCAGCAAGGCCTGCATGACCGGCAGGAATTCGTCAGCCACGGTGCAGCACAGGCAGCCATTGGCCAGCTCGATAATGTCGTCCTCGGCACAACCGGCCACACCGCAGGCGGCCAGCAGCTCGCCATCCACGCCCACATCGCCGAATTCATTGACGATCAGGGCAATGCGGCGGCCCTGGTTGTTCTCCATCAAATGACGGACCAGAGTGGTTTTGCCGGCGCCCAGAAAGCCGGTGACGATGGTGGCGGGCACTTTACGCGACAAGGGGGGGCGGATCATGACTCGTCCTTGAGCATTAGGGGCAGGCCGGCGGCGACGAACACCACCCGGCGGCAGATTTGGGCAAGGCGCTGGTTGACGCGGCCTTGATGGTCGCGGAACTCGCGGGCCAAGCGGTTGTCGGGCACCAGCCCCAGACCGACTTCGTTGGACACCAGCACCACCGGCCCCGCCGGTTCCGCCAGCACCTCGCACAGGCGCCCGGTTTCCGCATCCACGTCGCGCTCCGCATGCATCAGATTGCTGATCCATAGGGTCAAGCAATCCACCAGCACCGGGCGGTCGGGCATCAGCACCCGGTCCAGGGTGGCGGACAGCTCCAGCGGTTCTTCAATGGTGGTCCAATGGGGGCCGCGGCGGTCGGTGTGCAGGCGGATGCGGTCATGCATCTCGTCATCGAAGGCTTGGCCGGTGGCGACGTACAGCGCCGGTCGGTCGGCCATCAGGGCCTCGGCATAGCTGCTTTTGCCCGAACGGGCGCCGCCAAGGACCAGGGTGGTGGGATGTGGCGAAGTCATGGTTTCACCTACCACATTTTATGGATTGTGGGCCAGCACATGGCAGGTTTTGCGGGACGGAGCGTCCACACCATCACCCCGGACAAGCGAAGCGCGGATCCGGGGGCCACGCTTTCGCGGGGATGACGAGAGAGAAATTTACCTCCGTGCCTTCCGTGGCCCGCTAACTGGACCGTCGTGGGTCAAGCCCGGCCATGACGGCATTGGGGAGTGATGAAAAGGGTCACTTCCACCAATACGCCACACCCAGCGCCACCACCAGCAGCCATGGCAGCCAGCCCGGCAGGCCCTTGCGGCGGCCTTCGCCGCGCATGGCTTTTACCGTGTCGGGGTGCAGTTTCAGACCGCCATTCATCAGGCTGGTATAGGCCTTCTCGGTCTCGGCCAGCATGCGCGGCAGGCGTTCCAGGGTGGCGACCGCGTTGAACACGGTGTCCTTGACCCGCGCCTGGGGACCCAAATTCGAGCGCATCCAGTTTTCGATCAGAGGACGCGCCAATTCCCACATGTTGACGCTGGGGTCCAGGGTGCGGCCCACGCCTTCGGCCACCAGCATGCTTTTCTGCAGCATCAGCAATTGCGGCTGAGTCTGCATGGCGAATTGCTCGGTGACCTGGAACAGCTGGCCCAGCAGCTTGGCGATGGAAATCTCGTGCATGGCCTTGCCCATGATGGGCTCGCCGATGGAGCGGCAGGCTTGGGTGAAATTGTCCACCGATTGGTCGGCGGGCACGAAGCCGGCCTCGAAATGCACTTCGGCGACGCGGCGGTAATTGCCGTTGAGGAAGCCCACCAGCATCTCGCCCAGGAAGCGCCGCGTGCGCAGATCGACCCGGCCCATGATGCCGAAATCCACCGCCACCAGATTGCCGCCCGCATCCACGAACAGATTGCCGGGATGCATGTCGGCGTGGAAGAAGCCGTCGCGGAAGACCATGTTGAAGAACGACTCGGCGGCCTTTTGCAGCACGGCATCCAGCTGAAGCCCGGCGGCGAGGATGGTGTCTTTTTCGTCCACCGGAATGCCGTAGACCCGCTCCAGCGTCAGCACCCGCTTGGCGGTGCGCTGCCAGTCGATGGCGGGCACGCGGAAAGTATCGTCGCCGGCGAAATTCTCCGCCAGTTCGGCGGCGGCGGCGGCTTCGAAGCGAAGGTCCATCTCAAGCTCGATGGAATCCTCGAAGGTCTGGACGCTTTCCACCATGCGCAGGCGGCGCAGCTTGGGCTGGGTGAACTCCACCCAACCGGCCAGCCAGCGCAGCAATTCGATGTCTTTGGCGAATTTGGTCTCGACGCCGGGGCGCAGCACCTTGACCGCCACTTCGCGGCCCTCGGCGGTGATGGCGAAATGGACCTGGGCGATGGAGGCGGCGGCCACCGGTTCGTCGTCGAAGCTGGCGAACAGCTCCTCGATGGGGGCGCCCAGTTGCTCCTCGATGATGCGCCGCGCCTCCTTGGCCGGGAACGGCGCCAAGCGGTCCTGCAGATGGGACAGATCGGCCGCCACCTCCTCGCCCAGCAGATCGGCGCGGGTGGACAGGGCTTGGCCCAGCTTGATGAAGGTGGGACCCAGGGCGGTCAGGGCGGCGGCAAGGCGCTCGCCGGGGCGGCCCGAATGCATGGGCTTGCGCCCGAACCGCAGCAGCGAGGCGCCAACGCGGGCCATGGGCAGATCGACGATATCCAGCGCGTCATGCCGCGCGAGAACCCGCGCGATGGTCAGCATGCGGTGGAGGTTGCGGCTGGCGCGGATCATGTTTTTCTACCTACAGCCGCCAGCCGGAATGAATGGCGGCGATGCCACCGGACAAATTGCGCACCTCGACCCGCTCGAAGCCGGCGGCGCGGACCATGTCGGCCATTTCCTGCTGGGGCGGGAACTTGCGGATGCTTTCCACCAGATACTGATAGGCCTCGCGGTTGCCGGTGACCATCTGGCCCACGGTGGGCAGCACGTGGAAGGAATACATGTCGTAGAATTCCTTCAGGCCCGGCACCACCACCTTGGAAAACTCCAGGCACATGAAGCGCCCGCCCGGCTTGAGCACGCGATAGGCCTCGGCGATGGCCCTGTCCCAATGGGTGACGTTGCGCAGGCAGAAGGCGATGGTGTAGCGGTCCACCGAGCGGTCGGCCACGGGCAGGGTCTCGGCATTGCCGCACACCCAGGACAGATCGCCCACCAGATTGCGGTCGAAGCTGCGGTCGCGCCCGACGGCCAGCATTTCCTTGTTGATGTCGCACACCAAGGCCGGCCCGCCACCGCGCTTCTTCCAGCCGAAGGCGATGTCGCCGGTGCCGCCGCCCACGTCCAGCAGGGTCTGGTCGGGCCGGGGCCGCAGCCAGTCCAGGAACGACGCCTTCCATAGGCGATGGACGCCCGCGCTCATCAAATCATTCATGAGGTCGTATTTCGGCGCGACGGAGTCGAACACCTCACGCACCATGGAGGCCTTTTCCGCCTCGCGCACGGTCTTGAAGCCGAAATGGGTGGTGCCCTGACCGGGCTGGTTTTCGTCGGTATTCGTCATGGTGGCCGCACCTTAGCCGAAGCCGGCGCGCTGTGCCAGAGCGTGGACGTGGAACCTTAACCACAACGGGGCGCGGCCCCTGGACATCCCAAAGAAAAAGCCGCACCCCGTTGCCAGGGTGCGGCTTCATCAAACCGGCAGGACCGGGTTGATTACTTCTTGGCGAACTTCTGGAACGACTCGACCTGGGCCTTCACCGGCTCGAAAGCGGCGGTGAAGACGGCGGTGGTCAGCTCGGCGATGTTGCGGCTGTCGCCCACGGCGGCGTCCACGCCTTCCTGGATCAGCTTCTGCTGCAACTCGATGAATTCGGCCGGGGTCTTGACCGTGGACAGCGCCTGGATGGAGGCGGTCAGCTTCTCGGCATTCTTGGTGGCCAGCGCCTGATAGGCCTTGGCCAGTTCCTGGAAACCGGCGATGGCGGCGTTGCCGCTCTTGGTCAGGGAATCGGCGTTGGCTTTGGTGGCGGCAGTGATCTGATCGATGGTGGCGTTAGGCATATCAGGCGGTTCCTTGCGAAGGGTTTGACGGGCCGCCGGATGGTGCGGCGCAGCATGGGGACAGGATATGCAATTTCTGCCAGGACGCAAGCCCTATGTTGCACTGCAACATATTTCTGTCACACCACGCATCTCTCACGAATGCATCTGTTGCGCCAGCACGTCGCGCAGCTTGCCGGGCTGGACCGGCTTGTGCAGCAGGTTCAGCCCGTGGGCTTCGGCCTCGCGCAGCCGTTCGGGCGCGGTGTCGCCGGTAATCAGCAGGGCGGGAATGGACCGGTTGAGCTGGCTGCGGATGTGCAGGATAGCCTCGGCCCCGGTGTGGCCCTGACGCAGGCTGTAATCGGCGATGATGAGATCGGGCGGGCGGTGCAGGGCATCCAGCAATTGCACCGCTTCGGCCTCCGCGGTGGCGGTGATGACGTCATAGCCCCAGCTTTCCAGCACCATTTGCAGGCCTTTGAGCACCGAGATCTCGTCATCGATGACCAGCACCAAGCCTTTTTTGGCCTCCTCGCGCCGGGCCGCCGTGTCCAGGAAGGCGACGTTGCGCGCGCTGCTATAGCTGACCACCGGGATGTCGATGCTGAACATGGAGCCGCGGCCCTCCTTCGAGCGCACCTCCACCTTGCAGTCCAGCAGGCGCGACAGCCGGGCGACGATGGCAAGGCCCAGGCCCAGACCCTGGTTGCGGTCGCGCTCGGTGTTTCCCACCTGATAGAACTCGGTGAAGATGTCGTTCAGCCGCTCGGGCGGGATGCCGATGCCGGTATCCCACACCTGGATGCGCACCACGCTGTTGTGGCGGCGGCAGCCGATCAGGATGCGGCCGCGCGGAGTGTAGCGGATGGCGTTGGTCAGGAAGTTTTGCAGCACCCGGCCCAGCAGCATGGGATCGGTGCGCACCAGGGCGGAACTGGGAACGGTCTTCAGGGCGATTTTCTTGTCCGTTGCCAAGGGGCCGAATTCCGCCATCAGCCGGTCGATCAGCACCGAAAGGGAGAAATTGGTGGGCTGCGGGGTGACGATGCCGGCATCCAGCCGCGACACGTCCAGCAGGGCGTCCAGCAGCACGTTCAGCGCCTCCAGCGACCCCTTCATGTCGCCCAGCACCGTGGCCGCCGACGAGCGCCCGATCTTGGATTCCAGGGCCGAAGCGAAGAACACCAGCGCCTGCACCGGTTGGCGCAAATCGTGGCTGGCGGCGGCGAGGAATTTGGATTTCGCCATATTGGCGCGCTCGGCCTCGTCCTTGGCGGCGCGCAATTCCTCTTCCACCCGCATGCGGTCGGTGATGTCGCGTGAGACCCGGACATAGCCGCGCATGTGGCCGCCCGCATCCCATAGCGGGGTGATGACCACATGGGCCCATAACCGGCTGCCATCCTTGCGCACGCGCCAGCCTTCGTCCTCGTAGCGGCCTTCTTCGCGCACCTTGGCCAAAGCCCGCTGGGCCATGGGCTTGGTTTCAGGGGGATAGAAGGCGCTGGTGGACATGCCGATGGCCTCTTCGGCGCTCCAGCCATAGATCCGTTCGGCGCCGCCGTTCCAACTGGCGATGTGGCCGTCCACGTCCAGCCAGGTGATGGCGTAATCGCGCACATTGTCCACCAGCAGGCGCAGGCGTTCCTCGCTTTGCCGCAATTCCTCCTCGGTGCGCTTGCGGGCGGTGATGTCGCGGACGATGCCGGTGAAGATGCGTTTGCCGCCCACACTGGCCTCGCCCACCGCCAGATCCATGGGGAAGGTGGTGCCGTCGCGGCGGCGGCCTTCCACCTCGCGGCCAATGCCGATGATGCGGCGCTCGCCGGTGTCGCGGTGGCGTTTCAGGTAATTGTCGTGGGCCGAGTGGTAGGGCTCGGGCATCAGCATGTTGATGTTGCGGCCGATCAGTTCCTCGGTGCTGTATAGGAACAGACGCTCGGCGGCGCGGTTGGCGGTCAGCACCACGCCGAATTCGTCGATGGTGATGATGCCGTCTGCCGCCGTTTCCAGAATGGCGCGGGTCTTGGCCTCGCTGTCGCGCAGCTTGTCCTCGCCGCGCTTGCGTTCGGTGGTATCGCGCACGATGCCGGTGAAGATGCGGGCGCCGCCCACCACCGCCTCGCCCACGCCCAGTTCCATGGGAAAGGTGCTGCCGTCCTTGCGCAGACCTTCCACCTCACGCCCGATGCCGATGATCTTGCGCTCGCCGGTCTTGCGGTAGCGCGACAGATAGCCGTCATGGGCGGAGCGGTAGGGCTCGGGCATCAGCATGTTGATGTTGTGGCCGATGATCTCGGCGGCTTGATAGCCGAACAGCCGTTCCGCCGCCGGGTTGGCGCTCAGCACCAGCCCGTTTTCGTCGATGGTGATGATGCCGTCGGCGGCGGTTTCCAGGATGGCGCGGGTCTTGGCCTCGCTCTCCAGCAGGCGTTGTTCGGTGGCCTTGCGCTCGGTGATGTCGCGCACGATGCCGGCGAACAGGCGGCGGTCGCCATTGCGGCTTTCGCCCACCGCCAGATCCATGGGGAAGGTGCTGCCGTCCTTGCGCCGGCCCTGAACCTCGCGTCCGGTGCCGATGATGCGCGGCTTGCCGGTGGCCTTGTAGGCGGCAAGGTAGCCGTCATGCTCGGATTGATAGGGCTCCGGCATCAGCGTCTTGACGTTGCGCCCGATGACCTCGTCGCGGCCATAGCCGAAGATGCGCTCGGCGGCGGCGTTGAAGGTCTCGATGCAGCCGTTCTTGTCGATGGTGATGATGCCGTCCACCGCCGCGTCCAGGATGGCCGAGGTCTTGCTTTCCGCCCGTTGCAGCGATGTCTGTGACGACCGGCGATGCCAGACGAGGTAGGCGATGTTGAGCGCCACCAGAAAGAGAACCAAACCGAAGACGCCAATTTCCATTGAGATACCCATTGGACGTGGGGAGCGGCGTCATCGCTACGCCGCCCGAGTCCAATGTCATAAACCCGACTAAATTGCCCTGGTTAGTGTGGAGAAGTGATAGCCCGTTTGGGGAGGGGCCTCACCGCCCCTTGATGTCGAACCGCTCTCCCGCCTCCAGCCCGGATTCGAACGCCCCCGCCATCACCCGGCGGCCCGACGGCCCCGACTGCCTGAACGAAAGGTTCAGCCGGGTGAATTCCGCTTCCACCGCGCTGGATTTGACCAGGACCAGATCGCGTCCGGTGGCTTTGCGGTTGGCGCTGTCGCGGCTGGCTTTCATCTCCACCAGGGTCTCGCCGATGGCCTGGGCCATGCCGATGAGGAACGAGCGGCTTTCGTCATGGCGGTACGAGATGACCTTGCGCGCCCGCTTATAGGCTTCGGCCTCGCTACGCATGGCGGCTTCGATCAGGGCGTACAGGCTGCGCGCCGCTTCCAGATCGGCGGGCAGGCCGAAGAACACGGTGGCAGCGCGGCCCTCGGCATCCTTTTCGCGCCAGACCTTGCAGTCGCAGAACAAGGCGATGGCGCCGATGCAGCCTTCCATGGGCTGGCGCTGCTTCTTGCCCGAGGCCATGACCAGCTTCTCGCATTGCGCGCCGGCCCGTTCCACATCGCTGAGCGACAGATCGTACTGATCCAACAGATCGGCCACCTTGGCGGCGGCGGACAGGGCCTCGGCCTCGGTGCAGCCATTGGCGACGGTCTTGGCGGCAAGCGCTTGAATGCGGAATTTGAGTTTGTCGATATCCATGCGGCCTTCTTCGAGGATTTAGAGTGTGAACGCCCGATTGCCCGCAATCGGCTCGAACTGGAATGCCGTTTGCGGGGGGGGAGCTATTCCGGTTGCCTCCACCCCCTCGACATCCTCGGCTCCCGCTGCCATATTTATTCCATGAGTGAACCAGCGCGCTCCTTACCCGATATGGACGACACGGCGGCGGAAACCGAGGCGCTTGTTGCGGCGGTGGCCGAGGCCCGCTCCGACCCTCGGGCCGTGCCCCATGCCGAGGTGCGGGCATGGCTGCTTGAGGTCGCGGCGGGTGATTTCGACGCCACACCCCCCGAGGCCCGGCGGTTGTGAATGTCGTCTGGCGGGCGTCGGCCAACGCGGACCTTGTCCGGATCATTCGACACGTCGCGGAAGAAAACCCCATCGCGGCCCGGCAATTGGCTCGCGAGCTTCTGCTTGCGGGCGACAGCCTGACCCTATTCCCGTACCGAGGCCGCTCGGGGCGCGTGGAAGGCACTCGCGAACTTGTGGTCATGCGACCGTATATCATCGTTTATGAGGTCGATGATGCCGCCGTGACCGTCCTTCGCGTGTGGCATGGGGCACAAAGCCGGGACGACTGAGAACCGTTCAACCGGCCTCGGCTTTTAGCGCCTCCCAATCCAGCCTCCGCCGTGCCGCTTCGGCACGGCTATATGCCTTCTGGCAAACTTCCTTGGTGCCTTGTGGTGAAATTTCGCCTCAAACCCCGATGGTCGCCACTTCCTCAGGCGTCAGCACGCGCCATTGGCCCGATGGCAGATCGCCCAAAGTGATGCCGCCCAGGCTGGAGCGGTGCAGGGTTTCCACATGGTTGCCGATTGCGGCGAACATGCGTTTCACCTGATGATAGCGGCCTTCCATGATGGTCAGGCGGCAGCGCTGGGGCTCCAGCACCTCCAGCACCGCTGGGGCCAGCACGGTGGTTTCCGAGCGCAGCAGCAGATCGCCGCCGGCGAAGATGCTGGCCTCGTCGCCTTTGAGCGGACGGGACAAGGTGACCTCGTAGGTCTTGGGCACGTGGTTCTTGGGCGAGGTGATGCGGTGCAATAACGCGCCGTCATCGGTCATCAGCAACAGCCCGGTGGTGTCGCGGTCCAGCCGCCCCACCGGCGCCAGCACCGGGTTGCGGTGCATGAAGCGCTCGGGCAGCAATTCATAGACGATGCGGCCCGGATCGGCGGTGGAGCAGGTGTAGCCGTCGGGCTTGTTCAGCATCAGCACCATGCCGGGGCCGGGGTCCAGCGCCTCGCCGTCCAGGCGCACGTCCTCGGCGCGGGCGCGGGTGTCCACGGTCAGTTCCGTGCCATGGGCATCGGTGACGCGGCCCTGACGGATCATGGCGCGCACGTCTTTCTGGCTGCCATAGCCCAGATTGGCGAGCAGTCGGATTAGTCTCATTTGTAGGTCGGGCTCATTTGTCGTGGCGATTCGTCGAGAGATAGACCTTGAAGCCCTCGGCCTGATGCAGCAATTCCACGCTGCGGAAGCGCTTGCGCAGTTCGGCCTCGTAGGGCAGGTGACGGTTGGCCACCAGCAGGAATTTGCCGCGGCGGCGGATGGCTTTCCACGCAGCGGTGATGAAGGCTTGGCCCATGCCCGGATCGGCCTTGCGGCCCTCATGGAAGGGCGGGTTGCTGACGATCCAATCATAGGGTTCCACGTCGGTCAGTCCGGCGGTGACGTCGTGCCAATGATAGGTGGCGCGCTCCGGCCCCGGCGCGGTGGCCATGTTGGCGCGGGCATCGGTCAGAGCCATGGCTTCGGCCTCGTACATATCCAGGCCGGTAATCTCGGGGAAACGCTCCAGCAGACGCACGCCCAGATAGCCCCAGCCGGCGCCCAGATCGGCCACGCGGCCGGCCATGCCGGCGGGGAAGCACTCGGCCAAGATGCGCGAGCCGGTGTCCACATGCTCAAAGCTGAAGCAGCCGGCGCGGGCGACCAAGGCGGTGCCGTCCACCGGGCGCGGTTCGCCAGAGGCCAGCCACTCGGCCAAGCCCTCAGGCAAAGCGCATTCGCCCTCGGGGCGGCGCAGCCAGAAGATGCGGCATTGATGCTTGGACATCTGGCCGTCCAGGCCGATGGTGCGCTCCACCTCGCGTTCGAAGCTGGCGGCCCCCATGGCATTGGCACCACAGCACACCAGCATGCCGCCGGGCTCCAGCAACGACCACGCACGGGCCACATTGGCGCGGTTTTCCGCCTTGTGCTTGGTCAGCAGCAGCAGCCCCACCGGGAAGGCGCCGGACAGGCGTTCCACCGGGTGATAGCCGGCCTTGGTCAAAGCGGTGAAGCTGGGCTTGAAGCTTTGCTCGCAGACCAGACGGGGACGCCAATCCTCGGTCAGGACTTCGGACGGTTCGGCCCGCATGAGGAAGGCGCGCTCGGGCATGGGCAGCAGGCCCTTCTCGAACGGCAGGATCAACGCCATGATTTGTTCAGTGTTCATGGGGCATGCATTTACCACGCCCCACCCGTGGGCGTCGATAACCGCCTAGGACATTGACTTGACCCCATTTCGGGCGCCAAGGTGCCGCCATCATGGCTAAGAACGACACCCTCGACACCGACGAAAAAATCCGCCTGCTGCGCGCGGTGGCCTTCCAAATCCACCGCAAGCGCGCCGGTGACGAGGTGCTGGGCGAAATCCTGGGCCAGGAATCCCGAGGCGGCCGCAGCCGAGTCTTCCGTCCCGCCAACGAGGCCCTGACCGAGCACGGCTTCGTCGCCGCCATGAAGGTGCTGGGTATGGTGGGCGACGAGGCCGCCATCCTGCTGGATTTGATCGTGGACAACAACGATCACCGCCTGCTGTCCAACGCCTTGGGCAAGCTGGCCGATGCCATCGAGGAACAGCGTTAGAGGCGAATCAGGTTTAAATTTGGTTCTTCGCGGATTTCCGGGGAGGCGCACTTTAACTCAAGGAATAATGACACGGATGGACACGGATCCCCGCTACGCGGGACACGGATAAGGACCATCCGTGTTTATCCGTGTCCATCCGTGTCACCAATAATTCTTGGC
>JACMKT010000175.1 GCA_014380005.1 Rhodospirillales bacterium
AGTCCCCCTAATGAACACAACGCATGGTTGGGGTGGTAATTCTTTGACTTTGGTCAAGCCGGGTGGTGAAGGGCCTTGCGGCGACCCCGGAAATGCGGGTATGCCGGATGGATGATCAAAGTTCTCTTCGTCTGCACCGGCAACATCTGCCGCTCTCCCACCGCCGAAGGCGTGTTCCGCGCGCTGGTCGAGGCCGAAGGCCTGGGCGACCGCATCAGCGTGGATTCCGCCGGCACCCATGGCGCCCATGTGGGTGAATCGCCCGACCGCCGCAGCGCCGCCGCCGCCCGCAAGCGCGGCATCGAATTGGACGGGTTGCGTGCCCGCAAGGTCCGCGCCGATGATTTCGACCAGTTCGATCTGGTGCTGGCCATGGATCGCGGCCATCTGCAGATGCTGAACCAAGCCTGCCCGAAAGGGCGCGAGGACCGCGTGCGGCTGTTCCTGGATTTCGCCCCTGATCTGGGCATCTCGGACGTGCCCGACCCCTATTACGGGGCCGGTGACGGCTTCGAACGGGTGCTGGATATGATCGAGGCCGGCTCGCGCGGCGTGCTGGCCCATTTGCGGCCCCGCTTAGGGTGACCGCCCCGCTGACCTCCCTGGTGGAGCGCTATACCGGCCGCAAGCTGGCCGGGACGGCGCCCCTGTCGGGAGGATCGGTGGGCCATGTGACCCTGATCACTCTGGAAAACGGCGGGCGTGTCGTCGCCAAGCAGGGGGCGGGGCTGGAGCCCGAGGGCTGGATGCTGCGCTTCCTCGCCAGCCACACCATGCTGCCGGTGCCCCATGTGATCCATGCCGACAGCCAATTGCTGCTGATGGATTATGTGGAGGCGGGAGGCGCCGTCACTCCGGCGGCGGAAACCCATGCCGCCGAGTTGCTGGCGGCCCTGCACGGCCACACTTGGCATTCCTTCGGCGCCGAGCGTGACACCGTCATCGGCGGCCTCGTCCAACCCAATACGCCCACCCGGCGCTGGGTGGATTTCTTCCGCGACCACCGCCTGCTGTACATGGCGGAAGAGGCACACAAGGCCGGGCGCCTGCCTGCGGAGTTGATGGCCCGCGTGGAAGTCCTGGCCGGGCGGCTGAATCAGTGGATTGATGAACCCGACCATCCTCGCCTGATCCACGGCGATTGCTGGGGCGGTAACGTGCTGGTCAAGGACGGCCGCATCGCCGCCTTCATCGACCCCGCCTTGTATTACGGCCACCCCGAAATGGAACTGGCCTTCGCCACCCTGTTCGGCACCTTCGGCGATGCCTTCTTCGCCCGTTACGGCGAATTGCGCCCGCTGGAGCCCGGCTTCTGGGAAGCCCGCCGCGACCTGTATAATCTGTATCCGCTGCTGGTCCATGTCCGCCTGTTCGGCGGCTCCTATGTGGACGGGGTGGAGCGGATCGTCCATCGGTTTTTGGAGTAGGTCTCCGTCAGTATGAGCAAGCATCTCGGCCCCACCGCCTTCACTCGGTTCCGCAGCACTGCGCCTTTCAGTCTGAAGCTGTCCGTATGCGAGGAAAAATTCCGGCAGCAGCCCGATGGCAGCAAGGACTACTTCACCCGCAACAAGGTTTTGCGTCAGCAGCTTTCTGCCGCCGGCGGGGCGGCGCGGGTGATGATGGAAGGGGTTCGTTTCGAGACTCTGCCGGTGGAGCAATGGGGCCGCGATTTTGGCCGTCAAAGGGTGATGTTCGTGTTGCCCTCGGACGCCCTGGGCGATTGTGTGGGCGTGGTGCTGTTCCTGCGCGCTTTCCGCAGCCGCTTCCCTGACGTGAGGGTAACGGTCGCAAATACCGGGGGCGCCACCGATATTTTCGGCCGGGAGGCCGGCATCACCGTCTTGCCGCTGGTCATTTCCGCCAAGGAACTGGCGCGGCACTTCCCCATCATCGATTTGGGCGAGGTGGATGGCTGGGATGCGGTCGTTACCCAGCCGGTGGACGTGGAAGCGGTGCTGCTGAACCGTTTCCAACTGGACCCCGTCGCGGTCCCCGTCCGGCCCGTGGGGCCGTCGCCCCGCATCGGTATCCTGCCCATGGCGTCGTCACCGTTGCGCACCCTGCCGCCCATGGTGACGGCTGCCCTGGCTGACGCGTTGAAGGCCAAGGGACAGATTTCTGTGGTGCTGAACGCCTATCAAGGGTGCAAAATTGCGTATGAAAAGCTGCTGCGGGCCAATCTGCCCGAGGGCGTGCAGATCATCGACGGCTTCGCGACGACTCATAAGCTGCTGGATTTCATGGACGGGCTGGATTTTGTCGCGGCTTGCGACAGCGGGCCGGCCCATCTGACGAAATTGTTCGGCACCGCCGGAACCGCCATTTACACGTCGGCAGCCGGAGACGTGCTGCAAGGCCGTCACCGCAATCTGGGGCTTTGGCAGGTGCCGTATGGGGGAGATTTCTGCACGGCCCCCTGTGGCTTGGCCAAGGTGCGCGCGACAGCGGACGGGGAGGTCGGCTGTATGGGCAGCCTGAAACGCCCCCTGGCCGAGCTTCCCCGCCTGCCCAATGAGGCGTTGCCGGGCGTGGTGGAAAAGCTCATGACCACCGATTTCATCCCCTGCGCCGCCGAATTGGTGCGCCGGAAGGACGAGGTCGCCGCTTTCGCCGTGGACAGGTTCGACCGGGCGGCAGCCGCAAGCTGATACTATTTCAGCGCGTTGGTGATCAGATGGTTGGCCACGTCCACCGGCTTGACCTTGAAGTTCTTGGCCGGCTCGCGCCCGTCCAGCGCCAAGGCGACCAGCATGGAATTCTCGATGGTGGTCAGGTTGATCTTGACGATGCCCTGGGCGCCGCGAAGCTTGGGGTAATAGTTGGGGTCCACCAACTTTTCCTTGCGGGACACGCGCTCCAGTATTTCCACCTCGGTCTTGTCGCCGCAATCCTGGGCTTGCAGCACCACCCAATCGGTCTGATTGGCGCAACCGGCCAGCGCCTCTTCCGGTGTGCCGTCTTCGGCCACGCCCACTTTGAACAGGTTCTTGCCCAGACCCACGTCCGAGCCCCAATCCTGCTGGGCTTTGCTGGTGGCGACGAAGATGGTTCCCATGACTGCTCCTAAGGGTCCTGAAAAAGGAAAAGGGCCGCCGGCGACCGGCAACCCATTCCAGTATATACCAAACTTTCAGGAAGCGGTTGAGCGCTTAGATGGAGCCTCGTCGGCGCTCCTTGTATGCAACTAAACATGGTTGACATCGCCACATAAGCTCGCACTGTTTGAGCGCAAACTTATGGGGTGAAATATGAAAATGCGAACAATCAGCGCTTTCCTTGCGGGGGGGCTTGCCATCGCCCAGCTGCTGTCCGGTGGCGCCCAAGCTGCCGCACCCGATGCCCAGACCGTTGTCATGACCGATCATGGCGCGGTTCGTGGCGCCATTCGCGATGGTGTGCGGGAGTTCAAGGGCATCCCCTACGCCGCGCCGCCCACGGGCGAGTTGCGATGGAAGTTGCCGCAGCCGTTCAAGCCGTGGACGGGCACATTGGATGCCACGCAATATGGCAGCGCTTGCCCGCAATTAAGTCGCTACGGATTGACGGAAGCCAGCGAGAACGAAGACTGTCTGCATATCAACGTCACCGCGCCCTATTCCGGCAAGGGTGAATCCGCCCGTAAGCGTCCCGTCATTGTCTGGATTCACGGCGGTGCCTTCGTCGGCGGATCAAGTGCGCTCTATCCGCTCGATATCATGGCAAAGTCGGGCGATGCGGTGGTGGTGTCGCTCAATTACCGCATCGGCGTCTTCGGCTTCATGCCCCATCCTCAGTTCGGCAAGGACCACAATGGCGGCTATGGCCTTGAGGATCAGCGGGCCGCGCTGCGATGGGTAAAGCGCAACATCGCCGCCTTCGGTGGCGACCCCAATAACGTCACCTTGGCTGGGGAATCCGCCGGCGCCTCGTCGGTGTGTATGCACATTCTGGCGCCGAAGGAAACCACCGGGCTGTTCCACAAGGCCATCGTTCAAAGCGGCGGCTGCGTTCACACGCTGAAGAGTGTGGCCGAGAACAGCGCCAAGGGCACAAGCGTGGCAGAAAAGGTGGGGTGCCTTGATCCGGCGACTGCTCCTGCCTGCATGCGGACCAAGGCGGTGAATGATTTGCTTACCGCCGCCAGTGAGGTGGGGGGCAGCGATTTGCTGGCCTATGCGCCCGTCTTCGGCACCAAGACCGTGCCCTTGCAGGCCGCCGATGCCGTGGCTAAGGGCAAATTCGTCAAGGTTCCGATCATGAACGGCGGCAACCGCGATGAATTGCGGCTGTATGTGGCCTATTCCCAGGCCACTCATCCTGTTACCGACGCCAATTACCGTGACAAGCTGGCGACGGAATATGGCGAGGTCAATGCGGATGCCGTACTGGCGCAATATCCGCTGAAGGATTATTCCTCGGCCCCGGCGGCCTTTGGCACGGTCACCTCGGACTTCACCCCCAATAACGGCCTGAACAACTGCATCTATCTGCAGGGCGGCAAGATGTTGGGCAAATCGGTCAAGGTCTACGAATACGTCTTCGCCGACCGCGCCGCCCCGCCGGTGACCACTGATCCCGGGTTCGAGATGGGCGCCGTGCATTCATCTGAACTGCCGTACCAGTTCCTGCACTACTCCAACACCATCAAGCTGGACGGGCCGGACCTTGCGGCGCCGTCGCAACAGCTGGCAGATCAGATGATGGCCTATTGGACCAGCTTTGCCAAAACCGGGATGCCGTCGGCGCCCAACTCTCCGGCCTGGGGGACGTTCAAGGCGGACGGAACTGTTTTGAAGTTCGATCCGGGCAAGGTCGGAAACTTCGATGCCAGCGCCCAGCATAAATGCGGATTCTGGAAGACGCTGTACCCGAAAATTCTGACCGAGTAGAGGGGCGGCCATAAGAAAGGTTCATCGCGGATTAGCGGGGAGACGCACCTTAATTCAAGGAATAATGACACGGATGGACACGGATCCCCGCTGCGCGGGACACGGATAAGGACCATCCGTGTTTATCCGTGTCCATCCGTGTCACCAATAATTCTTGGC
>JACMKT010000176.1 GCA_014380005.1 Rhodospirillales bacterium
ACGCCGCCGCCCACTGGGCTGGCGGCGTTTTTCGTTTGAGGGGCTGCTAAGCCGAAGAAACAGAATTATGTGACACGGATGGACACGGATAAACACGGATGGTCCTTATCCGTGTCCCGCGTAGCGGGGATCCGTGTCCATTCGTGTCATTATTCCTTGAATTAAGGTGCGTCTCCCCGGGATTCCGCGAAGACCCAGAATCAAATGGGGTCTGGGGCATCGCCCCAGATGGGTTCGGGCAATAGCCCGATAAAATCAGCCGTAATCCCTGGCACCGAAGATGGCCGAGCCCACCCGCACATGGGTGGCGCCGGCGGCGATGGCGGTGGGGTAATCGCCGCTCATGCCCATGCTGATGACCGCAAGTCCGTTGCGTGCCGCCATTTCGGCGAGAGCGCGGAAATGGGGGGCGGGATCGCCTTCCGCCGGCGGGATGCACATGAGGCCGGTGATATCCAACTGGTATTCACGGGCGATGCGGATCATTTGATCCACCGCATCGGGGTCAGCGCCCGCCTTTTGCGGCTCGCGGCCAATGTTGACCTGGATCAGGCAGCGTGGGTTGCGGCCCACGCGCTGGACTTCCTCGGCCAAAGCGCGGGCCAGTTTGGGCCGGTCCACCGTCTCGATGACGTCGAACAGCGCCACCGCGTCTCGCACCTTGTTGGTCTGCAGCGGCCCGATCAGATGCAGTTCGACGGCGGGGAAGTCTTGGCGCAGCGCCGGCCATTTGGTTTTGGCTTCCTGGACCCGGTTTTCACCGAAGACAATCTGGCCGGCTTCCAGGGCTGGGCGGATGGCGGCGGAATCGTGGGTCTTGGACACCGCCACCAGGGTGATGGCGGCGGGGTCGCGGCCAGCGGCGCGGGCGGCATCCGTGATGTGCTGCTTGACAGCGGCCAAGTTGTGGATGATGTCGGACAAGGGCAAACCGGACAGCAAGAGGAGAGCGGGACGTGACCCTAGCAAACGCAGCCCGCTCACGGAAGCCGGGCAATCATCCGGCGCTGATCCTGATGACCGATGAACACCGCTTGGCCGATCCGGCGCCCCTGATGGAAATGCTGCCGCCGGGCACCGGCGTGTGGTTGCGTCATTATGATGCCCCTGAACGCGAGGCTTTGGCCCGGCGCCTGATGGTCATTGTCCGGCGCCGGCGTCTGGTGCTGGTGGTGGCCGGGGCGGATTGGCGTTTGGCGGCGCGCGTGGGGGCGGCGGGTGTGCACCTGCCTGAAGCGGTGGCACGTTCCGTCAGTCTGGCCGGATTGCGGCTATGGCTGGGCCATGGGCGGGTGCTCAGCGTGGCCGCCCATTCCCGTAGCGGCTTGGCGCGGGCGGCGCGGCTGGGGGCTGATTGCGCCCTGTTATCGCCGGTCTTTCCCACCGCCAGCCATCCTGGGGCAGTGACGATCGGCGCTGCTCGCTTTGCCCTGTGGGCGCGGCGTGCCGGCTTGCCGGTGGTGGCGTTGGGCGGGGTCAATGAGGCATCGGCCCGAGGCCTGCGATTCGCGGCGGGATTGGCCGCCATCGGCGGATTCCAACGGCGTTAGGCAAAGAAAAGTTCATCACGGATTGCCGGTGACATCGCGCGGGGCTGTCATCGCAAGATTTACCACCAAGGGCACTAAGGGCACGAAGCTATCTGCCGGGTGGCAGGGCCGGTGCGCTTTGGCATGTCGTCTTGGTGTTCTTGGTGCTCTTGGTGGTGAATCTAGGGAGACTCCCCGCTAATCCGCGAAGAACCAAAGAAAAAGGGCGGCCGAAGCCGCCCTTTCCCCAATCGAACCGTATATCGTGGCTTAGAAGGCCAGCGACAGACCGGTCATGACGGCCCAGCCCTTGTTCTCGTTACGAGCAAGGCCGGTCTCGTCTTCGTACTCGGCGTGGCCGACAGTGGCCAGAACATCGACGCCCGGGCCCATGGAGTACTTGCCCGACACCTGATAGATGGTGGCGGTGTCGTCGCCGGCGGTGGTCACAGTGCCGTCCGACTTGGACTCGAAGTAGATGAAGCTGACGGCGTAGGGGCCGGAAGCGTACTGGATGCCGGCATCCCACACGTTGCCGGAAGCCAGGGCGCCGGCAGCGCCGGAGTCGGAGTTGATCTGGCGATAGGAACCGCCAACGGTGAAGCCGGCATAGGCCAGCTGAGCACCGGTGCTGTATTCCTGCACGCCGTCCTTGGGCTGCGGGGCAGCAACGTTGACCTGGTTCAGGTCATAGGTGACGAAGCCACCGGAAACCTTCAGGTCCACGCCGCCGAAGGACTTGGCGTACAAGGCGCCGACGCCAAAGATCTCGCCGGCGGTCTGGGTGCGGATGTTGGTGGCGCCGCGGTTGTCCTGCGAGGAGTTCGGGATGTAGCTGCCGCCAACGGTCAGGCCGTAGAAGGTCGGCGAGACGTAGGTGATCTTCTCGGCATCGCTGTCGGTGTCGATGGAGGTGGACACCTGCGAGACAACGGCGTCGGGCTTAACGATGGCGAGGCCACCGGTCAGGATGCCGTCGGAATCGGTGTTGCCAGCGGCGTCGGGGGCCATGACATGCAGCAGGGCAGTGCCATTGGCTTCGGTGCCGATGATGAACTTACCGAAGCCGCCTTCGACGAAGACGAAGCTCTTGTCGATGGTGTCAGCGGTGTTGTCGGTGGTGCCACCGGCTTCCAGCTCGACGTTGATGCCGACCTTCAGGCCGTTGTCCAGGGTGGTCGAGCCACCGAAGAAGATCTCGTTGTCGCCCTTGATGTCGACCGAGTTGTAGTCAGCCTGGGTGCCATTGGTGTTGGCATTGGCCTGGAAGGCCGAATCCTGCCAAGCGCCGACAACCCACCACTTGGAATAGCCGCCAAGCTCCAGCTTGATCTTTTCGGAAGCGGACGCAGCGCCGGCCGAAATCAGGGTCGCGGCGACCAGCGCGGTGCTGGCGATAAGAACCTTTTTCATGTGTACCCCTCGTGCCTCGAAATGACGAATAAAGCGGCTGTTATTG